>CAPOAR010000043.1:0-26351 GCA_948670295.1 uncultured Oscillospiraceae bacterium | reverse complement strand
GTAGCCGGTGTGGTCAGGGAGAAGGTGTAGCCCGCGCCGTTGGCGGCCTTGTAGACCTCCCGCACCGCGTCGGGCAGGCCGTCGGCCTCCACCTTCTCAAAGGTATCCGCGGCGGACAGCACCTCCAGCCGGGCCTCCTCGTTGGCCTTGCGCTCGGCCTCCGCGATAATGGGGGCGGTGATACCGTTGGTGAAGGCCAGCAGGCCGCTCATGATGACGCAGATGAGCACCAGCACAATGATGGGGGCCCCGAAATCGGTCATCACATTGGATTTGGCTTTCGTCATGCCTGCACACCTCCAAACGGTTTTGTCTTGGTCCAGTCGCAGATGTACGGATTGAGGATATTCATCAGCAGGATGGAGAAGGACACACCCTCCGGGAAATTGCCCCATACCCGGATGAGCACGGTGATGAGGCCGCAGCCCACGCCGAAGATGAGCCTGCCCTTGGGGGTGGGGGGAGAAGTGGTGTAGTCGGTGGCCATAAAGAATGCGCCCAGGAACAGCCCCCCCGCCATCACCTGGTACAGGGGCTGCTGGCCCAAGAGGGCGGTGCACACCAGCACGGTGCCGATGAAGGCCACAGGGGTGTGCCAGGAGATCACCCTGCGGTAGATGAGGTAAATGCCGCCAAGGAGCAAAGCCAGGCAGCTGGTCTCGCCCATGGAGCCGCCCCGGGCGCCCAGGAACATCTGGGCCAGGGTGGGCAGCTCGCCCTCGCCGCTGGCGATGATGGCCAGGGGGGTGGCGGCGGTGACGGCGTCCGCCGGGGCGTTGGAGAAGGCGGCGGGCGCCCAGGTTGTCATGGCCCCGGAGAAGGCCACCAGCATGATGACGCGGGCGGTGATGGCGGGGTTGGCGAAGTTCTGGCCGATGCCGCCGAAGAACTGCTTGATCACGATGATGGCCACGAAGGAGCCGAACATGGCCTGCCAGATGGGGATGTCCACCGGCAGGTTCAGCGCCAGGATCAGGCCGGTAACAGCGGCGGAGAGATCCATGACGGTGCAGGGCTTTTTGGTGATCTTCTCAAAGGCCCACTCGCACAGCATGGCCGTTGCCACGCACACGACCTCCACCAGCAGGGCCTTCACGCCGAAAAACACGATGGACGCGATGACGGCGGGGAACAGGGCGATGAGCACGTCCCGCATGATGGTCTGGGTGGTGTCCTTGGCGTAGATGTGGGGGTTGACGGAAACGATCATATTGTTCATTTAGACCGCCTCCTTTTCTTTTTCCTTGGCCGCTTTTTTCTCAGCGGCGGCCTTCTGCTCGGCATTGTACTGGTTCAGCATGGCCTTTGCCAGCTTATTCACCTGAACCAGGGGCCGGCGGGCGGGGCAGCTGAAGGAGCAGCAGCCGCACTCCATGCACAAATTCACCTTGAGGGCCTTGAGAGTCTCCGGCTCCTTATTGTTATAGGCGCTCTCAATGGCGGCGGGCATCAGGTTGAAGGGACAGTGGGCCACGCACCGGCCGCAGCGGATGCAGGCGGAGGGCACGGGGTCCTCGGCGTCCTTGGCGTCGAAGGCGAGAACGGCGTTGGTGTTCTTCATGACGGGGGCCTCCAGGGAAGGGACGGATGTTCCCATCATGGGGCCGCCGTAGAGCACCTTCTTGGGCTCGCACTTGAGGCCCACGAAGTTGAGCACATCCTGGATGGGGGTGCCCACGGGGACGATGACGTTCTGGGGGTTGGCCACGGCGGAGCCGTCCACGGTGACCACCTTCTCCACCAGGGGCATTCCCGTGCGGATGTACTTGGCGATGACGGCCAGGGTGGTGCAGTTGATGACGATGGCCCCCACGTCGATGGGCAGCTTGCCCTCGGGCACAATCTCGCCGGTGGTGTTGTAAATGAGCACCTTCTCGCCGCCCTGGGGGTACAGGGCTGGGAGGGCGGCTACCTCGAAGCCGGGCACGCCCTTGCCCGCCTCCTCCATGATCTTCACGCACTGGGGCTTGTTGTCCTCAATGCCGATGACGATGCGGTCGGCGGTGTAGTACTTCTGGAGCAGCTGGGCGCCGTAGATCACGTCGTCGGCGTTGTCTATCATGGTGCGGGTGTCGGATGTTATGTAGGGCTCGCACTCCGCGCCGTTGATGATGATGGCGTGCACCCGGTCCGGGTCCACGTTGAGCTTGACCGACGTGGGGAAGCCCGCGCCGCCCAGGCCCACGCAGCCGCACTGGCGCACCGCCTCCACAAAGCTGTCCTTGTCGGTGACCACGGGGGGCTTGACGCCCTCCCACACGGCCTGCTGCCCGTCGGTCTCGATGACCACCACGGTGTCAAACCGGCCGTTGGAGCTGACGATCTCATCCAGGCGCTTCACCTTCCCGGACACGCCGGAGTAGATGGGGGCGGACATGAACCCCCCGGCCTCCGCGATCATCTGGCCCACCTTCACCTCGTCCCCCGGCTTGACCACAGGCTTGGCCGGGGCGCCGATGTTCATGGACATGGGCACCGTAATCACCGGAGGCACCGGCAGGCGCACGGGAACGCGGTCCACCGTGTTTTTCCTGTGGGGCGCATGGATGCCATGCAATTTGCCACTGAACACAATGTCTCCTCCTCTGGGTAATTTCTATTTCCCGCCCGGCCACGGGGCAATCCCCGGAACCCGGGCGGGCAGACGGCGGCCCCCTCCCCAGCCGGGGCGGAACCGGGCGCGCCAAATCATGCAGAAATATTATACCACGTTTCCCCTCAAACGCAAGGGAAAATCTGTCCCTTTTGAAAACCGGGCGAAAACCCATTCCGCTCTTGCGCTAAATCTGAAAATCGTGTAGAATTTTGTCAGGCAAGCGGGGCGGCCGCCCCGCTGCGGCACAAAAGGAGGCATTCGCCGTGTACAAAGGAAAACGGGCCGCGCCGTCCCCCCGTCCCCGCCTGCTGCTCCCGGCGGCGCTGGCGCTGGCCGCCCTTCTGGCCGGGGCCGGGCTGCTGGCCGCGTTCACCCTGGGCGGGCCGTCCCAGCCCGGCGGGGACATCCCCGCCCCCACCGCCCAGCCAACTCCCATCCCGCCGCCCGCCACCCCTGCGCCGGAGCCCCAGCCCACCCCCAGCCCCGACCCGGCCCAGGAGCTGCTGGCAGGGATGACGCTGCATGAAAAGGTGTGCCAGCTGCTGGTGGTCAAGCCGTCCGCCATCACCGGGGTGTCCCGGGTGACGGCGGCGGGGGAAGCCACCCGGGCGGCGCTGGAGCGCTACCCTGTGGCGGGGCTGCTGTACGACGACACCAACCTGGTCACCATGGAGCAGACCAAGGCCATGCTTGCAAGCGTCCAAAGCTACTCCAAAATCCCCCTCATCCTTACCTGCGATGAGGAGGGCGGGCGGGTCAACCGCCTGATGCATACCATCGGCACCACCTACGTGGGCCCCATGCTGGACTACAAGGACCAGGGGCCGGATAAGGCCGCGGAAAACGCCCGCACCATCGCCGCCGACCTGCGCGGCTGCGGCTTCAACATGGATCTGGCCCCGGTGGCCGACGTGTGGTCCAACCGGGCCAACACCGTCATCGGCGACCGGGCCTACAGCGACGACTTTGACCAGGCCGCCCAGCTGGTGGCGGCCGCCGTGGGCGGCTTCCACGAGGGCGGCGTGGCCTGCACCCTCAAGCACTTCCCCGGCCACGGGGACACCTCCGCCGACAGTCATTACGGCTCGGTGTACGTGTATAAAACCCTGGACGAGCTGCGCGGCGCGGAGCTTGTCCCCTTCCGGGCGGGCATTGAAGCGGGCGCGGACGCGGTGATGCTGGGCCACCTCATCATGGCCGGAATCGACGAGCAGCCCGCCCTGTTCTCCCATGCGGTGGTCACCGGCCTTCTGCGGGAGGAGCTGGGCTTTGACGGCGTGGTCATCACCGACGGCCTGGAGATGCGGGCCATGACCGACCACTACGGCAGCGGCGAGATCGCCGTGGCCGCCATCCAGGCGGGGGTGGATCTGCTGCTGTGCCCCCAGGATCTGGACGAGGCCGTCAGCGCCCTCACCCAGGCGGTGGAGGACGGAACCATCACCCAACAGCGGCTGGACGAGAGCGTACTGCGGGTGCTGCGCCTCAAGCTGGAGCGGGGCATTATTCCCACAGGCGAAAAAAGCGGGGCGGGATGACAGCATCCCGCCCCGCGCTCTTTTTTACCGCAGCACCGCGCCGCAGTCCTTTTCCAACGTTTCAAGGATGGACTTCACGTCCTCATCGGCTTCTTCGCCGGTCAAAGAGCGGTCGTCGGCCCGGAGCACCAGGTTGAAGGCCACCGACTTTTTACCCTCGCCCACGCTCTTGCCCCGGTAGATATCGAACAGGGACACCTGCTTCAGCAGTCCCCTGGCCCCCTTGCGGATGGCGCTCTCCAGCGCGCCCACGGTAATCTCCTCGCCGCACACCACGGCGATGTCCCGGGTGATGGGGGGGTATTTGGGCAGGGGGGCATACTCCGGGTCCGCCCCCCGGGCGGCCAGCAGGGCCTCCACGCTCAGCTCCGCGCAGTACAGCTCGCCGTCCACGCCGTAATTGGCGGCCACCGCGGGGTGGATCTGCCCCACCACGCCGATATGCTGCTCCCCGGCCCGCACCCCCGCGCAGCGGCCGGGATGGTAGGACGGGTCATCCGCGCAGGGGTAGAAGACCGCGTCCTGGGTGCGCAGCGCCTTCAAAATGGCCTCCACCGTGCCCTTGATGGTGAAGAAATCCATCCCGGGCCCGTAGCCGCCCAGAGTGAGGAACTTGGGCTCCACCGCCAGCCCGTCCGCCCCGCCGGGCAGGTAGACCTTCCCCAGCTCGTAGAGCCTCACGTCCCGGTTGCGGTAGTTGTGGTTGCGCTGGAGCACCTCCAGCATGGAGGGCAGGGCGGTGGTGCGCATGATGGAGGTGTCCTCCCCTAGGGGGTTGAGTATGCGCATACTCTCCCGCAGGGGCTCGTCCTGGGCCCAGCCGATCTTGTCGTAGGCGGAGGGGGAGATGAAGGAGTAGGTGATAATCTCGCTGTAGCCGCAGGCGCGGCACACCTCGCCCAGGCGGTTCTCCACCTTCTGGTCGGCGGAATAGCCCCCCT
This sequence comes from uncultured Oscillospiraceae bacterium, assembly GCA_948670295.1. Taxonomy (GTDB): domain Bacteria; phylum Bacillota; class Clostridia; order Oscillospirales; family Oscillospiraceae; genus Enterenecus. Next base: position 21,276 of record CAPOAR010000043.1, on the reverse strand, counting down.
GGGCGGCCTGCCCCCGCATGAGGGTGTTGGGGATGTTGTTATAGCCGTGGAAGCGGGCCACCTCCTCGGCCAGATCGGCCATGCGTTCCACGTCGCCCCGCCAGGAGGGGACGGTGACCTGGCCGCCATCCACCGCAAAGTCCAGCTTTTTCAGGATGCGCACCATCTCGTCCCCGGCCACAGCCGTGCCCAGCAGGGCGTTGATCTTGTCCGGCTCCAGCTTCAAGCGGGTGGGCTGGGGAACATGGTTGAGGATGTCGATCACGCCGTCCACCACCTCGCCGGCCCCCAGCAGCTCCACCAGCTCACAGGCCCGGTTGACGGCGGGCAGGGTGTTCATGGGGTCCAGCCCCTTCTCGAACTTGGCCGACGCCTCGGTGCGCATACCTAGAGCCAGCGCCCCCTTACGGATACAGGTGCCGTCGAAGCAGGCGGACTCGAACACCACGTCGGCGGTGTCGTCCACAATCTCGGAGTTGAGCCCGCCCATAATGCCCGCCAGGCCCACCGCCCGCCCCTCGTCGGCGATGACCAGGTGGTTTGCGTTCAGGGTGTGCTCCTTTCCGTCCAGGGTGGTGAGCTTCTCCCCCTGCGCCGCCCGGCGCACGATGATCTTCCCGCCGTTGACGTAGCGGTAGTCAAAGGCGTGCATGGGCTGGCCGTACTCCAGCATCACGTAGTTGGTGATGTCCACGATGTTGTTGATGGGCCGCACCCCCATGGCGCGCAGCCGTTCCCGCATCCACTTGGGGGAGGGGGCGATCTTCACGTTGCGCACCATGCGGGCGGTGTAGCGGGGCACCAGCTCGGCGTCGGGCGTCTCCACGTCCAGCAGCTCGGTGAGCACACCGTCCGCCCCGCCCTTCACCTCGGGGGTGTGGAGGGCCAGGGGCTTGTCAAAGGTGGCCGCCGCCTCCCGGGCCAGGCCGATGACGGACAGGCAGTCCGGGCGGTTGGGGGTGATCTCGAACTCCACCACATGGTCGTCCGCGCCGATCACCGGGCGTATATCGTCGCCGGGCTCGCAGTCCTCCCGAAGGACGAAAATGCCGTCGGGGATACAGTGGGGGAACTCCCGCTGTTCGGCGTGGAGGTCGGCCAGGGTGCAGATGGCCCCGGTTTTGGTGTTGTAGGCCACCAGATCCATGGAGTGGATGTTCTGGCATCTTGTCTCCACAGTGGTGCCCACAGGCTGGCCGTCCTCCGTCCACATCAGGCCCACGGACCAGCGGCCCTCCCCGGCGGGGGCGACAGCGCCGGCCCCGGCACATACCACCGGGCCAAAAATCTTATGCCCCGGCTCAATATCCGCCGGGATGGAGGGCTTTTCCGGGTCGATGGGGTGGTAGTCGCCCAGAATGGCGGCGGCGGTGACGGCGGCGTAGGGGAAGTCCCGCTCGTCCAGCCCCAGCTCGTCCAGGCCGCACATCATGCCGTCGGACAGCACCCCCCGCAGCTTGCCCCGCTGGATCTGCTTGCCGCCGGGCAGGGTGGAGTCATGGAGGGCCACCGGCGCCAGATCGCCCACGTGAATGTTCCACGCCCCGGTGACGATCTGAAGGGGCTGTTCCCCGCCCACATCCAGCCGGCACACCCACATATGGTCGCTGTTCTCGTGGCGCTCCATGGACAGCACACGGCCCACCACCACATTTTTGATCTCCGCCCCCAGCTCGGCGGTGCCCTCCACCTTGGAGCCGGACAGGGTCATGGCCTCGGCAAACTCCCGGTCGGGCACATCTACCTGGACAAATTCATTGAGCCACTTACGGCTTAAATTCATATGAAAAACCTCTCTTACATATTAAAGTTGTCACGCTGCGAAACGGCCAGGACGTTCCCTCGCTTTCGCTGCGCCTCAAGCAAAACCCAGCCCCGCTGCGCGGGCCCCGGCTTTTGCTTTCCCTCCGCTCCAAGCTCCCTCACTGTCCGTTTCTCCGCGCTTCTCATTTGTCACGCTGCGCCTGTTCGCAACGCGCGGCTTCCCTCCGCCTCGGCCTGTTCTCCGGCCCGCTGCGCGGGCCTGCGCTCGGCCTCCCTGCGGTCCACCCGCGCTGCTCACGACGGCTGCGCGCTTCTCATTTGTCACGCTGCGCGCTTCTTCCTTAGAACTGCTCTAAGAACCGCACGTCGTTCTCAAAGATAAGCCGCAGGTCGAAGATCTTGAACCGCCGCAGGGCGGTGCGCTCCAGCCCCATGCCGAAGGCCCAGCCCGACCATACCTCGGGGTCGATGCCCGCCATCTCCAGCACCCGGGGGTGGATCATCCCCGCGCCCAAAAGCTCAATCCAGCCTTCGCCCTTGCAGGTGGGGCAGCCTGCCCCGCCGCACTTGTGGCACTGCACGTCCATCTCGCAGGACGGCTCGGTGAAGGGGAAGTGGTGGGGCCGGAAGCGGGTGACGGTGCCCGCGCCGAACAGCTGCTCCGCCAGCAGGTTCAGCGTGCCCTTCAAATCGGCCATGGTGACGCCCTTGTCGATGACCATCCCCTCCACCTGATGGAACATGGGGGAGTGGGTGGCGTCCACCTCGTCCTTGCGGTACACCCGGCCGGGGGCGATGATGCGGATGGGCAGCTCCATGGAGTCCATGGCCCGCACCTGCATGGGGGAGGTTTGGGAGCGGAGCATCACCCGGCTGTCCTGGTCGAAATAGAAGGTGTCCGACCAGTCCCGGGAGGGGTGGCCCTCACCGGCGTTGAGCCGGTCGAAATTCAGCTCGGCCAGCTCCACCTCCGGCCCGTCCAGCACGGTGAAGCCCATGCCGATGAACACTTCCTTGATCTCGTCCAGCGCGGTGTTCATGGGGTGGCGGCGGCCCACCTGCACGGCCTTGCCGGGAATGGTCACGTCCACCGCCTCCGCCTTCAGCCTCAGCTCCATAGCGGCCGCCTCCATCTTTTTCGAGGCGCCCTCAAGGGCGCCCTCCAGGGCGGCGCGCACCTCGTTGGCCAGCTGCCCCATGGCGGGGCGCTCCTCGGCGGACAGGCGGCCCATCTGCTTGAGCAGGCTGGTGAGCTCCCCCTTCTTGCCCAGGTACTTCACCCGCAGCTCGTCCAGAGCGGCTGCGTCCTTGACGCCCTCGAAAGCGGAGAGCGCCTCGGCGCGGATCTTTGCTAACTGTTCTTTCATAGCGTATACTCCTTTTATCCTGCATTTATTTCCCGCTCAATCAGTACATTTGCCAGCTCAAATGCTTTTACCCTGCGTTTGGCCAGCGTAATCTGGGATTTGTACCGGGCGGGGTCTTCCTTCGCCTCCAGCGTGCGGATTGTCTCGCGCAGCTTGTGGATCGTAGAGGCGATCTGGCGCTTTGCTTCGTTCAAGTCGTCCTGCGTATAGTTCATATCCGCCCCCCTTTTCCAACCGTTTCCCGCAGTCGGTTCAGTCCAGCCGTAGGACATGGCAGGTGACGGAGAACGCCTCGTTGCCCGGCATCTGCCCGGAGGCGGTCCCCGCCTCCCGGAAGCCGCAGCCCAGGTAGAGGGCCAGGGCGGGCCCGTTCCCCTCCAGCACCTCGATGGACACGGGCCGCTCCATGCGCTCCAGCGCGTCCTCCACCAGGGCCCGGCCCACCCCGCGGCGGGCCAGCGCCGGGTCCACGTACAGCCAGGCCAGCTCGTCCGGGGTAAACGCGGCAAAGCCCGCCGCCGTCCCGTCCAACTCGGCCACCCGCAGGGTATACTCAAACAAACCCTCCCGCTGCGCGGCCACCGACAGGGGCAGGAACGCCCCCTCCAGCCCCGCCAGCCGCAGCTCGTCCATCCGGGCGGCGTCGTGGATGGCCTGGAGCCGGGGCCAGTCGGCCTCCCGGAAGCCGCGTATTGCAATCAATCCCATTTTACCAGTCCCTCCACAATAAAAAATGCCTCCCCTCCCCAATCCTGGGGACGAAAGGCAAACCCTTCCGCGGTACCACCCGCATTCCCGCGCACCGCGCGGACACTCAAAGCCCTGTAACGGCGGGCCATCAGCCGTCCCCCTCTCAGGGGCCGCTCCCGGGCGAACAAGCGGCACGCACCGGGGCGGCTCTCAGCCGGTGACCGCCCCTCTCTTAGCCTGCGCAAGCCCGCTATTTTCCCGTTCATCGCATTTGCTTTTCCTTTTATATCACATTAAAGGTTGAAATGCAAGGGGGAAAACCGTATAATAGCAGAAAATGAAAGGGGGCCGCACCATGAACCTGTACACCGCCGAACAGATGCGGGAGGCCGACCGCCGGGCCATTGAAGAGCGGGGCATCCCGTCCCTGCAGCTGATGGAGAACGCCGCCCTCGCCGTGGTGCGGGAGGTGCGCGCCCTGCCCATCCCCGGGCCGGGGCTGGACGGCCCCATCGGCTGGCTCACCGCCGACGGCCACATGCCCACCCCCGAGGAGCAGGCGGAGTTCTGGGCCATGCGGCGACGGTCCGCCATCGTGTGGTGCGGCCCCGGCAACAACGGCGGGGACGGGGTGGCCGCCGCCCGGCTGCTGCTGGAGATGGGCTGGCAGGTAAAATGCGTGCTGGTGGGGGACCGGGCCAGAATGACCCCGGACTGCCGGGAGATGGAGCGCCTTCTCAACCAGGCGGGGGGTGTGCTGGAGGATTTCGACCCCGCCCACAAGGAGCAGTACATGCCCTTTGACGTGGCCATCGACGCGCTGTTCGGCGTGGGCCTCTGCCGGGACCTGGGGCCGGACGCCGCCCTGGCCGCCCGCATGACCCGCTGGGCGACGGGCTGGGTGGTGTCGGTGGACGTGCCCTCCGGCATCCACGCCGGCACCGGCGACGTGATGGGTACGGCGGTGCGGGCGGACGTGACCGTCACCCTCTCCCGGGGCAAGCCGGGGCTGTACGTGGGCCAGGGCGCGGTGCACAGCGGCCGGGTGGTGACGGCGGATATCGGCATTCCCAAGGACGTGTACCCGGAACAGACCCAGACCGTGCTGGTGGACCGGGAGGGCCTGTCCCTGCCCCGCCGTGCGCGGGACGCCCACAAGGGGGACTTCGGCAGGCTGTTCATCCTGGCCGGGAGCCGGGGCTGCACCGGGGCGGCGGCGCTGTGCGCCCAGGCCGCGGTCCGGGGCGGCGCGGGGCTGGTGACCCTGGCCGTCCCGGAGGACGTGTACCCCATCCTGGCGGCCAGGTGCTGTGCCGAGGTGATGGTGCAGCCCCTGCCCCAAGACAGCGGGGCCGTGCTGGAGCTGGCCCGGGGCTGCACCGCCGCCGTCATCGGCCCCGGCCTGGGCCGGGGGGAGCGGGCGGAACAGCTGGTGCTGGCCCTCATGCGGGGGCTGGAGTGTCCCATCATCCTGGACGCGGACGGTCTAAATATCATTTCCAGACATATAGATGTGTTGGACGAGCGGGAGGGGGCCGCCATCCTCACCCCCCACGATGGGGAATTCGCCCGGCTGTCCGGCTGTGAGCTGCCCATCCGGGACCGGCTGGGGGCGGCGGCGGAATTCGCCCGGCGGCATCGCTGCACCCTGGTCCTGAAGGGCTTCCGCACCGTCATATCGGCGGGCGGGACGTGCGTGGTCAACCCCACCGGAAACCCCGGCATGGCCAAGGGGGGCAGCGGGGACGCCCTGGCGGGGCTCATGGGGGCGCTGGCGGCCCAAGGCGTGCCCGACGCGCCCATCCTGGCGGTGTGGCTCCACGGCCAGGCGGGGGACCTGGCGGCGCAGGACAAGGGGGAGTACGGCATGACCCCCTCCGATCTTGTGGAGCAGATACCCTATGCCATCAAAGAACTGACTTAAAGGAGGCGCGGAAGGTGCGCAAGGCCCTGTCTTGTGTACTGATGATAACCCTGCTGCTCTCCGGCTGCCGGGCCGGGAGCGGGGGCAATACCCCGGAGGAGGAGGCGCTGGCCCTCCGGGAGACATACCAGGCGCTGGCGGGCTGGTCCGCCTCGGCGGACCTGTCGGTGTGCTACACCGAGACGGTGTACGATTTTTCTCTGGACGCCCAGTGGCGGCGGGATGGGGAGACGGTGCTCACCGTCACCGCCCCGGAGCTGGTGGCGGGCATCACCGCCCGCGTCGCCCAGGGGGAGACGGTGCTGGAGTACGACGGGGCGGGGCTGTCCCTGGGCCTGCTGGACGATTCGGGGCTCACCCCGGTGTCCGCCGTCACCGCCTGCATGGAGCAGATCCAGCGGGGCTGGATGGCCAAGTGCGCCTGGGCCGGGGAAAACGACGCGCACCTCCAGATTTCCTTCCAGGACCCGGAGCGGGAGGACAACGCCGGCACCCAGTTTCTGCTCACCTTTGACCGGGTGGGCTATGCCCTGCTGTCCGCCGAGGTGAGCGCCCAGGGCCGGACAGTGCTCAGCGCCCAATTCAGCGATTTTACAATGGAGATGATGAACCCAAATGATGCGGGAGACAGCGCGTGACACCGCGCGGACCTGGGCGGAGATCAGCCTGGGCAATTTGGAACACAATTACCGGGCGCTGCGCGCCTGCGCCCCGGACAGCAGGTTTTTGGCAACGGTAAAGGCCAACGGCTATGGCCACGGGGCCATCCCTGTGGCCCGCCGCCTGGTGGAGCTGGGGGCGGACTATCTGGCGGTGGCCTGCCTGGAGGAGGGGGCGGCCCTGCGCCGGGCGGGCATCACCGCCCCCATCCTCATCCTGGGGTACACCCCGCCGGAGCTGGCCGCCGAGGTGGTGGATCTGGAGCTGACCCAGGGGATATTCACCCCGCCGCTGGCCAAGGCCCTGTCCGGCGCCGCCGGGGCCGCCGGAAAACGGGCCCGCGTCCACCTGAAGGTGGACACAGGCATGAGCCGTTTGGGGGTGCTGGACCACGACCCCCAGCGGGCGGCGGAGGAGCTGGAGGCCCTGTGCGCCCTGCCCCACCTGGAGGCGGAGGGCATTTTCACCCATTTCGCCGACGCCGATGGGGACGAGGGGTACACCATGCTCCAGTTCACCCGGTTTCTGGACGTGCTGGACCAACTGGAGGCAGGCTACGGCCGCACCTTTGAAATTCGCCATTGCGCCGCCAGCGCCGCCGTGTTAAACTATCCCTGTACCCATATGGACATGGTGCGACCCGGCATCGCCCTGTACGGCCACTACCCCGCCCCCTCCTGCGAGGGGCTGGACGGCCCGGGGCTCAAGCCGGTGATGGCGCTGTACAGCCGGGTGGCGGCGGTGCGCGCCTTCCCGGCGGACACCCCGGTGAGCTACGGCTGCACCGCCAGCTTCGGCCCGGACGGCGGACGCACGGCGGTGCTGCCCATCGGATATGCCGACGGCCTGCACCGGGCGCTGTCCAACCGGGGCAGCGTCTGGCTGGACGGACACGCCCGCCCCATCATGGGCCGGGTGTGCATGGACATGTGCATGGCGGCCCTCCCGCCGGAGGCGCAGGTCAAGCCCGGCGACGTGGCGGAGGTCTTCGGCGCCCACCTGCCGGTGGAGGAGCACGCCCGGCTGGCGGGCACCATCCAGTACGAGCTGCTGTGCGGCGTGGCCCCCCGAGTACCCAGGATCTACCTTGACGCATAGGATAGGCAGGGAACCCGCCGGAGGGAAAAACCGGCGGCGAGCCGCGGCGGTTTTTCCCGGACAACCCGGTATAAAAGCCGCCGCCCCGTGGGAGAATGATAGTACCCGGTCTACATACGCTGGCCGGGCACTATATCCGGCGGAGTGTGAGATCCTGTGGACAACAGCGTCAAGCGCGGCGACATTTTTTATGCGGACCTAAGCCCGGTGGTGGGCAGCGAGCAGGGCGGCGTCCGCCCGGTGCTCATCGTCCAGAACGACACCGGCAACAAGCACAGCCCCACGGTGATCGCCGCGGCGATCACCTCGCAGACGGGAAAGGCCCGTCTGCCCACCCATATCACCCTGGCCTCCCACAGCTGCGGCCTGCCCAAGGATTCGGTGGTTCTGCTGGAGCAGATCCGCACCCTGGACAAAAAGCGCCTGCGGGAGCACATGGGCCGGGTGGACGACCAGGTAATGCGCCGGGTGGACAGCGCCATTGCCGTCAGCTTTGGCCTGAGCCCGGAGCGGTTGGTATAAAGAAGCGCGGAGGATAGCCGCGCAGGGGAGCTTGCAGCGCAGTGAGGGCAAAAGCCCAGCCGCCGCACAGCGGAGGCGGGTTTTGCCCGAGGCGGAGCGAAAGCGACCCGGCAGCGCGGCCAATCCGCAGCGTGACAGCAAAGAAGCGCGGAGGATAGCCGCGCAGGGGAGCTTGCAGCGCAGCCAGGGCAAAAGCCCAGCCGCCGCGCCCCTGTCCCGCCCCGGCAGTGGGGCGGGACAGGCCCCGTACAGACAGGAAACCATGGAGGAATCTACATATGAAAAAATGGAAAATTGCCGCAGCCGCCCTGTGCCTTTGCTTTTTGTTCACCGCGGCCTACGCCGCCAACGCCACCCCCGGCGGCCAAACCGATCCCCTGGTCACCCTGAGCTACCTCAACGGGACCTACACCAGACAGGTGAAGGACCTGGTGGACCAGACCGTCACCGCCCGCAAGGCGGAGATGGAGCAGGCCCTGCGAAACATTCTGGCCGGCCAGGGCGGGACCTCCACGCCCTCGGGCAGCGGCAGCGTGTTCACCGTGGTCACCCTGAACCAGGGCCAGTCCCTGGTGGGGGACGTGGGGTGCGAGGTGATGCTGCGGGTGGGCTCCGCCACCTGCGGCGCGTCGGACAGCGTAGGCCTCATCGACACCACCTCCGGCGGCGTCTTGGGCACGGGCGCGGCGCTGAGCCAGAACCACCTGTACATGGTCACCATCGCCCCCCGCTGGATAACGGCCTCATCGGCCACGGTGAAGGTGCTGGTCCGGGGGCCCTATACCATCCAGTAATTCCCTTTACCCCGGTAGGTATTCATAGAATTTTAACAAAGATTTCGCAAATTATCTCTGTTTTCTTTGTGCGCTTCGTGGTATACTTTCTTCGTCAGGTTGAAGAAGCCAGACAATGCCGCAACCTCTCTTTTCTCCTTAACCGGGGCTGCTCCGTTGATGCGCCGGAGCCCCCCGGACAATCTGCTCCAAAGCCCCAATCCGGCTTTGTTCCGCCGCCCGCAAGGGCGGCGTTTTTTTACGCGGGATTCCGAACTAACGTTTCACGTGAAACATTCCGATGGTTTTCCCACTTGCAAAAAGGCCCCCTACCTTTTATAATAGTGCCACATGATTTGATTTGGAGGTCATCGCCATGTCCATAGACAAAAGCTGGTTCGACCAGATGGAGCAGCGCATCCCCCACGGGGAGGTGCGCACCCGGTTCGCCCCCTCCCCCACGGGCTATATGCACGTGGGCAATCTGCGCACCGCCCTGTACACCTGGCTCATCGCCCGCCACGCGGGGGGCAAATTCCTGCTGCGCATTGAGGACACCGACCAGGGGCGGCTGGTGGAGGACGCGGTGGAGGTGATTTACGCCACCATGCGCCGCTGCGGGCTCACCTGGGACGAGGGGCCCGACGTGGGCGGCCCGGTGGGGCCCTACATCCAGACCGAGCGCCGGGACCTGTACGGGAAATACGCCCAGCTTCTGATTGAAAAGGGCCATGCCTACCGCTGCTTCTGCACCGGGGAGCGGCTGGAGCAGCTCCGCAGCAGCGACCCCAACGCCAAATATGACCGGCACTGCCTCTCCCTCACCCCCGAGGAGGTTCAGTCCAAGCTGGACGCCGGGGAGCCCTATGTCATCCGCCAGCGCATCCCGGAGGGGTCCACCACCTTTCAGGACGCGGTGTACGGCGAGATCACCGTGGATAACGCCGATCTGGACGACCAGATTCTCATCAAGTCCGACGGCCTGCCCACCTATAACTTCGCCAACGTCATCGACGACCACCTGATGGGCATCACCCACGTGGTCCGGGGGGCCGAATACCTGTCGTCCGCCCCCAAATACAATCTGCTCTACCAGGCCTTCGGCTGGGATATCCCCACCTACGTCCACTGCTCCTCCGTCATGTTCAACGACCCTGCCACCGGCGCGGTGCGCAAAATGTCCAAGCGCTACGGCGACCCCTCCTATCAGGACCTGGTGTCCCAGGGCTACCTGTCCCAGGCGGTGGTGAACTACGTGGCCCTGCTGGGCTGGGCCCCCCACGGGGACATTTCCGAGCAGGAGTTCTTCACCATGGAGGAGCTGGTGAAGGCGTTTGAGATTTCCGGCATCTCCAAGTCCCCCTCCGCCTTTGATATGGACAAGCTGAACTACTTCAACGCCACCTACCTGCGCGCCCTCCCCCCGGAGGAGTTTGCGCGGGAGGCGGAGACCTGGATCCGCCGGGCGGTCAAAAACCCGGCCTATGACGCCGCCGCCATCGCCGGACTGCTCCAGGCCCGGTGCGAGCGGCTGAGCGATATCCCAGAGAAGGTGGACTTCTTCGACGCCCTGCCCCAGTACGATGTGGAGCTGTTCACCAACAAGAAGTCCAAAACCAACGCCGAAGTGTCGCTGAATATGCTCAAGGCCGCCCTCCCGGCGCTGGAGGCCCTGCCCGACTGGACGCAGGACGCCATCCACGCCGCGCTGGCCGGGCTGGCGGAGCAGCTGGGCGTGAAGAACGCCACCCTCATGTGGCCCGTGCGCATCGCTGCGGCGGGCAAGGCCGTCACCCCCGGCGGCGCGGTGGAGATCTGCCGCATCCTGGGGCGGGACGAGACCCTGCGGCGGCTGCGGCTGGGGATGGACAAGCTGAACTGAATATGGGAGCGCCCGGCATATGCCGGGCGCTCCTGCATGGCCCGCAAACCGTTGATACAGGCCGACTTTCCTGACAGTCGAGTTGCTATTTTGCCCCAAAGCCTTGACTTTTCCCTGCCGCCGGGGTAGGGTGGGAGCACATCCGAATTAAGGGGGAGTGCTTTACATGAACGAAAAGAAATCCTTTGGCGGCTACATCCGCAAAAAGCGGCTGGAGGCGGGGCTGACCCAGCGGGAGCTGGCCGAGCAGCTGTTTGTCACCGAGTCTACCGTGAGCAAGTGGGAGCGCGCGCTGTCCTACCCGGACGTGTCCATGGTCATGCCCATCTGCGCCGCTCTGCACATCACCGAGCACGAGTTCTTCACCGCCTGCGACGACGACCAGACCCACACCCAGGAGCGTCAGGCGGCGGTGTGGCGGGGGGTGGTGACGGGAACCCGGCGGTTCTTCGCCGCGGGCTACGCCATCGCCATCGCGGTGTGCTTCATCTGCAACCTGGCCGTCTTCCACACCCTGAACTGGTTCTGGATCGTGCTGACCGCCTGTGCCCTGGCCTTCTGCTTCACCAACCTGCCCTTTTTACTCCAGCGCAGCAGGCTCACCGTCTCCCTGGGGGCGGCGTCCGGGTGCCTGGTCCTGCTGCTGCTGGCCTGCTGGGTCAACGTGGGCGGCTGGTGGATCATCGGCGGGCTTGCCATCACGGCGGCGTCCCTGGCCCTGCCCTGGGCATGGTGGGCCGTGTGGCGTTTTTACGGAAAGCACGTGCTGCCGCTGTGCATGGCGGTGCTGACGGTGTGGGTGTTTTTGCTGCTGGCCGTCATCTGGGTGTTCGCCGGTGGGAACTGGCTGTTCACCCTGGCCTATCCCCTGGCGCTGGCGGGGGCGGCGTTTGTGTGGGCGGGGTTCGCCGCGCTCTACTGGCTGCCCACGGGGCCGTGGCTGAAGGCGGGCGTCATCGCCCTGCTGGCCAGCCTGGCTACGCCGGCGTTCAACAGCCTGTGCGATCTGCTCATTGAGGACATGGACGGGCCCGGCTTCTTGGAATATTTCTCGGTGCGGCACATGCTCATCCGCCGGGCCGCAGGGGATGTATCCTGGGTAAACCCGCTGATCTTCCAGATCATGCTGGTGTGCTCCCTTGCCATCATCATCATTGGCACAGCCGTGGAGCTCCGCCGCAGAAAACAAAGATAAAAGAAAGACAGCGCCCGGCCGACGGCCGGGCGCTGTCTTTGTCGAAAAAGCCTCGCAGAGTTCGCGCCCACAGGCGCGAAGAAAATGAAATCCGTTTTCCCCGGCGACATGTGCGTCGGGGAAAACACTTCTTGGCCGAACAGTGTGCGAGTTGTACGCCCCAGGCGGACAACGAGTGCACGCATGAGGCCGCAGCTTTTCCCGTCGGAAAAGGCTTTGCCTTTTCCGACGGACTGAGCGCCCGGCCGACGGCCGGGCGCTGGTTCATTTTTTCTTCGGCAGGCGGTGGCGGCTGCCGTCCGGCTCCACAATATAGGTGCGCTCCAAGTGGCCGGTGAGGCTGGCCTTCACGCTGTCGATATACTCCCGCCGCAGCGCGTCCCGCTCGGCCAGCTCCGCCGGGGTGAGCGTCTCCCCCGCCTTCACCCGGCGGGCAAACTGGTTGATGCGGTCGATTTTTTCCTGATCCATTACAGATACCTCTCAATTTCCACGATGATACGGCCCTTCCGGGACTGCCCCCCCACGGTTTTCACCACGCACTTGCCCAGCCCCCGGCAGGTGAGCACATCCCCCTCCCCCACCGGCTTGTCCGGCTTGAGGCATTCCCGGTGGTTGAGGGACACCCGGCCCCCGGTGACGGCGTCCGCCGCCTTCCCCCTTGCCAGGGAAAAGCCGCAGGAGAGCACCGCGTCCAGCCGCAGGGTGGAGACCGTATCGTGGATGAGCTTGACCTCAGCGGGGGCGGGGGCCAGCGCGGACAGCGGGATCTCCCGCAGCCTCAGCCTGTACCGCCCCGCCTGGCCGAACTGGGAGAGGATGATGGGGGCGGCATCCCGCAGGCAGACGATCTGGGCGGCGGACTCCCCCACCAGAATGTCCCCCACCCGTTCCCGGGTCAGGCCGATGCCCATCAGGCCCCCCAGCAGGTCCCGGTGGGTCAGATCCGCCCCGGTGGGCGGATAGGCGCACTCGATGGCGGACAGCTCGTCCGCCGCATCCCAGTCCTCCGCCTCCTGCCAGTCGGGGAGGAACACGCACACCGTGCGCTCCGCCCCCTCATAGCCGCCGTGAAAGAGGTGCTTCGGATGGCCGCACGCCGCCAGCAGCGGCTCTAACGCCGCCCGCTGGGCCGGGGACAGGAACTGGGTGGCGCAGGGGATGGAGCGGTTCTGCGCCCGGTCCAGCTGGTCCAGGGCCCGGGCCAGGACGATACGCTCCTCCGGGTCCTTAGAGAATTTGTTTAACAGCTCCGTTTTATTCATGGCCGGTCAGTCCCACTCAATGTCATCACCGTGCTCCCGCACCAGGCGGCACGCCTCCTCCTCATTCTCCACCAGAGCGCGGATGAGCGCCGCCACCTTCGCCGCCTTCGCCTCGTTTTCCGGCGTGAGGAGGTAATAGCCCGCATAGGAACCCGCCTCCGGGTCGTGCTCCAGCCCCTCCAGCAGGGCGGGCTCCCGCTGGGCCAGATACCAGTCCAGCAGAGCCGCCCAGTTATAGCCGTTCATGTAGGCCATCTCGTAGGCGGCGTTCATCTGCTCCCCCACGCGGAAGGGCTTTTCCGCCTCTACGTCAAAGGATATCCCCACGTTGTCCTTGTACCGAAAGACCGACACATAATCGTCCATTGCAAACACTCCTTTTTTATACCACCCGTTTCTGGGTGTTGTAGAGCTGGGCGTACTCCCCGCCCCTGGCCAGCAGCTCCTCATGGGAGCCCTCCTCCAAAATGTGGTTTTCATCCACCACGATGATGCGGTTTGCCGAGCGGATGGTGGACAAACGGTGGGCGATAATTAAAGTGGTGCGGCCCTTTGACAGCTCATCAAAGGCGGACTGAATCCGGGCCTCCGTCACCGAGTCCAGGGCGGAGGTGGCCTCGTCCAGAATCAGGATGGGCGGGTTTTTCAGGAATATGCGGGCGATGGACACCCGCTGCTTCTGCCCGCCGGACAGCATCACCCCCCGCTCCCCCACATAGGTGTGAAAGCCCTCCGGCATGGACATGATATCATCATAGATCTCCGCCCGGCGGGCGGCCTCAATGACCTCCGCCTCGCCCGCGTCCGGCCTGCCGTAGCGGATATTGTCCAAAATCGTCCCCGCAAACAGGAACACGTCCTGCTGGACGATGCCGATGTTGTGGCGCAGGGAGCGCTGGGTCACCTCCCGCACGTCCTGGCCGTCCACCAGGATGCGGCCCCCCGTCACGTCGTAGAACCGGGGGACGAGCTGGCACAGGGTGGACTTGCCGCCGCCGGAGGGGCCCACCACCGCCACCGTCTCCCCCTGGGGGATGTGGATGGACACATGGTCCAGCACCGCCGGGCCGTCGTCGTAGTGGAAGGATACGTCGTCCACCAGGATATCGCCCCGGGCCTCCCCCATCTCCCGGGCGTCCGGGGCGTCCTTTACGGCGGGCTCCACCCGCATCAGCTCCACAAAGCGCTTGAAGCCCGCCATGCCGTTGAGGAACTGCTCCACAAAAGCGGCCAGCTTGCGCACCGGGGTGAGGAAGGTGGAGATGTACAGAGTAAAGGTGACCAGATCCACAAAGTCCATCTCCCCCCGCATGATGAACAGCCCCCCCGCCGCCACGGTGAGCACGTTCATGGCGGGCAGGGCAAACTCAAGCCCCGCGTGGTAGGTGGCCATGGCCTGGTAATAGTCCCGCTTTGCCCCCTTGAACTGCTCATTGGCGGCCCGGAACTTCTCCTCCTCCTGGCCCTCGCTGGCAAATGCCTTGGCGGTGCGCATCCCGGAGATGGCCGACTCCAGCTGACCGTTGATGCCCGCCATGGTCTGCTTCTGCCGCACGGAGGCCTTCATCATCCGCCGGCGCTGGATGATGGTGAAGCCCACAAAGATGGGCACCACGGCGAACACGACAAGGGCCAGCTTCCACTGGATGCGCATCATCATGCAAAACGCGCCGGTCAGGGTGACGGCGGAGATGAACAGGTCCTCCGGGCCGTGGTGGGCAAGCTCGGTGATCTCGAACAGGTCGGTGGTGGCCCGGCTCATCAGCTGGCCGGTGCGGTTTTTATCGTAGAAGGAAAAGGACAGGTCCTGCATATGGCTGAACAGGTCCCGGCGGATATCCGCCTCAATGCGCACCCCCATCATGTGGCCCCAGTAGGTGACGATGAAATACATCACCGAGCGCAGGGCGTAGGCCGCCAGGAGGATGGCCATGACGGCAAAAAAGGCGGCGTACAGGTTCTTGGGCAGCAGCTCGTTGAGCGCCTGGCGGGAGGCGGCGGGAAAAGCCAGATCCACCAGGGCGATCCCCAGGGCGCAGCACATATCCAGAATAAACAGCTTCATATGGGGCTTATAATAGGACAGGAAGATGGGGACGTAGCCCCGCTGGAAGCGCTGGGAATGCATAGGCGTGATACTCCTTTAAATTCTCATGTTTCGCCCGCGGCCCCCCATGGGCCGCGCCGTCAGCCGGTCAGCCGGGCGATGACGGCTTCGGGGTCTATCACATTGACCCTGCCGCCGGAGGAGGGCTGGACGGCCTGCACCGTGTCCTTGATGAGCTCGATAAACTCCGCCGGGGTGATGTCCGGCCTGGCCTGGCAGCACAGGGCGTAAAAGCCCGCCAGCCAAGGCACCGCCCAGCTCAGGCCGCCTTCGTGCTCAATCTCATAGTTCTGCGGCCCGGTGCAGGCGGCATAGGCCCTGGAGCCCATGGGGACGCCGACGATATCAGGCCCGGAGTAGTCCCCATCGGTACGGAGCCAGCCCGAAGGGCCATAGGAGGAGCGGTCGTCCGGGTCGTCAAAATAGCCGCGGCTCAGCCCAAACAGGCTAAACGGATAAAACGCTTCGGTGCTGGTCGTCAGCACAAGGATGCCCTGTTCGTCCGCCTGCCGGATGGCGTTCTGCATCTCCTCGTAGCCGGAATCCTCCTTATGATAGCCTCTGGAGATGGAGATCACCCGGATTTTGCCCTCGGGAGGCAGATGCTCGTTCATCTCGCACACCCGGAGGATGCAGTCCGCCACAATAGCGGCGTCAAAGACAAACCCATTGCCGGTCCAATGGCCGAAGGTGGAGCCGATATAGTACAGGTCGGCCTCCGGCGCCACCCCCACCGTCTTGCCCACCGCGATGCTGGACACCGCAGGGCCGTGCATCTGGGCATCAGGGTCACTGCAATGGATCAGCTCGTAGGTTTTGAGGTTTTGGGCGTACTCCTCGTGCCCGGTATACAGTCCCTGGTCGACGATGGCCACAGCCACCCCCTTGCCGGTGAAGCCCTGCTGGTGCAGGTCCCGGATGGACAGGCCGGGGTTTTTGTTAAACTCCAGAATTTCCTTGGGGGAAAAGCCCTCCGGCAGAGGGTCGGGCCAGAGTGTATCGGTGCTGAAGGACACCTCGTTCCAGTCCTCCACCACGCTGAGGTCCGCCTCCCGGGCGTCCATGGTGCGCAGATCGTAGCCCCAAATATCCTTCTTGACCATGCCGGCAAACTCCCAGTCCCATGTGGCCGCGTCCATCTGTAAGGCCAGGTGCGCCTTTCCGTCGCCCAGGGCGTCCAGGTCGATGAGCTGCGTCACATAGTCTGCCTCATCGGGGAAATCATGATCGCTGTAGTCCCAGGGTTCCTTGGATGCGGGCGGCTCGCTTCCGGCGGACGGCTCGCTTCCGGCGGGCGGCTCACTTCCGGCGGACGGCTCACTTCCGGCGGACGGCTCGCTTTCGGCGGGGACACTGGGGGTAACGACGGGCGGCTCCTCCCCCGCGGGGGCGCAGCCGGGCAGTGCCGAGACCAGCAGGCTTGCGGCCAGCAGGCAGGCGATGGCTTTTTTCATATCGTTCCGTTCCTTTCTTTCGCGCGGCGGCGGGATGGGCCGCCTTTTTTGACAGATTGGCCAGGATTATTAAATAAATAGTATATCGGAAAGATTCGCCCTTGTCAATGCGGCCAGATGGGCTTATAATACCGTATTACGCGGTTAACATGAACACAGGCCGCACAGAGAGGAAGACATACCATGCTCGACGCGTTTTGGGTGGTGGGGGGCAGCGTGCTCACCCTGTTTTTGCTCATGTCGGTGGGCTTCGGCTTTGGCCGCGCGGGCCTTTTGACCGGGGCCGCCCTGTCCCAGGTGTCCCGGATTCTGCTGTATGTGGTCACGCCGTGCATCATGCTCACCTCCTTCGAGGTGGAGCGCACCCCCCACAGCCAGGGCCAGCTGCTCTCCTCCCTGGCGGCGATGGTGGGGGTGTACGCGCTGTATATGCTGCTCTCCCAGCTGCTCTTCCCCCGGGAGGGAGAGGAGCACCGGGGCATCCTGCGCTTTGCCGCGGTGTACGGCAATACCGGCTTCATGGGCCTGCCCCTGATCCAGTCCGCCCTGGGAGACGAGGCCATGATGATCGCCGTGGTGGGCCTGGCCATCTTCAACACCGCCACCTGGACCCACGGACAGGCGCTCATCGGCGGGCGGGCCTGGCTGTCCCTGAAGCGGGTGGTGCTCAACCCCGGCGTGCTGGGCCTTGTGGGCGGGATGGCGCTGTTTTTCACCGGCTGGCGCCTGCCCGGCCCGGTGGACGACGCGGTGGGCTACCTCGGCAGCCTGAATACCCCCCTGGCCATGGTGGTCATCGGCGGCCAGATGGCCCAGGCCGACCTGCCCGCCGTCTTTTCCGTCAAAAAGCTCTACCTGGTGTCCGCCGTCAAGCTGCTGGGCATCCCGCTGCTGACCGGGCTGGCGCTGCTGCCCTTCCACATCGACCCCATGATCTACGTGGCGGCGGTGATCCTGGCCGGCTGTCCCACCGCCGGCGCCACCAGCCTCTTTGCCCAGAGCATGGGCAAGGACGCCGACCTGGCCGCCCGGCAGGTCACCCTGTCCACCCTGCTGTGCCTTGTCACCCTGCCCCTGGCGGCGGTGCTGGCCCAGCTTTTCGCGGGGGGCTGAACTGTAAGCGAAGGAGGAAGCTCGTATGGAATATTCGCCGCTTACCTGGAGGGAACGGGCGCAGCTCTGGCTGCGGCTGGGATTGCGGGGGGCGCTGGCCCTGGGCGGGGCGGCGCTGTTTGTCTTTGTGGGGCTGCCCCTGGCCTCGCTGCTCAGCCCCTTCCTGTTCGCGCTGGTGCTGGCCTGGGTGCTGAACCCGGCGGTGCGCTGGCTCCAGCGCAGGACCCGCCTCTCCCGCAAGACGGTGTCCCTGGTGCTGGTGGTGCTGGTGTTCGCCGTCATCGGCGGGGTTCTCTTCGGCCTGGGCTGGATCGCCGTAGATCAGGTGCGTATGCTCTTTGACAACCGCCAGTCCCTGCTGGACGAGCTGCTAAACGGTCTGGTGGGGGTGGTCAACAGCGTGGGCGGCTGGCTGGAGGGGCTGGGCGGCCTGCTGCCCCAGGGGGTGCTCGCCACCAGCGAGGATCTGACGGACGCATTCATCGGCTGGGTGCGCGGGCTGGACTTCTCCGGCTGGCTCACCGAGATGGCGGGGCAGGCCCCCTCCATGGCGGCCAGCGTGTCCAATTTCGCCGTGGCGCTGGTGGTATTCATGATGGCCAGCTACTTCATCACCGGGGACTACCCCCGGCTGCGCTTTGAGCTCACCGACCGGGTGCCCGCCATGGCCCGGGATTTCTGCGGCTCGGTGAAGGGCATCTTCATGAGCGCCTTCGGCGGCTATGTGAAGAGCCAGCTCATCCTGTCCGCCGGGGTGTTCGCCATCCTGTCCGCCGGCTTTTTCCTCATGGGCCAGCCCTACGGCCTGCTGCTGGCCCTCGGCCTGTCGGTGCTGGACTTTGTGCCCATCATCGGCTCGGGCACGGTGATGGTCCCCTGGGCGGTGGTGGACATGATCCTGGGCCAATACGGCGAGGCCGCCGCCCTCATGGCGGTGTGGGGCGTCATCGCCCTGTTCCGGCAGTTTGCCGAGCCCAAGATTTTAGGCGACCAAACCGGGCTGTCCCCCATCCTGTCCCTGGTGGGCATCTATGTGGGGATGCAGGCCGGGGGCGTGCTGGGCATGGTGGTGGGGCCGCTGCTGCTGCTGGTTTGCATCAATCTGGCCAAGCTGGGCATCTTCCGCCCGGTGCTGGACGATCTCGCCCTGGCCGCCCGGGATATCAACGCCATTTTGCGCTCGGGGCGTAAAACGCAGCGCTGATCCCGTCCCTCTCCGGCCGCGCTTTTCAGCGTTTTTTCAGCGTAAGTTCAAAATCATTTCGGGCCTATGACATACTTTTGACACAATTTCGTAGTATCTTATGCTCAGCGGCAGGGGAGCGGCGCACAGCGGCCGCCCCGGCCATGAACATGATGGCATACTATACGGAATTGGAAAGGAGACCCCTCCATGAACGATCAAAATGGATTTGACAGCAACGGCGTGTACCATTTCAGCTATTCCCAGCCCTCCGACCCCTGGGAGCAGCCCCAGCAGGTCCCCCCCACACCCCCCCAGCCCCCCAAAAAGAAAAAGAGCGGCGCGGGCAAGGCGGTGGCACTGGTGCTGTGCTGCGCACTGGCCGGGGGCGGCGCAGGGGTGGGCGGCGCGGCGGCCTACAGCGCCCTCACCAGCAGCCCCAAGCCGGAGACCACCATCTACCGCAACGAGGTGGACCCCACCGCCGTCAAGGTGCGGCAGGCCGACGGCCTCACCCCCATGAGCCTCAGTGAGATCAGCGCCGCCTACACCGATTCCTGCGTGTGCATCTCGGTGACGGCGGTGACCCAGCAGGGCTGGTACCAGTATGAGAGCTCCGGGGCGGGCTCCGGCTTTATCATCAGCGAGGACGGCTACATTGTCACCAACTACCACGTCATCGACGGCGCCAGCTCCATCAAGGTGACCCTGAACAACGGCGACACCTACGATGCCAAGCTGGTGGGCGGCGAAGAGCTCAACGATGTGGCGGTGCTGAAGATCGACGGCGTATCCGGCCTGAAGCCGGTGGTGCTGGGCGACTCCGACGATCTGGTGGTGGGCGAGCAGGTGTGCACCATCGGCAACGCCCTGGGCACCCTGTCCTTCTCCCAGACCTCCGGCCACGTGTCCTCCACCGGGCGGTCCATCACCATGAGCGACGGCACCGTGATGACCAACATGATCCAGACCGACTGCACCATCAACTCCGGCAACTCCGGCGGCCCCCTCTTTGACAGCTATGGCCGGGTGGTGGGCATCACCTCCGCCAAGCTGTCCAACAACGGCCAGTCCTCCCAAGCCTCCATTGAGGGTATCGGCTTCGCCATCCCCATCAATGATATCGTGGGCATCGTCACCGACTTCATGGAGTATGGCTACGTCACCGGCCGGCCCTACATGGGCATCACTGTGGAGACCGTGGGCGAGACCGACCAGCGGCGCTTCGGCTTCCCCCAGGGCGCGGTGGTGACCAGCGTGGAGGAGGGCTCCTGCGCCCAAAAAGCGGGGCTCCGGCAGGGCGATGTCATCGTCAAGATGGACGACACCGACATCACCGACATGAACCAGATGGTGTCGGTAAAGAACCGCTATAAAGCGGGACAGACCGCCCAGCTCACGGTGTACCGCATGGGCGAGACGCTCACCCTGAGCATCACCTTTGACGAGCAGGAAAACAACACCCAGGAGACCGGCGGACAGGTCCTCCCCCAGGACCCCGCCCCCCAGCCCACCTCCAGCGGCAATTACGGAGGCCAGTATCCCTACGGCGGGGACGGCGGCGACGAGTTCTTCAACAGCTTCCCCTGGAGCCGCTTCTTCGGCTGGTAAGCCAAGAAGCGCGGGGACAGCCCCATAGGGGCGGGTGGACCGCAGCGCAGGCAAAAGCCCAGGGCCCATGCAATGGGACCGGGTTTTGCCAAAGCGGAGGGAAGCCGCCCCGCAATGGGGCCAATCCGAGCGTGACAGCTAAGAAGCGCGGGGACAGCCCCATAGGGGCGGGAGTTTGGAGCACAGCGGCTTTATGCCGTCAGCTGCTCAATCTCCCGCTCCGCCTCGCCCCGGGTGTCCGCAGAAAAGCAGAACGTACCGTCCAGATAGACCTCCACATGGCCCCGCACAAATTCCATCTCGTACATATTGAACGCTCCTTTCAGCCGGAGGAGCTCTGCCCTCCCTGTATTCTGCGTTCAGTATACCGAAAATAAAGTCCTATAAACCGGCACATTTAAAGCGGCGGCGAGCTTGGTTTTTCACTCGCCGCCGCTGCCTCATTTTCGCCCCACGCTTCCGCAGAGGAAATAGAAAAGCAGTTTTAGAAACACCTGCGGAGCAAGGGAAAATGCCATCCAACCAAAATTTCTACACAGACCAGCCGAAGGCCGGCACTCCGTAAAGAAGTGTCGGCCTTCTCGCCTGCTTTATTTAGTAAAAGTGACGCTGCTTATAGCAACGATCAAAAATAAAGCCAAGAGTTGACAGCAGTGGTATAACAGAGG
>CAPOAR010000042.1:0-26507 GCA_948670295.1 uncultured Oscillospiraceae bacterium | reverse complement strand
TGAAATACACAAAGTATTCCTGCGATTTTTTGCCTTGCCGGCGGCAATTTTTCCTCGCAAGCCTGCATACTTTGGCTATTGGTACAGCTTCTGATTCCACCCAGGGGCGTCAAGGTATAAAAGCTGGAATAATTGCCCAAACTTGGCATAGAGTTCTGTAAGGCAGACTATGACGCGCCTGTGAAAGGAAGGTGAAGCCCATGGCAGAAGCAGTTCGCTCCAGCCGCAAACGGGCGGCGGAGCGGGAGGAGGAGCGCCGCCAGCTCATGGAGGGCATGAAGCAGACCCGGGACCAGCTCAACTATGCCTACGCCCAGTTCAACATCTACACCGACCCCGACCTGGTAGATGCCTGCGTCTACGAGATCAACGCCCTGCAAAGCCGGTACTCCTACTACGTGCGCCAGGTGAAGGCGCTGGAGGCCGCCCGGGAGGGGACGGCTTGAGCAGCTGGGCCTGGTGGGCGGCGGCGGGGGCGGCGGTGCTGGCGCTGGCGATGTGCCGCCGTCCCCTGGCAGCCTTGGGCGGCTTCGGGGTCCGCTCAGGGCTGGGGCTGGTGTTCCTCTGGCTGTTCCGGGGCGTGGGGACGCTGCTGGGGGTGAACCTGGGGGTGAACCTGCTTAACGGCCTGGTGCTGGGGGCCCTGGGGCTGCCCGGCTTCGCCTTGCTGCTCATGGCCCAGTGGGTTGGGAGATGAGGACCGTCCGGGCAAACCGGGCGGTCTCTTTTTGTCCGTTTTTTTTCGAAGGATTTTACAAAAACCAGCATTTTGCTGTTGGAATTTCCCGGGGTGTTGTGTTATAATATCCACCGCAGATATGTCATTTTTTTATCAAACCCCATCCCGCCCCGCCGGGCGGCGGGACAGGGGCGGGCATAAGGGAAAAACCCGCGGGGCCCCGGGCCGCCGCCAGGAGGGAACCTTGATATGGGACGGAAAAACCAGTATGGCTATCAGGAATACCGGGGCCGGGGCGGAGGCCGCGGCCGCATGGTGCTGCTGTTTATCATCGCGCTGCTGGCGGTGCTGCTGGCGGCGGGCACGGCGTTCTATCTGCTGGTGGACATTGAGTATACGCCAAACGGTATGGTGATCCACTGGCCCTGGGTTCAGGAGAGCGAGGCCCCCCAGCCCACCCCCACCGCGCCGCCGCTGCCCAGCGTGTCGGTGGAGGTGGTGGACCCCAGCCCGTCGGTGGAGCCCACCCCCACGCCCACCCCGGAGCCCGTCTATGAGCCCATCGCCGCGGTGACGGTGACCACGGCCCAGCTCCGGGACGGCTCCGCCGCCCAGGCGGTGGCCGCCGCCGGGGGGAACGCCCTGGTGGTGGAGATGAAGGGGATCAAGGGCAGGCTGGCGTGGCAGTCCGAGACGGCGCTGGCCGCCGCGCTGTGGGCCAACGCCGCGGACAACCTCACCGCCCAGGCGGTGGGGGAGCTGGCTGAAAACAGCGATTTATATCTGGTGGCCCGCATCCAGTGCTTCCGGGACCCGCTGATGGCCAGCGGCTGGGTGGGGTCGCTCATGACCCGGGGGGGCAACCTCTGGCACGACGCCCAGGGGGTGGGCTGGTCCAGCCCCGCCAGCCGGGAGGCGGTGGACTACCTGTCCGCGCTGTGCCTGGAGCTGGCGGAGATGGGCTTTGACGAGATTTTGCTGGACAGCGCGGGCTACCCCGACTTTGGCGAGGTAAATGTGCTGGCGGTGGGGGAGAACCGCCCGGAGGACCGCACCGTGCCCGTGTCCGCCTTTTGGGCGCGGCTGTCCGGGGAGCTGGAGGAGAAGGGTGTAGCTTTGTCCATCCAGACCACCGAGGACGCCCTGCGGGGCGATAACGCCTTCAGCGGGGCCACCGCCGCCGGGATGGCCCAGTATGCCGCCCGGGTGTGGCTGCCCGCCCCGGTGAAGGGGAGCGACTACGCCTCCATTCTGGCCAACGCGGGGATGGAAAACACCGCCGCCCGGGTGGTGGTGAAGGACGCCGCCTCCGGCAGCTGGTACAAGTAGAGCGACAGGTTTACGGGAAGAAAGGAGCGGCCATGCCCCAGGAACTGCGCCCGCGCAAGGCGGTGCCCGCCTATGAGGGCACATTGCGCAACCATATGATTATGATCCCCACCTGCATCTCCGAGTGCTCGGGAATCCGGGTGTTCGGGCGGCGGATCAAATCGCTGGCCTTCACCACAGACGTGGCCATCATTCGCAACATCAACGCCGACGCCATCATCGCCGTCTACCCCTTCACCCCCCAGCCCGCCATCCACCGGGCGGTGATGCAGGCGGCGGATATGCCCGTTTTCACCGGCGTGGGGGGCGGGGTCACCCGGGGGATGCGGGTGGTCAACCTGGCCAACGACGCCGAGCACGAGGGGGCCTTCGGCGTGGTGGTCAACGCGCCCACCAGTAACGAGGTGGTGCGTATGCTCAAGCAGGTGTTGGATATCCCGGTGGTGGTCACGGTGGTGTCGGACAAGACCGACGTGCGCGCCCGGCTGGAGGCCGGGGCGGATATCCTCAACGTGTCCGGGGCGGGCAAGACCCCCGAAATTGTCCGCGCCATCCGGGAGCGGTTCCCCGAGGCGCCCATCATCGCCACCGGCGGGCCCACCGACGAGACCATTCTGGAGACCATCCACGCAGGGGCCAACGCCATTACATACACGCCGCCCTCCAACGGCGAGCTGTTTGCCCAGTCCATGGCCCGCTACCGCCGGGAGCTGGACGGGGAAGGGGAATAAAAAGAGCCCGGCCCCAATCTGGGGCCGGGCTCTTCCTGTGCTTTGTCACACGATGAGGAAGAACTTGACGAGGAACAGGGCGGAGATCACATAGGTGAGCACGGATACCTCCTTGGCCTTGCCGGAGAACACCTTGATGACGGTGTAGGAGATGAGGCCCAGGCCGATGGCGTGGCCGATGGAGCTGGAGATGGGCATGGCGATGAGCATCAGGGCCACGGGGACCATCTGGTCCATGTCGTCGAAGTTCACATTCTTCAGGCCCATGAGCATCAGCACGCCCACGTAAATGAGGGCGGCGGAGGTGGCCGCGGCGGGGATGATGGCCGCGATGGGGGCGATGAAGATGCAGGCCAGGAACAGCACGCCGCAGGTCAGGGCGGTGAGCCCGGTGCGGCCGCCGGCCTCCACGCCGGAGGCGGACTCCACGAAGGTGGTGACGGTGGAGGTGCCGGTGCAGGCGCCGGTCACGGTGCCGATGGCGTCGGCCAGCAGGGCCTCCTTCATGTTGGGCATACGGCCCTGCTTGTCTACCATGCCGGCCCGGGAGGCGGTGCCCACCAGGGTTCCAATGGTGTCAAACATGTCGATCATGCAGAAGGTGATGACCAGGGTGATAATGGTGAACCAGCTGATGCTCATAAAGCCTTGGAAGTTGAACTTGAACAGGGTGGTGTCCACCATATCGCCGAAAGGGGGCAGGAAGGAGGCGGAGGCCAGGGAGACGAAGGGGTTGGTCCCCAGGAAGGCGAAGGAGCCGATCCAGTAGATGACGGAGGCGGCCAGCATCCCGATGAGCACCGCGCCCTTGACGGCCATTTTGGCCAGCAGCACGATGACAAACAGTCCCACGAACATGGTGACCACCTGGAGCACCATCTGGCTGTAGCCGGAGCCCATGGTGTCGCTGGCGGAGGCGGCGGTAAGCGCGCCGAAGAAGTCCCGCATGACGAAGAAGGGGCCGCCGTTCTCGGAGTACACGCCCGCGTTGGAGCCCAGGCCGATGTTCATCAGCATCAGGCCGATGGCGGGGGCGATGCCCAGGCGCACCCCCAGGGGGATGGCCTCCACGATTTTCTCGCGGATGTTGAGCACGGACAGCACGATGAATACAAGGCCTTCAATGAGGATGATGACCAGGGCGGCCTGGAAGCTCTCCACATAGCTCATGCCGGTGATGCCCGCGATGTTGGCCACCACGATGGCGAAGAAGCTGTTCAGGCCCATGCCGGGGGCCAGGCAGAAGGGCTTGTTGGCCAGGAAGGCCATGCAGAACATGGCGAAGGCGGAGGCCATGCAGGTGGCCAGGAACACGCCGTTCCACAGGTTCTGCCCCTCCGCGCCGAAGCCGGTGAGCAGGTTGGGGTTCAGGGCGATGATGTAGGCCATCGTCATGAACGTGGTCAGGCCGGCCACGATCTCGGTGCGCACGGTGGTGCCGTTCTCCTTGAGCTTGAAAATTTTCTCCATAAAAAACTCCCTCTCCAGAATTTCCTTCGGGATCATCGGAGCGGGAAAAACAAAATCAGCCCGGAAAGCAATCTGAACTTTCGGACCTGTTCTGTTGATCGGTAGCCGCCTGAATCGGTCAGGCCGTAGAAACTCGGAACCCATCCTGTTCCGACTATACCGAAGGATATGAAGTTGACGCTGTCAGTATACCATATTCTTTGACAGTTTTCTACAATTTTTTTCTGCGCCTGAAAACTTCATTACATTTTGACAAGCCGGAACAGGGATAGTATAATATGGATGTTATAAATTACAACTGGAGATGAACGGATATGACCTATGAAATGCGCGTGGCCGGCCTTACGCGCCGGCTTCCCCTGTGTCCCATCGGCGGCGGGCTGATGATCGGGGCTTTCGTGATCTTCGGCGACGTGGAGCTCACCTGTGCCTGTGCCCGGGAGCTGCTGAAGATTGCCCCGGAGTTCGACTACATGGTGGCGCCCGAAGCCAAGGCCATCCCCCTGGTCCACGAGATGGCCCGGCAGGTCGGACGGAACGAATACTTCCTGGTGCGCAAGTCCCCCAAGCTGTATATGGACGGGGTATTTGAGGCGGTGGACCGCTCCATCACCACTGCCGGGGAGCAGAAGCTGTACATGGACGGGGCGGACGCCAGGAAAATCAAGGGCAGGCGCATCCTGATTCTGGACGATGTGATTTCCACCGGCGGGTCGCTTGCGGCGGTGGAGAGCCTGGTGGACCAGGCGGGGGGCCAGGTGGTGGGCCGCATGGCCATCCTGGCGGAGGGGGACGCCGCCAAGCGGGACGATATCCTCTACTTGGAGAAGCTGCCCCTGTTCGACTGCGAAGGGAAGCCGCTGGAATAACGGGAAAGCGCCGGGGAGACCCGGCGCTTTTTCCCGCAGTGCAACCTGTGGTTGACCGGCCTGGAAAAGCGGATCATTGCGCCTGGGTGGCAATTCGGGTATGATAAGGGCACGCTCGAGTGAATTATCTGACCGGAGGAACACAATATGGAATTGGGAAATCAGATCAAGGCGCTGCGCCTCCAGCGGGGGACCACCCAGGAGGCGCTGGCGCAGCACCTCAACGTCAGCCCCCAGGCGGTAAGCAAGTGGGAGCGGGAGGCGGCCATGCCCGACGTGCAGCTGCTGCCCGCCATCTCCGCCTATTTCGGCGTCACCATCGACGCGCTGTTCGCCCTCACCGACGACACCCGGATGGAGCGCATCCAGAACATGCTGTGGGACGAGCGGGTGCTGGACCCCGCCGTGGTGGAGTTGGACCGGGCATTCCTGCTGGAAAAGGCCCGGCGGGAGCCGGACAACGGCCGCCCCCACCAGCTGCTGGCCGACCTGGAAAACCATCTGGCGGAGGAGCACCGCGCCCGGGCGGCCCACTATGCCCGCGAATCCCTGGCCCGGGATCCCATGTGCAAGGGGGCCCACGACGAGCTGGTCCACGCCATGAGGGGCAGGCTGGCCGACTGGTGCTACACCAACCACCGGGAGCTCATCCGCTGGTACGAGGCGTTTTTGGAGAAAAATCCGGAGCACCGCGGCGGCTACCTGTACCTGCTGGATCAGCTTATCGACGACGGGCGGCTGGACGAGGCCCGCGTCTGGCTCGCGCGGATGGAGCCGGTGGACGGCACCTTCCGCACGCCCCTCTACCGGGGGCTTATCGCCCAGGCTGAGGGAGACCGGGAGGGGGCTATGGCCATCTGGGAGCAGATGTGCCGGGACTGGCCCGAGGACTGGATGGTGTGGTATACCATGGGGGACGCCATGGTCCGCACGGGGCGGTACGGCGAGGCGAAGGGGCACTACCGCAGGGCCTTTGAGCTCCAGCCCCAGCCTAAGTATGTGGACAGTCTGGAGTCCATTGCCCAGGTGTGCCAGCTGGAGGGGGATATCCCCGGCGCCGTGACCGCCTTGGAGGAAGAGGTGGCGCTGCTGGCCGGGCAGTGGGACACCCGCACCGGCGAGACGGTGGACAAGGTGCGCCGGGAGATCGCCCGGCTGAAGGCGCTGTGACAAAAAGGCCGCGTGGAATTTGCCCGCGCGGCCTTTTCCTTGCCTTTTGGGCGCTGGTATGGTAGAATACTTCCATCTCAAAAGGGAAAGGAGAGCGTATCAAATCATGAAAAACAACACCGTGCGCGGCAGGAGGGCCTGCGCCCGATAAATCCGCCCTCCAAATTAAAATTGGAGGAAGATTTCAAGCATGGAACTCAAGTACCATAACATCATCCTGCGGGACATGGAGGAGCGCGACATCGGCGACGAGATCCGCTGGAACACCGTCCAGACCCAGTGGGCCCTGTGGGACGCCCCCTGGGAGATGGAGGAGGAGCTCAAAACCTTCGACCCGGAGGCCCACCGTAAAAAGGAGCTGGAGTGGATTGCCAAGCCCAAGCCGGACCACCGCCGCTGCCTGGAGCTGGAAACCTGGGACGGCGTACACCTGGGCGCGATGAACTGCTACTGCATCGACGATGACTGCAACTGGCTGGAGAAGGCCCCGGACACCGAGGAGGGGCGCAAAGCGGCCCGCTGGGCGGTGGGGCTGGATATCTGCGAACCGGCCTACTGGAACGGCGGCTGGGGCGCCCAGGCGCTGGCGGCCTTTATCCGCTACCACCTGGACGGGGGCTATACCGAGCTGTACACCCAGACCTGGTCGGGTAATTTCCGTATGATTGCCCTGGCGGAAAAGCTGGGCTTCCGGGAGTGCCGGCGCAAGGAGGGCATCCGCCAAGTGCGGGGGGAGACCTACGATGGGCTCACCTTCCGGCTGGACCGGGATGCCTTTGAGGAATACTGCGCCCGGCCGGGGGCGGCGGTGTGCGTGCGCCCGGTGGAGGACCCGGGGGAAAAGGAGGCCATCGCGGCGTCGGTGCTGTCCGGCCTGCCCGAGTGGTTCGGCCTGCCGGACAGCACGGCGGAATATGTCCGGGTCAGCCGGGGGCTGCCCTTCTGGGCGGCGGTGGAGGACGGCAAGGCGGCGGGCTTCGCCGCGCTGAAGGAGACCGCCCCCAAAACCGCGGAAATTTACGTCATGGGCGTCCGGCCGGGGCTGCACCGCGCCGGGGTGGGACGGCGGCTGTTTACCGCGCTGTACCGCTATGCCAAGGGGCGGGGATACGCCTTCCTCCAGGTCAAGACCGTCCAGGAGGGGCATTATCCTGCGTACGACCGCACCAACGCCTTTTACCGGGCGGTGGGCTTTACCGAGCTGGAGTGCTTCCCCTCCCTGTGGGACGCGTGGAACCCCTGCCAGGTGCTGGTGATGGCGGTGCGGTAAACACAGCCCCCTCCCCCGTATTGACGGGGGAGGGGGCTGTGTAAAAGGGGTTTGTGGATTCTGCCAAAAAAATTGGGATGAACTTTGTGCGGTTCGTCAATTTTACGGGGAAACACGGAAAAACATTGATTGCCCACCCCAAATGTGGTAAATTAAGACCAGCAAAAAAGGGCTCCGGCAGCCCTTCCGCCGCTGCGGCAGGGGCGGGACAAACTGAATACCATGAACCTTTGGGGGGAGCGTGCAGCGTTGAGACAGTGGGAAGCCGCTGTTTTGCAGAAGTGCGCTTATTTCTTTTGAGTTCAGCAATGCCCGGAGCCTATAAAAGGAGGGACATGCTTATGGCAAAGTATGTGATGGCGCTGGACGCGGGCACCACCAGCAACCGCTGCATTCTGTTCAACGAGCGGGGCGAGATGTGCAGCGTGGCCCAGAAGGAGTTCACCCAGTTTTTCCCCAAGCCCGGCTGGGTGGAGCATGACGCGGAGGAGATCTGGTCCACCCAGCTGGAGGTGGCCCAGGAGGCCATGAAAAACCTGAACGCCACCGCCGCAGATATCGCCGCCATCGGCATCACCAACCAGCGGGAGACCACCATTGTGTGGGATAGGCACACCGGGGAGCCCATCCACCGGGCCGTCGTCTGGCAGTGCCGCCGCACTGCGGAGTACTGCGATTCGCTGAAGGACAAGGGGCTGGTGGATACCGTCCGGGCAAAGACGGGGCTGGTCATCGACGCCTATTTCTCCGGCACCAAGCTGCGCTGGCTGCTGGAAAACGTCCCCGGCGCCCGGGAGCGGGCGGAAAAGGGCGAGCTGCTCTTCGGCACGGTGGAGACCTGGCTGATCTGGAAGCTGACCCATGGGCGGGTGCACATCACCGACTACTCCAACGCCGCGCGCACCATGCTCTTTAACATCAACACCCTGGAGTGGGACGAGGATATCTTGAAGGAGCTGGACATCCCCCGGGCCATGCTGCCCCAGGCAAAGCCCTCCAGCTGCCTGTACGGCGAGGCGGACCCCCAGTTTTTCGGCGGGCCCATCCCCATCGCCGGCGCGGCGGGGGACCAGCAGGCGGCCCTCTTCGGCCAGACCTGCTTCACCCCCGGCGAGGCCAAGAACACCTATGGCACGGGCTGCTTTTTGCTGATGAACACCGGGGAGAAGCCGGTGTTTTCCGGCAACGGCCTAGTCACCACCATCGCCTGGGGGCTGGACGGCAAGGTCACCTATGCCCTGGAGGGGTCCATTTTTGTGGCGGGGGCGTCCATCCAGTGGCTGCGGGACGAGATGCGCATGATCGACAGCTCCCCCGACTCCGAGTACATGGCCCGCAAGGTGAAGGACACCAACGGCTGCTATGTGGTGCCCGCCTTCACCGGCCTGGGTGCGCCCCACTGGGACCAGTACGCCCGGGGGGCCATCGTGGGCATCACCCGGGGGGTGAACAAGTACCACATCATCCGCGCCACCCTGGAATCCATGGCCTATCAGGTGAACGACGTGCTCCAGGCCATGCGGGCGGATTCCGGCATTGATCTGTCCGCCCTGAAGGTGGACGGCGGGGCCAGCGCCAACAACCTGCTGATGCAGATGCAGGCCGATATCAGCGGCGCGCCCGTCAACCGCCCCATGTGCGTGGAGACCACCGCCATGGGCGCGGCGTATCTTGCGGGGCTGGCGGTGGGCTACTGGTCCGGCAGGGAGGACGTGATCAAGAACTGGGCCATCGACCGCACCTTTGAGCCCGCCATCTCCGAGGGGGAGCGGGCCAGGCGCTGCAAGGGCTGGAGCCGGGCGGTTACCCGGGCGTACGGTTGGGCCAAGGAGGACTGAGGCCCGCCGCGGGGCGGCGGAACACGCTTGCAACCGGGGCGTCCGGTTTTGGAAAAAGTATTAGAGGAGGAGTGAACTTGCATGGTTGATATTGCCATCATCGGCGCAGGGGTATCCGGTTGCGCCATTGCCCGGGAGGTGTCCCGCTACAGGGCGGACGTGCTGGTGCTGGAGCGGGAGGAGGATGTGTGCTGCGGCACCTCCAAGGCCAACAGCGCCATCGTCCACGCGGGGTACGACGCGGCCAACGGCTCTCTCATGGCCAGGCTGAACGTGGAGGGCAGCCGGATGATGCCCGCGCTGTCCAAGCAGCTGGATTTCCCCTATGAGAATAACGGAAGCCTTGTGGTCATGGTCAGCGAGGACGACCGCCCCGCCCTGAACAAGCTGTATGAAAACGGCGTGGCCAACGGGGTGGAGGGCCTGCGCATTGTGGAGCGGGATGAGCTGGTCAAAATGGAGCCCAATATCAGCGACCAGGCGGTGGCCGCCCTGTACGCCCCCACCGGGGCCATCGTGTGCCCCTTCGGGCTCACCTTCGCCCTGGCGGAGAACGCCGCCCGCAACGGGGTGAAATTCCAGTTCGACACCGAGGTCACCGGCATTGAGAAGATGGACGGCGGCTGGAGGCTGACCACCTCCCAGGGGGATGTGGAGGCCAGGGTGGTGGTCAATGCCGCGGGCGTGTACGCCGACAGGCTGCACAACATGGTGTCGGACGACGCCATGACCATCACCCCCCGGCGGGGCGACTATTTCCTGCTGGACCACGCGGCCCAGGGCCATGTACATAACACCATCTTCCAGCTCCCCGGCAAATTCGGAAAGGGCGTGCTGGTGGCCCCCACCGTCCACGGGAACATCATCGTGGGCCCCACCGCCATCGACATTGAGGACAAAGAGGGGGTTGCCACCACCCAGGCGGGGCTGGACGAGGTGCGGGCCAAGTGTGGCCTTGCGGTGAAGGACGTGCCCCTGCGCCAGACCATCACCAGCTTCGCGGGCCTGCGGGCCCATGAGGCCCGCCATGAGTTCTTCATCGGCGAGGTCCAGCCCGGCTTTGTGGACTGCGCGGGCATCGAGTCCCCCGGGCTGTCCAGCGCCCCCGCCATCGGCGTAATGGTGGGCGGCATCGTCAGGGATATCCTCAAGCTGGAGGAGGACCCCGCCTTCGACCCCGAGCGCCGCGGCATTCTGGACCCCAAGGGGCTGGACGCGCAGACCCACGCCGCCCTCATCCGGGAGAACCCCGCCTACGGCGCGGTCATCTGCCGGTGCGAGACCGTCACCGAGGGCGAGATCATCGACGCCATCCGCCGCGTGCCGGGGGCCCGCAGCGTAGACGGCGTGAAGCGCCGGGTCCGGGCCGGTATGGGCCGGTGCCAGGGCGGCTTCTGTTCCCCCAGGGTTATGGAGATCCTGGCCCGGGAGCTGGGGGTGGACCAGAGCGCCGTCACCAAGGCGGGCGCCGGGTCGGAGCTGATTGTGGGCGTCAACAAGGACGCCATCTGAGGGAGGGGCTGAGACCATGAGAGAATACGAACTTGTCATCATCGGCGGCGGCCCTGCGGGGCTGGCCGCAGCGGCGGCGGCCCACGAGGCGGGCCTGCGGGATATCCTCATCCTGGAGCGGGACAACGAGCTGGGCGGCATCCTGAACCAGTGCATCCACAACGGCTTCGGCCTGCACACCTTTAAGGAGGAGCTCACCGGCCCCGAGTACGCCGGGCGGTTCATTGAGCAGGTCAAAAAGCTGGACATCCCCTATAAGCTGAACACCATGGTGCTGGATCTGGCGGCGGACAAGACCGTCACCGCCATGAACCGGGAGGACGGGCTGTTCCAGCTCCACCCCAAGGCGGTCATCCTGGCCATGGGCTGCCGGGAGCGGCCCCGGGGCGCGCTGAGCATACCCGGCTGCCGCCCGGCGGGCATCTACACCGCGGGCACCGCCCAGCGGCTGGTGAATATGGAGGGCTATATGCCCGGCCGGAAGGTGGTCATCCTGGGCTCCGGCGATATCGGGCTCATCATGGCCCGCCGCATGACCCTGGAGGGGGCCCAGGTCCAGGTGGTGGCGGAGCTGATGCCCTATTCCGGCGGGCTGAAGCGGAACATCGTCCAGTGCCTGGACGACTACGGCATCCCCCTGAAGCTGAGCCATACGGTGGTGGACATCGAGGGCAAAAAGCGGGTGGAGGCGGTCACCATCGCCCAGGTGGACGGGAAAAACCGGCCCATCCCGGGCACGGAGGAGCGCTATGAGTGCGACACCCTGCTGCTGTCCTGCGGCCTGATCCCGGAGAACGAGCTGAGCCGCTCCGCCGGGGTGGAGCTCAACCCCGTCACCAACGGCCCCACCGTGAACGAGAGCCTGGAGACCAGCATACCCGGCGTGTTTGCCGCGGGCAATGTGCTCCACGTCCACGACCTGGTGGACTACGTATCCGAGGAGGCGGGGGCGGCGGGCCGTCAGGCCGCCGGCTACATCGCGTCGGGCTGTCAGGCCGGGGAGCATAAGGCCCTGCCCATCCAGTGCGCCAACGGCGTGCGCTACACCGTGCCCGTGGCCATCCGGCCCGAGGCGGCGGGGGATACCGTCACCCTGCGCTTCCGGGTGGGCAATGTGTACCAGAATAAGAAGGTGGCAGTGTATGCGGGGGACGCCTGCATCTTCAGCCGCAAGCGCCCGGTGCTGGCCCCCGGCGAGATGGAGACCGTGATCCTCAAGACCAGCCTGCTGACGGACCATCCCGAGGCGGACGGCATCACCGTGACCCTGGAGGAGGCGTAAGACGATGGAAGAGAAGAATCTGATCTGCATCAACTGCCCGCTGGGCTGCCCGCTCACCGTGACCCTGGAGGGGGGCGGGGTCAAGGCCGTCACCGGCAACACCTGCCCCCGGGGGGAGGCGTACGCCCGCAAGGAGCTGACCAACCCCACCCGCATCGTCACCAGCACGGTGAAGGTGAAGGGCGGTATGCTGGCCATGGCCTCGGTCAAGACCGCCGGCGACATTCCCAAGGGGAAAATCTTCGACTGCGTGAAGGCCATCCAGGACATTGAGCTCCCCGCCCCCGTGACCATCGGCCAGGTGGTGCTCCCCGACGTGTGCGGCACCGGGGTGGACATTGTGGCCACCAAGAACGTGCCCGCCAGGGGCTGAGGGAGAGGCCCATGAAAGACCAGAACTGCGGCTACTGTATGCGGGGGGAGCTGCTGGACGCCTTCGGCATCTATATCTGTGAGCTGGGCGTCAGCACCCTCATCCTCTTCCGGGAGCAGAGCCACCCGGGGCGCTGCATCGTGGCCTACAAGGACCACGTGGGCGAGCTCACCGATCTGAGCGGCGAGGAGCGCGACGCCTTCTTTGCCGACGTGGCCCGGGCGTCCCGGGCCATCCACGCCGCCTTCCACCCGGACAAGGTGAACTACGGCGCTTATGGCGACACCGGCCGCCACCTGCACTTCCATCTGGTGCCCAAGTACAAGGACGCCTACGAGTGGGGCGGCGTGTTCGAGATGAACCCGGGCAGGGTGAAGCTGTCCGAGGCGGAGTACGCCGGGATGATCGAGAAGATCAAGGCAAACCTGTAAAAAGCATGAAGAAAGCCCCCGCCAACCGGCGGGGGCTTTCTTGTATTGAACGGGCGTTTCACGTGAAACGTCACGCCATGAGGGCCTCCATCTCGTCCAGCAGCTTGCCGAACAGGTCCAGGGCGTCCTGGATGGGCTGGGGGCTGGCCATATCCACCCCGGCGCCCCGCAGCAGGTCGATGGGGTCCTTGGAGGAGCCGCCGGACAGGAATTCCATATAGTCCTTGACGGCGGGGGCGCCCTCCTTCAGGATGCGGCGGGACAGGGCGATGGCGGCGGAGTAGCCGGTGGAGTACTGGTAGACGTAGTAATTGTAATAGAAGTGGGGGATGCGCACCCACTCCAGGGCGATGCGGTCATCGGTCACCATATCGGGGCCGAAGTACTTGGCGTTGAGGGCCTTGTACTCCTCGCTGAGCTTTTGGGCGGTGAGGGGGACGCCCTGGGCGTTGAGCTGGCCCAGGCGCAGCTCGTACTCGGCGAACATGGTCTGGCGGTACAGGGTGCCCTTGAACTGCTCCAGGAAGTGGTTAATGAGCCAGGCCCGCTCCCGCTTGTCGCTGGTTTTCCCCAGCAGGTGCTCCATCAGCAGCGCCTCGTTGCAGGTGGAGGCCACCTCGGCCACAAAAATCACATAGTCCCGGTACACCGAGGGCTGGGTCTTGTTGGACAGGTAGGAGTGGACGGCGTGGCCCATCTCATGGGCCATGGTGAACATGCTGTCCAGGTTGTCCTTCTGGTTGAGCAGCACGAAGGGGTGGACCACCACGCCGTTCATATAGGCCCCGGAGCGCTTGCCCACGTTCTCGTACACGTCGATCCAGCGGTTGTCAAAGCCCTCCTTGATGATGGAGCGGTACGCCTCGCCCATGGGGGCCAGGGCGTCGTAGACGGTGGCCTTGGCCTCGTTGAAGGGGATCACCTTGTCCGCGCCGGACACCATGGGGGCATAGATGTCGTACATGTGCAGCTCGTCCACGCCCAGCAGCTTCTTGCGCAGGCGGACGTAGCGGTGGAGCTTGTCCAAATTGGCGTTCACGGTGTCCACCAGGTTGTGATAGACCTGGGGCGGCACCCGGGTGTCGCTGACGGCGGCGGCCAGGGGGGTGTCGTACTTCCGGGCGGAGGCGAAGAACTGGCGCTGCTTCACCTCGGAGCTGAGCACCGCCGCAGCGGTGTTCTGGAAGCGGCCGCAGGTGTCGTAATACTGCTCATAGGCGGAGCGGCGCAGCTCCCGGTCCTCGCTCATCTCGTAGGGGACGAAGGTGGCGTTGGACAGGGGCAGGAGATTGCCGTCCCGATCCACCGCGTCAGGGAAGGTGAGATCGGCGTTGGTGAACTTGGAGTAGATGTCGTCGGGGGCCTGGGCCATCTCCCGGGCGGCGGCCAGCAGCTTTTCCTCCGCGTCGGACAGGGTGTGCTCCTTCTTGTCCTGGATAATGGTGAAGTACCGGCGGTACAGCTCCAGCTCCGGCTCGTCGGCGTAGAACTGCTCCAGGGTCTCCTTGGGCAGCTTGAGCAGCTCGGGGGTGGTGAAAGCGGTGGCGGCGTTGGTCTCCACCAGCAGGCTCATGGCCTTGCCCGCCATGGCCTGGTACTGGGGCACCCGGGTGTCCTCGTCCTGGCGCAGGGACGCATAGCGGTACAGGTTGGACAGCTTGTCGTCTGCCTTCATGGATGCGGTGAGGAACTCATAGAGGGTCTTGGCGCTCTCGCCCAGCCGCCCGGCATACTGGGGGAGGGTGCGCACCAGGGCCTGGGTCTCATCGAACTCCTTCTCCCATGCGGCGTCGGTGGGGTAGATGGCGCTGGTGTCCCAGGTGTGCTCCACAGGGATTTCAGAGCGCTGGGGGATTTTCTTTTGGTCAGCCATAGGGAAACAGCCTCCTGTTTTGAATTTTGGATGGAAATATCATACCACAGCCGTGGGTGTTTTACAAGGGCAGGGGTTAAGGAAGGGCTGATTAAATCGACAAGAGCGATTCGCGAGAGGTTTTCCGATACAATGAGGCGGGATTTCGCAGGAATAATTGCGTTTATTTCAAGAAATCCCAACGAAGTTGTGGCGGGAAATATCCGCGAAGCGCCGCGGGCGCATTTAATCAGTGCTTCCTTTAAGAAAAACCGCCCGGCCGGAGGAGGAAGGCTCCGGCCAGGCGGTTTTGTGCCGGTCCCCTCGGCGGCACAAGCTGCGCTCACTCGCCTTCCAGGGGGGAAGGCTCATCCGCTTTGCTGTGCCTCCACTCCCCGCAAAGCCGTCCTTTGGCTTTGCGGGGGCCCCGGTGTGCTGCGTGCGGCGGCTGGGCTTTTGCCCTCGCTGCGCTCCATCCGCGCTGCTCGCGACGGCAGGGCACTGTAGTCGTGCTTCGCCTGCTCGCGACGCGCGGCTTCGCTGCGACTTGGGCAAAACCCGCCCCCGCTGTGCGGCGGCTGGGCTTTTGCCCTCGCTGCGCTCCATCCGCGCTGCTCGCGACGGCTCAGCACTCTTTGGGCATAATCAGGGCGGCGATGATATACACCCACAGGGACAGGCCCGCGAAGGCCACCAGCAGGACGGTGGCCAGGCGTACCAGCGTGGGATCGACACCAAAGTAACGGGCGATGCCTCCGCACACGCCGCATAAAACGGCGTCGGAGCCTGTGGTGCGGTAGAGACGTTTCATAGCAAAAACTCCTTTCTGTTCACAGACGCCCTAAGAGCAGCCGGTCGAGGCCGGCACATCCGGCGTCGGGGCGCAGGGCGAAGGGGACGCCGGGCTGGCAGTAGTAGCACACGCCCCTGCCGCCCTGCCGGGCCGGGCAGCGCGCTGCGCCCGGACAATCGGGATAGGAAAACCGGTTCATGACAAGTCCTCCCCTGGGGTCAGTACCGCTCCAGCGACAGGTCGCCGCTGACGGTGGTCATGGAGTAGCAGGGGCCGGAGCCGTCGCCGTAGACGGCGGTGCTGCCCTGGTAGCGGAAGGGGAAGTCGAAATCCACCTCGCCGCTGACGGTCTTGTGGCGCAGGGTGAAGGGCCCCGCGTCCGGGATGCGGGCCTCACAGCTGCCGGATTTGGTGGACAGCTCCATCACCTGGGGCTGCTGGGCGCTTTCCACATGGAGATCGCCGCTCATGGAGCTGGCCAGGAAGCGCCGGACCGAGCCGTCCAGCTCAATGTCGCCGCTGGCGGTTTTGACCAGGACATCGTCCAGATGGCCGTGGAGGGAGATATCGCCGCTCATGGTGTCGGCATGGAGGTCGGCGCAGGCGCCGGACAGCTCCAGGTCGCCGCTGGCGGAGCGGAAGCGCAGCTCCTTGCAGGCGCGCAGGTGGCAGCTCAGGTCGCCGCTGGCGGTGTTGACAGCCAGCTGGTTCACGTCCAGCCCCTCGCCGTCCAGCTCCACGTCGCCGCTGGTGGTGGCGATGTTCAGCAGCTCCCAGAAGCGGCAGGGGAGGTAGAGCTCCACGTCGGCGGAGCCGAAGCCCCGGCGGGAAAAGAAGGAGGAGGAGGCGGTGCGGCCCTCCCGGATGGTGAGCACCCCGTCGGCAGAGCAGGTCACGTCCAGGTCGTCCACGTCGCCGTCAATGACCACCCCGGCGTCGGGGGCCTGGTTGGCGTGGATGGTCACGTCTCCCGCCACGGTCTGCACCACGATGCCCCGCAGGTCCTTCAGCGCACCCACGGAATAGGAGCCGTCCTCATTGCCCTGCATGGAGGCGTCCTGTCCGTCAAAGCGGGGGCCGGAGCCCGGCTTGGGGCCGCCCTTCCACTCGCCCCACTGGGTGAAGAAGCCGCCCTTGGCCTTGTCATAGCCAAAGCCATAGATAATGTCCCGCTGCTGCTTGGGTCCCGCCCCGGCGAAGAACCGGCCCTGGTCGGTGTCCGCCTCCATCTCAAACTCCCAGCCAGCGGGCGGCGTGGGCGGTACAGGCGGCGTGGGGGGCTGGGGAGGGACAGGGGCCTCGGGCGCGGCGGTGTCCTCGGGGTTGGTATAGAAGCGCACGTGCACGTGGCCGTCACCCTTGTCTACGGTGGTGCGGCGCTGGATGGCGTCCTTTGCCTGCTGGATGGCGAGCTTCGCCTGGTCGATGGCCACATTACACGCCTCCTGGACGCCCGCCAGGATGGCGTCGAAATCGCTCTGGGGGGCGGAGCCGGGGCCGGGCTGGGGGCCTGCCTGGGCCTGCCCGGCATCCTGCCCGGGGGCGTGCTGGGACTGGCCCGCGCCGGTGCGGCTGATGATGATGGGGGGGTGGCCCTCCCCGTGGTTGATGACCACGGTGCGGCCGTCGGGGCGCTCAATGCGGGTCTGCCCGCCCTGGGTGGTGATGGCGGCGCCGTCCTTTTGGGGCTCCACGCCCAAATAGGACAGCAGCTCGTCCACGTCGCCCAAATCCTCCATGGAGCGGGTGAAGGCGGTCTCGTCGTCCAGGCCCGCGCCGGTCATGTCCAGAAAGCGGTGGTACAGGTTGTCGGCCAGCTCCTCCACCAGCTCCTCCTTTTCGGCGGACTGGGGGGCGGCGGCCAGCCGGGCGGCCACCGTATCCATAAATCTGCGCTTGATGTCTTCCATTGTTCAGTCCTCCTCTGCTGAAGTGAGCGCGTCGAGCAGCGCGCGGGTGTTTTCCCATTCCTGACGGCCCTCGGCCCAGTGCCTGCGGCCCTCGTCGGTTATGGCGTAGTACCGGCGGCGGGCCCCGGGCCCGTCGTCCCCCCAGTAAGAGGCGATGAAGCCGCTTTGCTCCAGGCGCTTGAAGGCGGTGTATAGGGTGGCCTCCTTGAAGCCATACTCCCCTTGGGTGTGCTGCGAGATGTTTTTGTTGATCTCATAACCGTAGTTGTCCCCGCGCATCAATTGTGCTAGAATAATGGTGTCCGTGTGGCCGCGCAGGGTGTCCGCTGAAATCGACATGGCGTCCTCCTTTCTTGTTCGTGGGGCGTTGCTGACTGGCGAGATACCCGGCATACCTAGATACCTCGTTAGGTGAAGTAACTCTGTGCGCTTAATATAACACGAGATACCTCATCTGTCAAGGTATTTCTTCAAAAAATTTTTGCCCCCTATTTTATGCGGGGCAAGGCAAGGAGATGTTGCAACATGAGCGAGTGCACCCATGACTGCTCCTCCTGCGGCGAGAGCTGCGGGGAGCGCGCCCAGCCCCAGGATCTGCGCAAGCCGGCCAACGCCCACTCCCACATCAAAAAGGTGATCGCCGTGGCCAGCGGCAAGGGGGGCGTGGGCAAGTCCGCCGTGGCCTGCACCCTGGCAGCCGCCATGGCCGCCCGGGGGAAGAAGGTGGGCATTCTGGACGCCGATATCACCGGCCCGTCGGTGCCCCAGGCGTTTAACATCCACCGGCGGGCGCTGGGGGACGAGGACGGCATCCTGCCCGCCGTCACCCAGGGCGGCATCAAGCTGATGAGCCTGAACCTGCTCATCGAGCACGAGACCGACCCGGTGGTGTGGCGTGGCCCCGTCATCGCCGGGGCGGTGGAGCAGTTCTGGACCGACGTGGTGTGGGGCGAGCTGGACTATCTGTTTGTGGATATGCCCCCCGGGACGGGGGACGTGCCCCTGACGGTGTTCCAGTCCCTGCCGGTGGACGGGGTGGTTATCGTCACCGCCCCCCAGGCCCTGGTGGGCATGATCGTCACCAAGGCGGTTCACATGGCGGAGATGCTGGAGGTGCCGGTGCTGGGCATTGTGGAGAATTACTCCTTCTTCCGCTGCCCGGACTGCGGCGGGGAGCACCCCGTATTCGGCCCCAGCACCATCGACGCGCTGGCGGCGCAGCTGGGCCTGCCGGTGCTGGCCAAGCTGCCCATCGACCGGTCGCTGGCGCAGGCGGTGGACGAGGGCCGGGTGGAGGAGTACGCCCCCAATCCCATGGCCGGGGTGGCCCAGGCGCTGGACCAGATGTAAAAAGCGAAGCCGCCCGGAGCGAGAGGCTCCGGGCGGCTTTTTTTGATTTAATCCAGCGCCAGCGAGGCGGCCAGGAGCTTTTTTGTGTAGGGGTGGGCGGGGTGGTCGTAGATCTGGTCCACGTCCCCCTCCTCCACGATCTCCCCCTGGGTCATCACCGCCACCCGGGTGCACAGCTGGTACACCACCGCCAGGTCGTGGGAGATGAACAGGTAGGACAGCCCCAGCTCCTCCTTCAAATCAGCCAACAGGCGGAGAATCTGGGCCTGGAGGGTCACGTCCAGGGCGGACACCGGCTCGTCCAGTACGATGAGCTTGCTGCCCTGGATGAGGGCGGCGGCGATGGCCACCCGCTGGCGCTGCCCGCCGGACAGCTGGGCGGGCCTGCGCTCCAGGTGCTCCCCCTCCAGCCCCACCAGGGGGAGGAAGCTGCGCACCCGCTCCCGGCGCTCCGCCTTGTCCCGCACCCCGGCGGCCCGGAGGGGCTCCTCCAAAATCCAGCCCACCGTCTTGGCCGGGTTGAGGGAGCCGTAGGGGTCCTGGAACACCATCTGGGGCCGGGGGCTGTTCACCTCCAGCGTCCCGGCGGTGTCCGTCACCATTCCCAGCACGCACTTGGCCAGGGTGGACTTACCCGAGCCCGATTCCCCCACCACGCCCAGCGCCTCGCCGGGGGCCAGCTCCAAAGACACGTCCCGCAGCACCTGGGTGCGGGCCCTTCCCCTGCCGTACCAGCTGCTGAGGTGGGAGATGCGCACGATTGGTTCAGCCATCGGCCTGTCCCCCTCTCAGCTTTTTCCGGGCGGGCCGGGAGGAGATGAGCAGCTTGGTATACTCCTCCCGGGGATGGTAAAATACCTGGTCCACCGGCCCGGATTCCACGATCCTGCCCTGCTTCATCACCACCACCCGGCTGCACAGGGCCCGCACCACCCCCAGGTCGTGGGAGATGAACAAAATGGCCACGCCCTCCCGGCGGTTGATATCCTTCAAGGTCTCCAAAATCTGGGCCTGTATGGTCACATCCAGGGCGGTGGTGGGCTCGTCGGCGATGAGCAGGCGGGGGCGCAGCACCAGGGCGGCGGCGATCATCACCCGCTGGCGCATTCCCCCGGACAGCTGGTGGGGGTACTGCCGGTACAGCGCCTCCGGGCCGGGCAGGCCGGCCCGGGCCATGGCGTCCAGTGCGCGGGCGCGGCGCTGGGCCGGGGAGAGCCCCCTCTCATGGATGCGCAGCGATTCCTCGACCTGCTTTCCGATGCGCATGGTGGGGTTCAGGCTGGTCATGGGCTCCTGGAAGATGATGGACATATCCCGGCCCTGGTAGCGCCGCAGCTCCTCCCGGGACAGGCGGAGCAGGTCGGCGCCCTCAAACAGGGCGGAGCCGCTCACCGTCACCTGGGAGCGCCGGATGAGGCCCATCAGGGCGTGGGCGGTCATGGACTTGCCCGAGCCGGATTCCCCCACAATGCCCACGATTTCCCCGCGCTCCATTTGCAGGGAGAACCGGTCCACGGCGGTAAAGGGGACGCCCCGGCCGGCGAACACCACCGACAGCTCCCGAATATCCAGCATCATGACGCCACCCCCATCCGTTCTCGGACGCCCTCGCCCACCAGGCTCACGCCCAGGATGAGCAGAATGACCACCGCCGCCGGAAAGGCGGTGCACCAGGGCAGGGTGAACAGCGAGCCCTGGGCGTCCTTGAGCATATAGCCCAGGCTGGGCTCGGTGGGGCTGACGCCGATACCCAGATAGCTCATGGATGCCTCCGCAAGCACCGCGTTGTTAAAGCCGATGGTCAGCCCCGACAGCAGGGTGGGCCAGGTGTTGGGCAGGATGTGGACAAAGATGATCCGCAGGTCCCCCACCCCCATGAGCCGGGCGGAGCGCACAAAATCCCGGTCCCGGTACTGGAGGAACTCCCCCCGCACCAGCCTGGCGAAGCTGGGGATGAACAGCACCCCCAGCGCCCCGATGACGTTATATTTCCCCGGCCCGGTGAGGGCCAGCACCACCAGGGCCAGCAGCACGCTGGGGAAGGCGGCCACCGCGTCGCACAGGCGCATGACCAGCGCGTCGGCAGGGCCGCCGTAGTAGCCGCACAGCGCCCCCACCGCCAGCCCG
Organism: uncultured Oscillospiraceae bacterium; assembly: GCA_948670295.1. Classification (GTDB taxonomy): domain Bacteria; phylum Bacillota; class Clostridia; order Oscillospirales; family Oscillospiraceae; genus Enterenecus. The sequence continues at coordinate 5,521 of CAPOAR010000042.1, read as the reverse complement.
CACACCGCCCCCAGCGCCAGCACCGTCAGGGCGATGGCCAGGGTGGAGCCCGCCCCCTCCAGGGTGCGGGAGAACACGTCCCGCCCCAGGCTGTCGCAGCCGAACAGGTGGGCGGCGCAGGGAGGGGCGTCCCGGTCGGCGGCGCTGACGGCGGTGGGGCTGTAGGGCGTCCAGAACAGGCCCAGGGCGGTGAAGGCCAGCATACAGGCGGTCAAGCCCGTGCCGATGGTGAGATACCAGCTTTTCTGTCTCATGGCGTTACCTCCCATCAATGCGGGGGTCCATCACCCGGTAGAGCAGGTCGGCCAGGAAATTGCACCCCACCACCGCCCCCGCCAGCAGCACCACGATGGCCTGGACCACCGGGTAATCCCGGTTGTTGATGGACGAGATGAGCACCCGGCCCAGGCCGGGGACGCCGAACACCTGCTCCACCACAATGGAGCCGGCCATGATGTCGCCGATGGCCATGGCCAGGAAGGTGACCACCGGGATCATGGCGTTGCGCAGCACGTGCCTGCGCAGGGCGGAGCCCCGGCTGTTCCCCTTGCTGTAGGCGGTGCGGATGTAGTCCTGGCCCAGCTCCCCCAGGATGGAGCCCCGCAGGAGCTTCACCGTCATGGCGCTCTTGGGCAGGGCCACCGCCAGGGCGGGGAAGGCCATGAAGCGCAGGTGGGGCCACAGCCCCTGCTCCGGGGGGATGTACTCCGGCTGGAACCAGCGCAGCACCAGGGCGAACAGGTACATCAGGGCGATGCCCATGACGAAGTTGGGCACCGACATGGTGAGCTGGGTGAGCACGGTGACCGCCCGGTCCGCCACGCCCCCCGGCCGCCGGGCGGCGAGGAGCCCCAGGGGCAGTGAGATGAGCAGGATCAGGGCGAAGGCGATGGCCGCCAGGGTGAGGGTGGCCCCCACCTTGGGGGCGATGAGCTGGGCCACCGTCATGTCGTACTTGTAGGACTGGCCGAAATCGCCGGCCAGGAAGGCGGACAGCCAGCTGAGATACCGCTGCCACACCGGCAGGTCCAGCCCCTGCCGGGCGCGGAAGGCGGCGATCTGCTCGTCGGTGGCCTCCATGCCCAGCACGGCGCCGGTGGGGTCGCCGGGGATGACGGAAAAGGCCGCAAAGGCCAGCGCGCTCACCAGCAGCAGGGTGCCAAGCAGCAGCGCCAGCCGTTTCAGCACAGCTTTGCCCACGGTACGCCCCCTCCTTTCTGCAAGGGAGGGCGGGACGGCCGCGGCCGTCCCGCCCTTTTGTGGTTATTTGAAGTAGACGCACGCCATGTCGATGACATAGGTGCGGTAGAAGGTGAAGCCGTCCAGCGCCGGGCTGGTCACCGCCAGCTCGCACATATCCTGGATCCACAGGCTGGCCGCCTGCTCGTTGAGGATCTCCTGGGCCCGCTTGTAGAGCCGGGTCTGCTCCCCGTCGTCGGTGGAGGCCATGGCCTGGGCCATTACGCTGTCGTATTCCTCGTCCTGGAAGCCGATGAAGTTTTTGCGGTTGTCGCTCATGTAGCGCACCAGCATCTCCCGGGCGGTCATGTCGTCGGCGGCGATGCCGCATACGGTGGACTGGTAGTTCCGCCCCCGGTACACGTCGTCCACCCAGGTCTGCCACTCCACCGGGACCAGCTCGGCGGTGATGCCCACCGCCTTGAGCTGCTCGATGAGCACTTGGGCGGTGTCCATGTGCTGGGCGTAGTTGGAGGGGGCGGTGATGGTCATGGAGAATCCATCCGGGTAGCCCGCCTGGGCCAGCAGCGCCCTGGCCTTCTCCACATCCTGCCGGTAGGCCTCCGCCAGCTCGGGCATAAAGTATTTGGCCTGCGCGGGGTACATGCTGGTGCCGGTGGCCACCCCCGCGCCGTTGCACACAAACTCGATGATCTCATCCACGTTGACGGCGTAGTACATGGCCTGGCGGACCAGGGGGTCGTCAAAGGGCTCCACGGCGTTGTTCAGGTACAGCGCCTGGACCAGGTTCATGGTGTTCTGGTGGACGGTAAAGTCCTTTTCCACCTCCCGCAGCAGGGTGTTGGGCAGGTGGACCACCATGTCCAGCGTCCCGCCCTTCAGGCCGATGACCAGGGAGTTTACGTCGGGGATGATCTTGAAGGTCACCCGGTCCAGCTTGGCCGCCTTCTCCTGGTTCCAGTAGCCGTCGTACCGCTCCACCACCAGGCTGTCCTGGGGGGTGTAGGAGACGAATTGGAAGGGGCCGGTGCCGGTCATGGTCTGGGTGATGGTGGGGCCGGAATCCTTGGGGATGACGGGGGAGGTGAGGGCGTTGATGAACTCGGTGCTGGGCTCGGCCAGGGTGATGACCACATGGCCGCCGTCAACCGCCTCAATCCTGGAGACATTAGAAAACGCCGAGACCAGAGGCGTTCCATCGTTCTCCGATCCGGCGCAGCGTTCCAGGGAATAGACCACATCCTCCACGGTGACGGCCTCTCCGTTGTGGAACGTTACGCCCTCCCGCAGGGTGAAGGTGTACGTCCTGCCATCCGCAGAGATCTCATAGTCACTGGCGACGGCCCCGGTGAGGGAGCCATCGGGGCTGGCCTTTACCAGTCCCTCGAAGATGTTGAACAGCACCTCGCGCACGCCGGCCGTGGCGGCCAGCTGGGGGTCGAGGTTGCTCAAATCCTGTGCGATACCTACCGTGACTGAGTTCCCTTTGGGTAACTCGCCCGATTGTGCAGCGGACGCCTCGCTCCCGCTGTCGCTCACGCCCGCAGGGGGGGTGGGCTGCGTGTCTCCTGTACTGCATCCGTACAGTGAAACCGCCAGCATGGCAAGTGCGGCCAGCAGCAAAAGGGCCCGTTTCTTGAGCTTGGGCATTTTGCTTCTTCCTTTCTACTGCAATTCTCGCAACTTTTGGGCAGCACCCCGCCATATTCCGGCGCGATCTTGCAAACCGCTCTGGCCGAATGGCGCAGTCCTGCCCCTTATTCAGTTGTCGGGGTTCATTGTAACACACTCCCGCGAAATTGCAAGAGGGAATTTTACAGGGGGGAAATCCGGCGAGGCTGCGGACGCCGAGGGCGCGCGCGTGCTCTTGGGATTTCCCCCCCTGGGAACCCCCGGTTTTACGGGGGAGCCCGATTTGTTTGATCGGTTCCGGCCTTCCGGCGCTCAGCCTGCCTCCTTTTGCCCCGGACAATGCTGTTCGCAGCTCTGGCAGCCGCCCCCGCAGGCCCACAGCCGCTGGGCCGTCCCGTCCCAGGCGGCGGCGTAGCCGTCGCACTTGGCGCACAGGTGCTCCGCGGTCTCTGGGGATTGGAGGTCGGTGGACCGCGCCCCGGTTTTGGCCACCATCTCCCGCAGCTTTTCCGGGTTTTCCAGCATGGGGCAGGGCTTGAGGTGGTTTTCGTTGAAGGGCTGGCCATCGTGGTAGGCCATGAACATGGGGGAGCGCAGGCAGTCCAGCAGGGACATTGAGCGGATGCTGCAATCGGAGTAGTGGATGAACACGCAGGGGTCCACGTCCCCGTTGGCGTTGATGTGGAGATACCGCCGTCCCCCGGCGATGCAGCCCCCCACATACTCCCCGTCGTTCTGGAAGTCGATGACAAACAGCGGCTTGCTCTTGCGGTAGGCCCGTATGCGCGTATACATCTGTTCCCGCTGTTCCGGGGAGGGCATCAGCCCGGGCGCGGCGTCATTGCCCACCGGCATGTAGTGGAAGTACCATGCGAACTTGGCCCCCCACTCCACCAGCTGGTCCACAAACTCCTCGGAGCTGATGGAGTCCAGGTTGGCGCTGGTATAGCAGCAGGAGGTGCCGAAGGGCAGCTTGTGCTCCTTGAGAATCTCCATGGCCCGGCGCACCTGCTGGAACACGCCGGCTCCCCGGCGGCTGTCGGTGGCCTGCTCAAAGCCCTCCACGCTGATGGCGGGGATGAAGTTTTTCACCCGCAGCATCTGTTGGGCAAAGGCCTCGTCGATGAGTGTGGCGTTGGTGAAGCACAAAAATTCGCAGTCGCTGTGCTTGTTGCAAAGGGCAATGAGGTCGTCCCGGCGCACCATGGGCTCGCCGCCGGTGTAGATGTAGATATACACCCCCAGCTTCTTGCCCTGGGTGATGATGCTGTCGATTTCGTCAAAGGTGAGATTGAGCTTGTTGCCGTATTCCGCCGCCCAGCAGCCGGTGCAGTGGAGGTTGCAGGCGGAGGTGGGGTCCAGCAGGATGGCCCAGGGGATATTGCAGCCGTACCGCGCGCGGGCCTCTTCCTGGATTTCCCAGCCGATGAGATTGCCGTTGAGCATAAAATTCTCAAAGAAGGTCTTGCGCACCCCGCCGTCAATGTCCGTCCACAGGCTGCGGATGAGCCGGTACCAGTTGTTGTCCGGGTTCTCGATCACCCTGCGGAAGGCCGCGCGCTGGGCAGGGAAGCTGTTGGGGCCGTCCCCGGCGAAGCGGTCCACCCAGTCCATCAGCTTGGGGATGCTGGCGTCCGGGTCCTTGTCCAAATAGCCGTACAGGGCGCGGAAGCCCGCCCGTTTCACGCTGTTCATCATGGTCATGCTCTACACGTTCCTTTCTGTCCCATGGGTCTGTGATTGTGTGCAGCGCCATGATATCCCCAGACGTGGGCGGTTTCCATAGACAGGAAAGAGGCCCTTGTCAAAACTGTGACAAGGGCCTCGTGGATGTAAAATTTTGTGGAATGGAGGCGGACCGGCGCAAATCAACGCTTGTTCTTCTGGGCCAGCCGCTCCAGGGTGTAGTCCAGACAGCCCCCCACCAGAATGTCGAAGTCGTCCATCCGCTCGATGACGCTGGAGGGCATCCCCTGCTCTACCCAGCTGAGCACGATGCTGGCCAGCCCCTGGGTGAGCAGCTCGGTCATGAAGGCAATCTGGTCTTCCGTCACGGCGTACCCCCGTGCGGCCAGCCGGGTACGGGCCTCCACCAGGGGCGCGGCCCACCGGCGGACATGGCTCTCCACATAGCTGCGCTCGTAGGCCCGGTATACGTTGAGGGCCAGCACCCGGTTTTCCCGCAGCAGGGTCAGGGTGCGCTCTATGGCCGTATGCCAGTCCTCCGGGCGGACGGCGTCCAGCTCGTCCAGCAGCTGCTGGATGCCGTAGTCCACCACGCCGTACAGGTCGGAGAAGTGGTAATAAAAGGCCTGACGGGAGATGCCGCATTTTTCCACCAGCTCGGTGACGGTGATGTCGTCCAGCCGCTTGGTCTGGAGCAGCAGGGCCAGGGCGTTCAGGATTTGATTTTTGGTAGATTTTGGCACATCGCTTCCTCTTTTCTGGATTTTTGAAACATTATACCGGGTTTTGCCGGGCGGCGCAAGGAACGTGCTTTGACACTGCGGAGATTTTGTCAAGGAATAATTTTGGGGCGGGGCGGTAAAGCTGAGCCGGGGTGAACGCAATGGACAAGAAACAAGGGAAAACACTGTGGTATGCCCTGGCGGGGGCGGCCGCCGGGGTGGTCAACGGCTTTTTCGGCGGGGGCGGGGGCCAGGTGCTGGTGCCGATGCTGGCGGGGAAA
>CAPOAR010000041.1:0-26549 GCA_948670295.1 uncultured Oscillospiraceae bacterium | reverse complement strand
CCTCTGTTATACCACTGCTGTCAACTCTTGGCTTTATTTTTGATCGTTGCTATAATTCCTTTTTCTTTGACTCAAAAGCAAACCGAAATTCTTCACCTTCCTCTGGAGTAATGAGTCCTTTTTGCACATTTGGTTTCAGGCGTTTAATGAGGAACCCTTGCCGCTCTATTTGCAAATTAACTCTTTCAACCACATATTGCAGTAGCATGATTTGACTCCGCAGTTGATCCGCATAATCACCAGATGCGAATTTAGAATTTTGTTTGGATATTTCATCTGCTGGTTTGATTTGATCTGAAATTGAAATCAGGCGAATGTTGTGGCGTGGGAAATAGTTTTCGATATAATAACCGATTTCAATTAGATTCCGGCCTAAAATGGAGAGATCCGTTACGATCACGCAGTTGATTTTGCCGCTCTCAATTGCTTGAATCATCTGGTCAAAACCCTCACGCTGAAAGCCGCGGTCATCGACATCTGCATAGGTTGAGGTCAAAGTCAGATCTGGCCGGTGATCCAAGAATGCTTCAATAATTTTCAGTTGGCTTTCGGCGGACATTTGTGGTGACGTTAGTTTTTGCACAGGGACACGAAGATAGGCCGCTGCTCTCAGGGGAAGTGAATGAGTAGGTGCAATGGAGGTTTCAAGGTTTTTACGACTTTTACGAGACATCATTTATTCAGTCCTTTCAATTAAAGAGAGCCTGTGGTGTTTTGAATCACGCCACAGGCTCTAAAAATAGAATGCTATTTTGTTGATTCTTTTGAGATGTTTTGTGGGTTTTAGTAAACTTTTTATAGCTTATGCTTCCACGATGGGAGTGTTATAATTACACTAAACCGGCAAAGCCTTCTGTTCCTGTTCACAGGGACAAAAGTTGAACCTACCCCAGATATTGCGGAGCGGGCGGCGGAAGCCGCCCGCTCCCTTCCTTTTTTGCCCTTACGCCAGCATCTTCGCGAGTTCCTCCACCGGCGGGATGGGTGGAAGCAAATGCTGCGGCGGACATTCCCCCGGCTCCATCTCACTGTCCGTACACCCGATATCCCGGTAGATCATCTTGATGCCTTGGGCGAAATGTGAGCCCTTCGGGGGCCGTGCCCCGATCTCGATGCGCTGGATGAACAGCCGCACCAGCTCCGGCGTGAGCTTATCAATGGTGGTGAACCGCTTCGCCTTCTCGATAAATGCCTCCACGCTTGCGGTGGACGCTTTCTGCTTCTCCAGCCGGGCCTCCTTCTCCGGGATAGCCTCTTGCAGCGCCTTCTGCTCAGTGTTATAATCAGCGGAAAGCATTCGGAACTGCTCGGCGGTGATTCGCTGGAGGACATGATCCTCATAGAGCCGTTTGAACAGCGCGGACAACTCACCGTCCCGTTTGTGCATAGCATCCAGCTCCTTTTGGAGCGCGTTCATCTCCCGCCGAAGTTCTTTGCTGTTCTTCTGATTGATGTACGCCGCGAATTGCCGCTCCTTCATCCGGGCGAAGTGGGTGATCCGCCGAATGTCGTCCAGCACAATTTTGCACAGTTCGTCCTCCTTGATGTGGTGGGACGAGCACTCGCTTTTACCCCATTTCCCATAGGTGTAACAGGTAAAATTGTACTTTGTCTTTTTCATCGTACTGGCCCGGTGAAGGACCATGGGCTTGCCGCAGTCAGCGCAGAAGGCCAACCCAGAGAAAAGATTCGGTTCCTCCATCTGTTTGGGAATGCGCTTTTTGTGCTGCCGCACGTCCTGCACGATCTCCCACAGCTCCTGGCTGACCAGCGCCGGGTGGGTGTTCTCCACGATGACCTGCTCACTCTCCGGCTTGCGAACCAGTTTCTTGTTTTTGTACGAGAGGGATGTGGATCGCAGTCCCGCCGTGTGCCCGAGATAGACCTTATTGTTCAGAATTCCTGTCACAGAACTGCAGCTCCAGCGGTAAGGCCGGGTGGTGTCCATGTGGTTGTGGGACTTCCCCATTTTTTGATAGGCGTAATTGGCGGGCGTCAAAATCTGCTCATCCGTCAAAATTCGGGCAATCTGGCCGGGGCCTTTGCCGCCGGCGCACAGCTGGAAGATGCGCTGGACGATGGGAGCGGTTTCCTCGTCGGGGACAATCTCTTTGCGGTCCGAGGATTTTTTGCGGTAACCGTAAGGCGGCCTGCCGCCGAGACGTTCACCCCGCTCCGCTTGGAGCTTTTTCACAGCCCGAACTTTCTTGCTGGTGTCCTTGGCGTGCAGCTCGTTTGCCCAGTTCCTGATGGGATTAAAATCTGTACTGCTCTCCACCAGGGAATCCACCCCATCGTTGATGGCGATGAAGCGGACGCCCTTCGCGGGCAGGTAGAGCTCCGTCAGCTGGCCCACCTGCAGATACTCGCGGCCCAGACGGGACATATCCTTGACGATCAGCGTTTCCACCTCGTCCGCTTCGATCATCTCAATGATCTTTTTCCAAGAGGGCCGCTCGAAATTCGTCCCGCTGTACCCATCGTCTGCCAGGAACAGGGTGTTTTCAAACCCATTGGTTTGAGCGTATCGTTCCAACAGCAGACGCTGATTGACGATGGAATTCGAGTCCCCTGCCCGGTCGTCCTCCTGACTGAGCCGCCCGTAGAGAATGGTATATTTTTGGCTTGCCATGTTATCGTTTCCTCCTTTCCGGGGGCAAGCCGGTACGGTACGCACATCATACCGCACCGGCCCGCCAAAGTCTACTGAAACTTTATCATCTGTGGGCTTCTTTTTTCAGCTCGGCATCGATGAGCTCCAGCATCTTGTCCGTGGGAGTGGCGGCGGGCTGCTCCGGGAATACGGACATGATAAAAAATTCCTGCTGGTCGATCAGCATCTGCCGCTCTCTGACGAGATATCCATCTCGCTCCCAAAGGCCCGCATCCCGGAATATGGTGTGCACACCGTCCTCGTCATAGCGCACGAATGTTTTATCCGGGTGGTAGGCACCCATCATTCCGGTTTCCAGATACTCGTCCATATCGTTTCTCATAAATATCCTTTCTCCCTGCTCTACAGGGTCTGTTCAAAATTATATTCTTGCCCGCCGCTGAACTTCTGTCCCATGGCCATTTTCTTAATGGCCTCGCGGCGGCGCTGTTTGCTGTCTGTCCAGGTGGGCGGCGCGGGGAGCTGCCATTCCTCATCGCGCTGCAGCTCCGCCGCCACACGGAACCATCCAGCGGCCAGCTCGCCCAGCCAGCCCTCGTCCGGCTCCACCATCTGTGGACGGAAATCGGTGGCCTGCCGGAATAGAAACAGCATCTCCAGATTTTCTTTGAGGAAGGTTTCATCGTGGAGACTGCTGTCCCGGCACTTGCGCCCATTGGGACAGGTGAAGGTGATGTGCTTCCGGGTGTCCGACCAGGAAACCTCGTAGCCCTCCACCTCCATGTTTTCGATGAAGCTCTCCCGGCTGGCGGCGTACTCCAGCGCCTCGTTGATGGCCTGGATGAGATCCAGCTTCCAGCTGTCGCCGCGCAGACCCGCCTGGTATTCACCGGGCTTCATACGCTTCTTTTTCTTTCTGGGATCGCACTCATCCAACACCCGCAGACCGTGGGCCAGACAGATTTGATCGTTCACTTTGCGGTGCGTCAACAGGTCGCTGTAGCTCTGATGGAGCTTGTGACCATCCTTGCAGCTGACGCTGTTCACCACCATGTGGTTGTGCAGATGTCCGGTGTCAACGTGGGTGGCGATCACCACCTCGAAATCCGGGAACTGCTTCTGCGCGAACTCCAGGCCGATGGCGTTGACCTCTTGGGGGGTGATGTTGTCCTCTGCGGAAAAGGACTGGACGAAGTGGTAGAACTGCGTCCCATCAGTTTTGCGGAAACGGTTTTTGGTCATCCGCATCTCGGTGAGCGCGGACTGGGGAACGCAGTTGTGCCCGGTGACCAGCTGTGCGTTGCCCCAGCGCGTTTTCTTTTCCTGCTCCACGTAGTCGATCACATTGCGCAGCGCTTTGGTGTTCTTCGTTTTGTTTTGGAGCGCAGTGAACGTTGCCATCAGCGCACCTCCGTGACCAACGCGTTCAGCGTGTCGCACAGTTTGCTGTAGGCTTGAATGAGGTCGTCACCGCGCAGGACGGTGAGCCGTCCCATGTTGGCCAAGGTGGTGAGCTGGTTGAGGTTGCGGCCCTGGGCCTTCAGTTCGGAGAGTACCGCGTCCAGTCCTTCCACCCGAGTGATCTCTTGTCCGAGCCCGCAGATGATCAGGTAGTTGGTGAGGGTCATATTTGCGTCCCGCGCCCGTGCCTGGAGCTGGCGCTTGACCTCCGGCATCATCCGGGCGGTGACGATCGCTGTTTTCTTCTTCTGCATTGAATTCCTTTCTCCCCTTTAGGGGCAGGGGGTACCGGGGCATGGCCCCGGCGAATGCGGACGGCGTATAGCCGGACGCGATGCTTGCCCTACCCTAAAGGGTAGGCCTCCGCCCCAACGGGGCGTTTCTGTGGTGCCCTAAACCGGGTGCTCTCCACAAACGGCCCACAAAGGGCGCACACCGCGCCCGAACCGTTTTGTGGGTCATTCCTCGCCTCGCCCCGCAAAAGCGGACACGGGGCCGCACACGGGCCGACACAGGGACACGGCGGGCAAGGAGGCAACCGGGCAATGTCCTTAGCACTTTACCCCCTTACCCTCTTGCGGCAGATATGAGTACCAACGGTCGCCACGGCGGACGGCGGTCACACCAAGGTTCTGCTTGGCGATTTTCAGCGTCCGTTCTGAGATCCCCATCGTGGAAGCGCGACGCACCAATTCGTCCGATGCCAGCTCACCTCCTACCAGCAAATCTTGGAGAAGCTGCTCCGCCTGTTCCGTCTTGGTCGTGCTGGGACCGCTGCCGGAGAGCAGCTCGCTGGCGGTGGCGTCGCAGAAGCCCTTCCACTGAAAACCCAGGTCTGAATCCAGAGAGAATAAGATTGCCGGGCCCTCTGGCGCGAGACTGCTCTTGTCGTGAACCACCACGCGCAGGTCATCGTCATCTTTGGAGTGGCCTACCAGCAGCACACTCCGAGCCGCCGCCCGGAAATCGATGGAGCCCAGACCACGGTACGCGGACTTGGCGCCCTGCATCTTGTTCATGTGTCCCACCAGCACGATGGCGCAGCCGGTCTGCTCCGCCAGCTGTCCCAGCCGTTTGAAAATGGGACGCACCTCGTTGGCCCGGTGCATATCCACGTTGTTGCCGAGGTACGCCTGGATGGGGTCCAGCACTGCCAGCCCCGCGCCCGTCTGCCGGATGGCCTGGGCCAGCCGCTGGTCATCCAATGTCAGCTCCCGTTCGCTTTCATCAATGACCAGCACCCGGGAGCAGTCCGCGCCCAGCACATCCAGCCGGGGACGGATCGTGTCCGCCAGACCGTCCTCCGCCGTCTGATAAATCACGTTCATGGGTGGTACCGCCGCACTGCCGCCCGGCATCGGAAGCCCCTGGGTCAGCAGTGCCGCCAGCGCCAGCACAAAGGTGGTCTTGCCATCGCCGGGGTCACCCTGGATGATGGTAATCTTTCCCCTGGGCAGGTATGGCTCCCACAGCCAGCGCACCTGCTCGGCGTGGATGTCGCTCATGGTGAGCAGCTTGAGTTGTTGTCTCATGATCTTATCCTCCGTTCGCGTGTGTTGGAGGGGCACATCGTGTTTGGAATTTGTGCCTCTCATTGACTTAGGACACTCGGAACGGTTTTGTAAACCATGGTGTGCAAAAAAATTGAACCGCGCTGTCAGACGACAGCGCGGTTCAATTTTCGGTTCAGCGTTCTCAGCCGCTTTGAGATGGCCATTCTGGATACGCCCAGCTGCCTGCCGATTGCCTCCATAGACAATTCCTCGTCGTATCGGAGGGAAATCAACCTGCGATCTCGCTCACCCAGTCCGGCCACCACTTCCCGCAGTGTTTCAAGCTGGAGGTTCTTCAGCGCGGTATCCTCCGTCACACGCTCAACGTCCCCATAGCTGGACAGCACCGTTTCAAAATCCCTTCTACTCAGGTGCCTCTGATCCCGCTTGTACTGTGCTCGCATACGGCGGCGATCCCGCTCTAAAAAGTCTGCGACCTCCTTTGGCACTGATACTTGCTGGCCTTGATAAGTAACGACCGTGTCGTTCATAGACGTCCTTTCCGCTTACACGAAAAGGCGCACACCCGCGCTGCCGGCACAGCGCCAAATGCTGTGGAACACTCATGGATATTTCATCGTACAGTGGGGTTCAAATGCCCTGTGCGGCCCATGAATGTCAGAGGTCACACATCGGTGTGAACCTCACCGGAAAGCTGCGGAGATTGGCTTTCGCCCAACTGGTATTATATTCCTTCCAACAGGATTTGTCACGGAAATTGTTTCGACAGGGTTCGACATATGAAGGACGAAAGCAAAAGCCGCTCCGCCTTGTGTGCTGAACGGCTTTTGCCGTGACGCGTTCGATCAATTGTCGTCTTATTTCGGTCATGTGGTTTTTCAGGGATATCATCCCTACGGTCCACATGATCGGCTTTTTTGAACGAGGTCAAGCCGAAGGCCTTGTATACTGCTGCAGCGATGTGAACAGAACACTGTTATTTTTTGCAAAAAGCTGGATAGACTTCCCGCTGGCGCCATACAAGCGGACGGTCAGTGAGGCTATGCCGTCAATATAGAAGATGCCCACGGACCCCTCTTGAACGTATGTAAAGGAATAGGTTTCCCCCGGCTCTAAACTGACCGCCGTCTCGGTGATCAAGGTGTCCCCTTCATTGAACCAGAGCTGGAGTTTATTTTCAGCGGGATCGACCGCAACGAACTTGTTCAGCCCAGAATCTCCGTTAAAATCGAAGCTCAACCCAAAGGTGCCCTCCTTCTCATAGCGGAATTCGCCGCTGAGCAGGAAACTTTTATAGCAGGTAAAAACATCGGTATAGGCGTAGGTATCCTCACCTTCCACAAGCACATGAGGCTCCTCGATGGCCAGGGCCCGGCGGGTTGTGAAGGTATCAGCGACAGCGTCCACCGGAGCCAGCACCAGATCTCCATTTTCTTTCCGCACGATCTTCTGTACAGCAAGGTTGCCCGCCCAGTCGGTGACACCTACGGTGGAGGACATCGCGTTTGACCGGCGCACCCAGCCCACCATATAAGCATAATCACCGTCTTCGACATGTTTGGCGGCATAGAACAGCTTGCCATCTATGCGTTTCGCCTCGCCATAGGGACCGTATGGGGTGCTGGAGCTGGCAAACCAGAGGGTGTCGTCCTGCCCTGAATAGGTGATGTACCAGGTATCACCGATGCGGAACGTGTCGCTGCATTCCAGGTTCCAAAAATCGCCCGTGGGGTCGGTGAAGATGATCCCATCATAGACGGCGTTTTGCAGATCGGCGCTCAACGTGAATTTCAAGATCCGCGCCACGCCGTCCTGAGCGGCGGTCACGGTCAATGTGATGTTCCCAGACTCCGGATCATAGTAGGCCTGCGGGTCCCGGAAGTCTCGCTTCTGTCCCAGCTCATCGGGGGGGATGAGCTCCCAATCCGCCCGCTTTGTGAAGGCCAGGGGACTGTCGCCCACCGCCACCATGATCTTTTCTTTGTATTCCAGCAGTCCGTCGGTGTGGCCGGTGTAGAACAGATAGTAGGTCCCTCCCACGTTGACCACAGAGCCGGTGCCGATCCAGTCATCCTGCGCGCTGGGGGTGGACTCCAGCACCACATCGTCATATTCGGTATAATTCACAAGATCCGTGGTCGTGGCCAGATAGATCGAATGGTTGCGGGAATCCCCCTGATCCTTCAGATAGTAGATGTAGTAGACGCCATCCTCGTAGAACGGCATGGGATCGCCCACATAGGGCTGACTGCTGCCATCCATGGCGGGACGAAAATATGCTTGATAGCGGTAAGCGGCTTCCTGAGCTTCCGGTGAGGTCAGATTTGAAAACTCCTCATCGTTGCCCAGCCCCGCGATGCTGTCTCCTCCCATATCCCCTGTTGGGATCATCGGCGGAAGGGACGGTCAGCCGGTCACCCTGCCAATCAGCGCCTCTACCTCCGCCTTCTCCGGCATGGAGCGGATCGCGCCCTTCCTGGTGGTGACGAGATAGGCTGCGGCGTTGGCGAAGCGCAACATGGCGGTCAGATCGTCCTCAGACAGGCCGTCCACGCCGTGCTCCAGCACGAAGTCCAGCACACAGGCACAGAAGGTATCCCCCGCGCCGGTGGTCTCGATGGTGCCGTCCAGCTTGACGGAGGGAACGAGCACCCGCTTGCCGCCGTAGTAGGAATAGCTGCCCTCCGCTCCGGCGGTCACGTTCAGGATGCGGATATTGGGGTACTGCGCCTGGAGCATGGCCGCGCCCCGGTCAAAGTCCGTCTGGCCAGTCATGAACTCCAGCTCGTTGTCGGCGATCTTCAGCACATCGCACTGGCCCAGCCCCCAGGCGATCTGTGCCCGGGCGTCCTCCAGATCGGTCCAAAGGGGTGGGCGGAGGTTGGGGTCAAAGGACACGATCACCCCGGCCCCCTTCGCCCGGGCCACGGCCTTTTTGGTGGCCTCCCGCACACCCAGGTGGGTCATGGACAGGGTGCCGAAATGGAATATCCGGCTGCGGGCAATGGCGTCCCCGGGCACCTCATCCACAGTGAGCAGCATATCTGCGCCGGGGTCACGGTAGAATGAAAAGTCCCGGTCGCCGTTGGCAAAGGTTTGGACAAAGGCCAAGGTGGTATGAGCGGCAGGGTCCATCACCAAATTCGTCAGGTCGATGCCAGCCTTCCCCACCACCTGGCGGAGCTGGCGGCCGAACATATCGTCCCCCACCTTGCCCACAAAAGCGGTGGATTTCCCCAGCTTCTGAAGCATGGCCAGCACGTTGCAGGGCGCTCCGCCAGGATTGGCCTCCAGCAGAGGATTGCCCTGTTCGCTGATACCATTCTGGGTAAAATCTATCAACAGCTCTCCCAACGCCACGACGTCAAATTTCTGATTCATTGCCAGCCTCCTTATTTCCCGTCCAGATCGTACTTTTCGATGTCCATGGTGACTCTTCCATCGGCAAAGAACTTGAAGCCATCTGCGGATTGGTCGGTATACATGGTTGCTGACAGCGTTTGCTCACCCTGATTGACAAAAATTTCTGCACTGAACCGATCCAGTATCATGCGGAACGTGATATGACCGCCATTTTGTGGGACTTTGCATCTCCGCTGATGAATGATGGCCCGCCTGGACCCGGAAAACTTGCGGTCTATTTTCAGGATGGACTCGTAGGGCCGGAAGCTGATGGCTGTATGGCAAGTATCATTTTGCCCGAACCAGACGGCAAATTTTTTATAAATCTGTTTCTCGTCACCGGGCTTCAACGTAATGGTAACGTCCACCGTTCGGCCTTTGACGCCTTCTAAGGTTAGCTCACCCTCGAAGTCTATGCTTTGATAAGAGACGCGTCCGCTCCGCAAAGCATTCAGCTCACGAACCGGCCACTGATACAATCTGCCATTTTTGACGGACAGCTCCCGAGGAACCGTCATCTGTCCAAACCATGGAGTTTTCAGCGAGGCGATGGAGAGGGTGTCCCAGTTTTGCATCCAAGCTATCATGACGCGCCGCCCGTCAGGGGTGAGCAGGGTCTGAGGGGCATAAAAGTCGATACCGTAATCAATGGCCTGATTGCGCTCCTCCTGGAAGGTCTTGCCTTGCTCGTCAAAGCCGCCGATCAAGCACAGCGTTCCGTTTCCGTTGTGGTACTCAAACCCACTTGGCAGCATATCCTGAGGGCTGGTCAGGAGAACATATTTCCCATCCAGCGCAAAGAAGTCAGGACACTCCCACATCAGGCCGAAACGGTTTTTATTCTCGGCCAGAACGCTTTCAAATTTCCAGTGGAAGCCGTCTGGACTGGAATAATACAAGATTTGGCCGCTGCCATCTGCTGGACGGTTTCCCACCACGCAGCGGAAGGTCCCATCTGCCTCCTTCCACAGCTTGGGATCACGGAAATCCACTTTGCTGCTGCCATCGGGAATGTCTGCGTCAGTCAAAATGGGATTGCCAGAATATTTTTCATAGTTAATACCGTCTCCCACCGCAACACACTGTGTCTGCGTGTCATCGCAGGTTCCATCCGGACGAACAGGGCCTTTGAAGACCCCTGTGTACAGCAGAAGATGTCTGCCGTCGGCCAACTCCACCGCGCTTCCCGAAAAGCACCCGTCCTTATCGGCGAGGGTGTCCGGCGCGATGGCGGCGGGGAGATACTCCCAGTGGAGCAGGTCCTCACTGACCGCGTGGCCCCAGTGCATGGGGCCCCATTTGGATTCATACGGATAATACTGATAAAACAGATGGTATTTCCCTTGATAATAGGACAAACCGTTGGGATCGTTCATCCATCCGACACGGGAAGACAGGTGGAACGAGGGACGGGCATGGTCCGGGATCAACTGCTCCATGATTTCCTCATAGTTTCGCGCTTCTCTTAAAATATTGCTAATCACATGAACCTCCATAGCTGAATGCGCCTATGACAGGACGCATTCCGGTTGAATTGAATTTTTTGAAACTCCCCCGTCCCCCACTGGGGAGGACGGGGGAGGAAAAGAGAGGGGAACGTCCACCCAGGTATGCCCGGAAAATGGACGGTGCCCTTACTCTTGGGCGGCCAGGTAAGCGTCGAAATACTTCTGATACAGGGCCACGTACTCGTCCAGCTTGTAAGCCTGCAAGTCAGCCTGGAATTGGTCCCAGTCGGCGTCGGTAAAGCCCTCCATAACGGCCCGGGACTTGAACTCGTTGACGCACTTGCCCAGATCGGCGGACAGGTTGGAGTCGGTGGTGGTATCCTCCTGGGTCATAAAGAAGTTTGGCAGGCAGTACTTGGCGCTGCATACGGGCGTGTAGATGTCCTTGATCCAGTCCAGACGGTACTGGGCGTCATCGGGACAGGTGACATAGACGCCATAGTAGCTGTCCAGGATGGCCAGGGGGCCGTTGACGCTCTCGGCATCGCGGACCTCAATGGGGGACTTGTCGCCCAGAGGGGCGTGCTGGAGCATATCCTCGCCCTTGTCGTTTTTGCCCATGACGAAGATGTCGAAGCCGTCATCCTCGCCATAGGTGCCCCAGTTGTTCTGCGGGGACTGGATGGGTGCGTACATCTGGTCCAGCCAGGAGCAGACCAGGGCGGGATTCTGGGCGGCGGCGGTGACGACGCAGCGGCCACGCTGGAAGCCGGAGGTGTAGGAGGCAGTGGCGGGAGTGAGACTGACGGTGTCGGCCTTCAGCATGGGCAGGGGTTCCCAACCCTCCAGGGTGGCGATATTGCCCACATCCCAGCTGAAGCAGACGCCATAACGGCCGCTCTTGCCCTTGGCCACATAGGTGGACCACTCCTGCGTGAACGCCTCCACGTCGATCAGGCCCTGCTCATACAGGCTGTGCAGCCAGGCGGTGCCCTCCTTGAAGCCCTCGGAGGTGGCGACGCTGACCACCTTGCCCTCATCGGTCACCGCCAGATGCTTCCAGGTGTCGGGGTCGCCATAGCCCTCGCCGAAGCCGTTGATCAGGATGTAGGGGTCCTGCTGGCCATCGTTCATGATGCAGGACATGGGGATGATGTCGCCGTCGATGTTGAACTGGGCTTTCAGCTTATCGGCGTTATCACGGAACGCCACAAGAACGGCCTCGAATTCGTCAACCGTGGTGGGCATTTCCAGCCCCAAGAAGTCCAGCCAGGCCACGTTGATGAAGGGCATATTGCCCACGAGCTGGATGGCGGTCTTCTGGTAGCCCAGCTGCTCAATCCAGGGCAGGGCCCAGATGTGTCCGTCCGCGTCCATGCACATGGCCTTGTACTCGGGAACCTGCTCAAAGACCTTCTTCAGGTTGGGCATATACTTGTCGATATAATCCTCCAGGGCGATGATCACGCCTTGCTTGCCGTATTTGAGCAGGTCGGCCTCGCCAAAGCCCGCGTTGAACACGAAGTCCGGCAGTGTCTTGGCATTGGACATTTCCAGCTTGATCGTGTCGCCCCACTGGTCGTTCTGGATGGACCGCCACTCCACATGGACATTGGTCTGCTCCTCCAGACGCTTGAAGATGGTGCGGTTGTTGGGCTCGGACTCGGAGCCGGCGGGGAAGTTGGTCAGGCCCTTGATGGTGGCGGTTTCCGCCAGGGGCAGCGCCACGTCTGCGGGGTCCACATCAAGCCCCAGGCTGTCGCCGCCAACACCGTCCTTGTTTCCGCAGCCCGCCAGCAGTGCCGCCATCATAACCAGTGCCAGGGCGAGAGAGATGCCCCTGCGATAGAATTTTCTCATGTCAGTTCTCCTTTTCGTCGTTGTTGTTTTGCAGGCATATCCGCCTGTACCGTCAAAGCATCTAAACGTCAGTGACCAGTTTTCAAATCCAAATTCTTCCTGAGGAAGTCTGCGGCATGCCGCAGACTTCAAAAGAATCAAAGGATTCTTTTGAAGTGTGTTGCTTTCAAATCACACGCTGTTTACCCCTTCACAGAACCGGCCATAATGCCGCTGTCAAAATACTTTTGGAAGAAGGGATACATAATCATCAGGGGCAGGCTGGAGATGATGATGGTGGCATATTTCAGCAGCTCGGCCATCTGGGCCCGCTCGGCAGTGCTCTGCACATCGGATACCATGCCAGGCTCGGGTTGGCTGTTGATCAGGATGCCGCGGAGGACCAGCTGCAGCGGCTGCTTGGCCGGGTCCTTCAGATAGATCATCGCGTCAAAGTAGCTGTTCCACATACCGACGAAGTTCCACATGGAGATGGTGGCGATGATCGGAGTGCAGACGGGAAGCAGGATCTTGAAAAAGTAGGCCATTTCAGAAGCGCCGTCAATGTCCGCTGCCTCCTGGAGGTCCCGGGGAATGCCCTGATAGTAGGTGCGGGCAATGATCATGTTCCACACGCTGAACGCGCCGGGCACCAGGATGGCCAGCGGATTGTCCAACCAGCCGATGTCGCTGATGAGCAGGTAGGTGGGGATCAGGCCGCCGCCGAAGAACATGGTGATGACAAAGACGACGTTGAAGAAGCCTCTTCCACGGAAATCAGGCCGGGACATGGGATAGGCCGCCAGCAGTGTGATCACGCCGGACAAGACGGTGGCCGCGATGGAGTAGAGCAGGGCGTTTCGGAAGCCCACCCAAATCTGCGCGTTGCTCATGACCCGTTCATAGGCTGTCAGGGTCCACTTGCTGAAGTCAAAGGTCAGGCCCCTGTTTTGGAGGGTGATGGGGTCGATGAAGGACGAAAGGATGATGTAAATTACCGGAAAGATAATGGCGACCAAGAACAATCCCAGAATGACGTACCCGACGATCAAAATCATTTTGTCACCGGCGGGCTGCCTGGCGAATTCACTCTTTTTCTTAACGTTCACTTGTTCTCTCTCCTTCCTGTCAAATGCCCTTGCCTTCGTTCATCTTCTTGACGATGGCATTCATGGAAATCAGGAGGATGACGTTGATGACCGTGTTGAACAGGCCCACAGCGGTGGAGAAGCCGTAGTCGCCGTCAATGAGGCCCTTTTTGTACACGTAGGTGGAGATGATCTCGGAGGCGCTCATGTTCAGGTCAGTCTGGAGGGCGTAGGCCTTCTCGAAGCCCACGCTCATGATGTTGCCCACGGACATGATGAACTGGATCAGCACCGTGTCCTTGATGGCGGGCCACTCCACCGCCTTGATCTGCTGGATGATGTTGGCCCCGTCCAGCACGGCGGCCTCCTTCAGGTCCTTGCTGGCGTTGGACAGGGCCGCGGTGTAGATGATGGACCCCCAGCCGGCGCCCTGCCAGATGCCGCTGGCGATGTAGATGGTGCGGAAGGCCTGGGGCATGGTCATGAAGTTGTAGGATGTGCCCAGAAGCATGTTCACCATGCCGGTGGGAGACAGGAGGATGCGCACGATACCGCACAGCACGATGACGGAGATGAAGTTGGGCATGTACAGCACCAGCTGGATCTTCTGCTTTCTGCTCTTGCTCAGGATGCGGTTGAGCAGGAAAGCCAGGAGGATGGGGGCCGGGAAGCCCCACAGCAGGCCGAACACGCTGAGCTTGAGGGTGTTGGCCAGGTACTCCAGGAAGTCCGGGGAGGAGAGGAAGCGCTCAAAGTGCTGGAACGCGACCCATTCGCTGCCTAAGAAGCCTTTGAGGGGATTGTAGTCCGTGAATGCGATGGCGATGCCGCCCATGGGAATATAGCGGAAAATAACCGTCAGCAGGAAAGCAGGCATGATAAAGAACGCATACAGCTGCCAGTGCTGACGAAGATACACCAAGGTGTTGTGCAGCTTGGTGTCCCCGCCTTTTTGGGCTCTCGCTAAGGTGCTTGTCGGTGTTTTACTCATTTTCTTCCTCCTTCTAACTTTATTTCCGTCTCCCGCAGTGTGCAAATGCACCAGTTTCCCGCAATGGACAAATCGGAGCATCGCACTAATTTCGTCTGCGCCACAGGGACACGCTCCAGCGCTTGGACAATTTTCCCTTGGTGAAGCGGACAGGGAGATTGCTTCCTTGCGCACGTTGTGGATTTGCACAGTTTTGTCGAGTGAAATTGGTGTATTTGCATAAATTAGGAGTTGGTAATTCTGATTTTAACATATTATACACGAATCGTCAACGAAAATTTTACATTCACACAAAATAATTTTGCATTTGCATATTCTCCCAGGTGTTCTGCCTCTTGTATGCATGAATTTTCATTTGCACAATTTTGTATTTGACATTTGCACTATTCTGTGTTAAGATACGGATAACCGACCAAAATGAGGAGGGATCAAATGAAAAAGGTCACCATTCAAGATATCGCAGACGCGCTGGGCATCTCTCGCAACACGGTATCGAAGGCGATCAACAATTCCGATGGTCTGGCGGACGCGACAAGGGAAAAGATCCTCCAAAAAGCGGTGGAAATGGGGTACAAGCAGTTCTCCTATGTGGCGTCCCTCTCAGGGAGCGGCATCCCACGCCCCGTTTCCGCCGACCCCTTAGAGCCCCCGGCGGCTTCCGGTGAGATCGCCCTGTTCACCACCAACCTCTCCATGCAGTCCAACCACTTCGCCGTTCCCATGTTGGACCGTTTCAAGCAGGAGCTGGCCCTGCTGGGCTATACCCTCAATATGTATAAGGTGGACAGCGAGAATTTGGAGCGGCACACCCTTCCCGCCGCCTTTGACATCGATCAGGCCAGCGCCATCATGTGCATCGAGGTGTTCGACTGGGCCTACAGCGAGATGGTGTGCGGCCTGGGCCTGCCTGTGCTGTTCGTGGACGGCCCCAACAAGCGGTCCGGCGACTCCCTCCCTGCCGACCAGCTCTATATGGACAGCACCACTGGCATCACCAAACTGGTCAACGAGATGCTGCGGCGGGGGAAGCGGCGGATCGGCTTCATCGGCGACTACGAGCACTGCCAGTCCTTCTTCGAACGCTATACCGCCTTCCGCTCCGCCATGACCCTGGCGGGCGTCCCCGTGGACGAGCGGTTCTGCCTCAAGGTGACCGGCCCCGACCTGGACGCTCCGCTGGCCGTCCTGCCGGAGCTGCCGGACCTGTTCCTCTGCGCCAACGATTTCATCGCCATGGATACCATGCAGTCCCTGCGCAAGCTGGGCAAGTCGGTGCCGGGGGATGTCCTGCTGTGCGGCTTTGACGACGCGCCGGAGTCCCGGATCATGACCCCGGCCCTGACCACCGTCCACATCCACACCCAGATCATGGCCTTCACCGCCATCCACCTGCTGCAGACCAGGATGAAGGAGCCTTCCCTGGACTACCGGACCGTCTATACCGCCACAGAGCTGATCTGCCGGGATTCCACCAAATGCTGATCGTCAAGGGGCGAATAAAATGAAATTCCTTTCCTATGACAGCGCGTTCAGCCAGCTGCTGCTGAAGCTGTGCTATGGCTGCTATCTGAACCTGCTCTGGCTCGTCTGCTGCATCCCCATCGTCACCGTCGGGGCATCCACCACGGCGCTGTACTACACCAGCCTGAAGATCGTCCGGGGCGAGGACCACTCCCTGGCCCGGATGTTCTTCAAGTCCTTCCGGGAGAATTTCCGCCAGTCCACCGTTCTGTGGCTGATCCTCCTGGCCGCCGGGCTGTTCCTGGGGGCGGACGGCTATCTGGTGTACCGCCTCCGGGCAACTTCCACCGGCGCTCCCGCCGTCCTGTGGACCCTGATCCTGGCCCTCATCATCGCCGCGGCGGTGGTCTATGTCATCGTCCTGCTGTTCGTGTTCCCTTTGGTGGCCAGCGTCTCCAACACCAACTGGGCCATGCTGAAAAATTCCTTTCTCATCGGCACCCGCTACCTGTTCTGCACCATCCTGGTGTTCGCCGTCCACTTCGCCATGTTCTTCGCGGTGGTCAGCATTTTTACCCCCCTGTTCATCCTGGGCGAGGGGGTGTGCGCCCTCATCAGCGCCTATCTGATGAACAATGTGCTCCGGGCCTGTTCTTATGACCCGGAGGAGGAGGACAGCGTCCCGGCTGCCCAGGACGGAGGGGAGCCATGAGCCTCTCCCGTCAGGAGCGCGACCACCTGAAGGCCTCCTTTCAGAAGATGGGCCCAGTGGATAAGATAGGCTATATCTGGGAGTATTATAAGCTGCCCATCACGGTGGGGCTGGTGGCGCTGGCGTTCGTGTGCTCCATGGTGTATCACGAGGTCACCAAAAAAGAGGTGCTGGTCTATTCCGCCCTCATCAACGTCTCCGCCGGGGACGAGCTGGCGTCTCGGCTGGACGAGGGATTCATCTCCGCTGAGGGAACGGACCCCAAACGGGCCGAGGTATGTCTGTACCAGGGACTCTATCTATCGGAGGACCCCTCTCCGGAGAACCACCAGTATGGATACGCCTCCAAGCTGAAGCTCATGGCCTCCATTGAGGCGAAGCAGCTGGACGTGGTGCTGATGAACCGGGAGGCCTACGATATCTATTCCCGGAACGGCTACCTGCTGGAGCTGGACAGCCTACTCTCCCAGGACGAGGCCCTGTACCGCGCTCTGGAGCCCAGCCTGACCGCCAACACTGTCGTCCTGGAGGACAACGCCATCGAGTATGCCCTCAACGAGGCGCACCGGTATCAGGAGGTGACGGAGGAGGCGGTGAACGGGCTGGACCTCTCCCCGTCCCCCATGTTCCGGGACGCCGGCTTTCCCGAGTCGGTCTACCTTGGCGTGATCGCTAACAGCCCCCGCCTCCCCGCCGTCCTCCGGTATATCGGGTATCTGGCCGGCCATGCGGCCGGCTGACCGTTTCGTGCGCTATAAACGAAGCTCCCCCGCGCCGCCGGGGGAGCTCACAGCAGATGGAGGGATACTATGCCCACGGAAAAATCGGCCCCCCACGATGAAGGACGTGGCCCGGGAGGCGGGCGTCGCCATCGGCACCGTCTCAAAGGTGGTCAACGGCCTCCCTGTGGGGAAGGAATACCGCGTCCGCGTGGAAAAGGCCATCAAGAAGCTGGATTATCAGGTGAACCGCTACGCCCAGGGCCTGCGGAACGACCGCACCCGCACGATCCAGGTCATCGTGCCCAATCTGACCACCCCTTTTTTTGCCGAGCTGGTCAACTGCATCGTCAAGGAATTGGCCCAGCGGGATTACCGGACCATGCTGTGCATGACGGACGGCGACCCCGGTTTGGAACAGGCCCATGTCTTGACGGCGAAGCGGCACATGGCGGACGGCATCATCTGCCTGTCCTACAATCCGGCGCTCCAGGTGCCGGAGAACGTCCCCCTGGTCTCCATCGACCGCTATTTCGGCGCGAAGATCCCCTGTGTGTCCAGCGACAATTACGGCGGGGGACGCCTCGCCGCGGAGAAGCTGATGGAGAACGGGTGCGGCCATCTGGCCTTCCTCCGGGTGGGGACCAGCCTGGCCAGCGAGACCAACAAGCGGAAGGACGGCTTCGTCAGCGCCTGTGAGGAGCGGGGCGTCCCATGCGCTCTGAAGATCATCGATGACGGGACCCCCTATTCCGAGTTTGAGGTATTTCTCCAGGCCCATACCCACGGCGGGAAGCTGGACTTTGACGGCATCTTCTGCGTCACCGACGCCCTGGCGTACTGGACCCGGAACACGTCCAGGGGATGGGGATCCGGGTGCCGGAGGATGTGCAGATCATCGGCTATGACGGTGTGCGGTGTTTCGGCACAGAGGACCTGCCCTGCTCCACCATCGTCCAGCCCCTGACGGGGATCGCGGAGACCTGCGTGGACCTGGTGCTGGACGGTCATCCGGAAAAAGCGCCGTCCCTCATCTGCCTGCCGGTCAGCTACGCCTGCGGCGGGACCACGCGGCAATAAAAAGGAGGCAGGGGAATGAAAAAAGCGATCCTTCTGATCATGATCTCCGCTATGCTAGCGGGCCTGACCAGCTGTCAGGCGAAGCGGCCCGCCGCGGCGGTGGACGGCGCGCCCTGGAGCGAGGACTGGATCACCTTCGGGGTGCTGGGGGTGGAGGAGCCTGGCCATGGCCTGACCCTCCGGGACGACAAGGCGGCGCGGGACATGAGCTATGCCGCCTGGTCCATCGGGGAGGCCCAGCCCTACGTGAACGGGGCGGGAGAGGAGGCGGAGCGGTACGACGCCCAGCTGGTGCTCCTGCTGACGGCCTGCGGTACGCCGGAGGAGGCCCGGCAGAACGTGGAGGAGCTGCTTGAAATGGCCGGGGAGCACTATACCGTCACCGACACGGCCCAGCGGACCTTCAACGGCCAGGAGTTCACCGTCCTGACTTACACGTTCGCCTCCGATACGAGTCCTTTCAGCCGGGGGGTGTCCGCCTTCACCGCTTTTGGCGCCTGGGCCATTTCCGTAGAGTTCGCCTGTCAGGAAACCTTCGACCAGGACGGCACGGAGATCCTGACCGACTTTTTGGAGCATTGCCACTACGCGGCGTAGTCATAAGCCTCAGAGGCAGAAATGGGGAGAGGGACAAGCGGCGTGACGCCGCTCGTCCCTCTCAAATGACGTATTGCCCGCTTACGATGTTTTCTTCAGCAGTTTTCTGTTTGCCGGGTCCTTATAGTCCTTGTGGACACCGTCGTCGTCATACAGCAGGTACGCCGCCCCCGAATATCCCAGCAGCACAAGGCTGTCCGTCCGGAGCTCCGCCACGCTTTCCGCCGCCTCTGCCAGGGGGATGCACTTTCCGGCCCGGATAAACAGGGGCACTTCATTCAAGGCAATTTCCACATAGTGATGTCCCGGGGGCAGCTTCTCCTCATGGATGGACCCGTCCGGCATGAATTTGACGAACAGCATTTCCTCGGGCAGATAGACATAGCGCCCCTTCGCGTTCTGGGTGTAAACAGGCGCAATCATGACCTCGCCGCCCAGCATCAGCTGATCCTCCACCTGGGGGGTGAAAGAGTCCTCCGGATATTCAAAGGCCAGGGGCTTGAAGTACAGGTCGCCGGAGAGGGCCGCCTTCATATACTCGCTGTACAGGTAGGGGAGCAGGCGGTAGCGGACCCCGATGACATGGCGGAAGTCCTCCACCCGCTCGAATCGGTAGCACTCCTGCTCCCGGGTGTCGATGGCCGAGTGGTTGCGCATCAGGGGGGTGAACACCCCCAGCACCAGCCAGCGAAGCAGGAGGTCCCTGGTGACGTTGTCGCCGAAGCCGCCCAGATCTGCTCCGGCATACAGGAAGCCGCACATATTCAGGGATGGCATCATTTGCAGGTTCAGCAGGATATGGCTCCACCAGGACTTGTTGTCCCCGGTCCAGATTCCGCCGTAACGGTGCATCCCGATGTAGGAGGACCGGGAGAACAGCAAAAACCGCCGGTCCGGGTTGATCTCCTCGAAGCCCTCCGCCGCTGCCCGGGTCATGTTGTAACCGAACAGGTTATGCACCTTGTCGTGGCGCACCATCCGCCCGTCCACTTGGTGATAGAAGCTCTCATAATACCTCTGGTCATTCTGGAGCCCCTGCAGGGCCTCCCGGACCTGGAAGATGGACACCTCTCCCGTCTCGTCCCTGTCGTATTCCCGCAGCAGCGCGGCGGCCTCCTGGACCCCCTCCGGCGTGTAGAAGATGGCGGGCTCGTTCATGTCGTTCCAGAAGCCCTCGATCCCCTGGTCTGTCAGGGTGCGGTAGCAGTTTCCGAACCAGCGCCGCACCTCGGGGTTCAGGACGTCGGGGAAATGGGTGTCTCCCGGCCAGACCGCCGCCACAAAGTCGCTGCCGTCTGCCCGTTTGCAGAAATACCCGTTTTCTACACCCTCTTCGTAGACCGGATACCCCTTCTCCACCTTGACCCCTGCGTCAATGATGGGGATCAGCCGGATGTTCCGGGTCTTCATCTCCCGGACGAACGCCGGGAAGTCCGGGAAGTTCTCCCCGTTCCAGGTAAAGTCTTTGAAGTCCTGCATATAGTCGATGTCCATATAGATCATGTCGATGGGGATATGGTTGTTCTGATAGCCGTCCGCCACTTGCCGGAAATCCTCTTTAGTCTTGTAGCCCCACCGGCTCTGGCCGAAGCCGAAGGCGAATTTGGGTGGGATGTAGCTCCTCCCGATGATCCTCCGGAACTGCTTGACGATGTCATAGGGGGTATCCCCCTCTATCACATACAGATACAGGTCCGCCTCTTGGCAGGCGATCTCCAGCACATCCGCCGCCGTATATCCGATGTCGAAGACGACCTTGGCGGGGTAGTCCACGAACAGGCCGAAGGGCGTCTCCCCCGCCACCACGATGAAGTTGTGGGCGCCGTACAGGGACCTGGTGCCCTCCAGGTGGTGCGGGTCGTCCGAGGCGTGGCTCACATAACAGTGGCCCCGCTTGTTGATCCCCCGGACCGCCTCCCCCAGCCCGTAGACCACAGCGTCCTTTGGAAGCTCGTACCGGTAGCGGAACCCATCCTCAAGGCTGACCGTTCCGAAGGGTGGACTGCCCTCGGCCGCTTTTACATGTTCCACTACGGCATCCGTCTCAAAGGGACGCCCGTACCTATATTTCCAGATCATAGCATTACGCTCCTTTCCACGCGCCGCCGGAGGTATAAGATCTCCCTCCCGTAAGCCTCTGCGTGATTTGAACTATAGCAGAATCATGCGGCCTTGGCAACACCGAAATGATACAGCAGAAACTGCGAGGTTCCATAAAATGAATGCTTATCTATTTGTCTCAAAGATCAGGGTACAGACGGCACTGGCCTATCGCTTCAACGTGATCTCCACCATCCTGGTCCAGTGTCTCATCATGTACGCCATGTCCTGCTTTTGGACCGCTGCCTACGATGGGGCCGAAACCGTTTCCGGCGTGAGTCAGCGGGATATGATCACCTACACCACCATTTCTGTCATCATGGGGAACCTGCTGACCATGGGGGTCCAGGACCGGATCGCACGGAGCGTCCGGTCGGGCAGCGTGGCTCTGGACCTGCTCAAGCCGATGAATATCTACGGAATCTATCTGGCGGAGGACCTGGGCGACTGCGCGGCCGCCCTGCTCCAGAAGGCCGTCCCCCTGCTTCTGGTGGGCACGGTGATGTTCGGTTTTCCCGCACCCGCGTCGGTGGTCCACTTCCTGTTCTTCCTGCTCAGCTTTGCCGTCGGCTATCTCATCAACTGGCTCCTGGCGGCCCTGCTGGGGCTGTGCGCCTTCAAGACATTGAAACTGGGACCGCTGGCCAACGTGAAGGGGTTCATCATGAAGCTGCTGTCGGGAAGCATCTTCCCCCTCTGGTTTTTCCCTGTTGGGTTTCGGAACGTGCTGGAGCTGCTGCCCTTTATGTACATCTACCAGCTTCCCCTGGGCATCTACATCGGACAGTACACTATGGAGGAGATCGCTTTCCACACAGGACTTCAGCTGTTCTGGTGCGCGGTACTATGGCTGCTGTTTGACGTTCTGCAAAAAAAGATGGCTGCGGCGGTTCTGATTCAGGGAGGTTGAGCGCCATGAAAACAATTCGATACTATGCCTCCGTAGCCGCTATATCTATCAGGCAATCCATCCAATCCCGGCTGGAATACCCCTTTATGCTGACCGGCCACGTGCTGGCCAACTGCATCCAATGGGTGGTGGGCTTTGCCACCATCAAGTTTGTGGTGGACCAGTTCGGCAGCATCGGCGGCTGGGGCTACGAAAGCCTGGCGTTTTTATACGGCATGTCGGTGCTGAGCCACGGCCTGGCGGTGGTGCTCTTCATCCAGACCTGGGGTCTGGGCTATTGGATGATCGACGGGGAGTTTGACCGGTTCCTGCTGCGGCCCATGGGTCTGATCTTCCAGTTCCTGTTCGACGACTTCAATCTCATCGGCTTCACCGACATTCTCCCCGGCCTGATGATATTTGTCTACGGCTGTATCAAGGTGGAGCTGGCTCCCAGCCTGACCAATATCCTGCTGATCCTCTGCACCCTGGCGGGCGGGACGCTGATCCGCGGGGCGGTGTGGATGTTCTGCGGCTCCATGTCCTTCTGGACGAAAAGCCCCGCCGATTTCACGGACATGGTGGGAGAGCTGTTCGAGCGGGTGTCCATGTATCCCCTCACCATTTACCCCGAGTGGGCGCAGGTGCTGTTCACCTTTCTCCTGCCCCTGGCCTGGATTACCTTCTGGCCTGTAAAAGATATGCTGGGAATGGACCCTGATGCCTTCCCTGTGCCGCTGGCGGTCATCACGCTGGGGGTGGGGCTGCTTCTGTTCGCGGGGAGCTGCGCGGTGTTCCGGGCCGGGATAGGGAAGTACGAGAGCGCCGGGAGCTGAGCGCACAAACCAAATAGAAAAGAGGCATACCTGATCGATGAATCTTACTGATATCTATTCGCTCTATCGCGACGATCCGCCATGCAGCTGGGAATACAAGGACACCAGCCGGGGAGAGGATGATCTCCGCCGCACAGTCTTTGCGCGGTGGGAAGATCAAGGGCTGGCGATCAAGATCGCGTGCAATGATTTTACAACGCCCCACCGTGTGGAGATCTGGCGGAAAACCGCGGCGGCTTACAAGGCGATGGGCTATCACTGCCCTCAGATCATCGCCAGCAGACACGGGAACGTTGCGGAGGCTGTGGACTACGAGGGCAGGCCCTGCGTCGTGTACGCGGAAGAATTGGCGCGGCTCCAAACGGCGGAGCAGCTTGGCGAAAGGGCGATCCTGCAAAACGGACGGTATATTTACCATGACGACGCCCTTCGGTTTCTCTGCGAGGTGGGTTCGGCCCGGCTGGATTTTGGGGACTTTCCCTCCGGCTTATGTATTCTGGAACGATTCTGTCCCTCCGACCTCTGTGATGAGATCATGGAGTGCGCCCTGGAATTCAAGGAGATCATAGAGGGGCGGTTCCCCCGATATACCGAGCGGTTTCAGCGGATATGGTCCCGCTTTCTTGCGAATCGCGGTGCGTTGGAGCGGATATACAGCCGGCTCCCTGTCTCCATGTTTCAAGCTGATCTGAACCCGGGCAACATCCTGCTGGACCGTGATATGCGCTTCGCCGGTGTGCTGGATCTCAACCTCACCGGCAGAGATACCGCGCTGAACGTATTCTTCCGGGAGCTGTGGATCAATTTTGACGAAGACATCCCGGACAAACGGGAAAACAATATGTATTATGTGGAGGAGAACAGTGAAAAGGCCCTCCGGTCCTTTCTGGATAATCTTTCGCTAATGAAAAACAGCTATCATTTTACACAGGCGGAGAGAGAGGCCGCGCTACTGCTCTACCGGTATCTGCGGCCTTTCTGGTGGCGGCCCCTTCATGCCCTCAAACGGGATCAGGGCGATTCGGAGAAGGTGGAACAGATTTTGAGGTGGATCGAGAAGGAACAATCGCGCAGCGTCGATTTCGATGGGATCATGACGGGAGATCCCGGTGGGACAGACCAGGGCAGAAGAACGGCTATGGACGCCGCGAAGGGACAAAGGACTGGAAGGTGCCTCCATGGACATCATTGAAGTCAGCCATCTGGTGAAGGAGTATAAAAAAATCAAAAAAGAGAGCGGCCTGCGGGGCGCGGTGAAAAACCTCTTCGTGCAGAAGGCGGAATACGTCCGGGCAGTGGATGACATCTCCTTTTCCATCGAAAAGGGGGACGTCGTGGGCTACATAGGTCCCAATGGCGCGGGGAAGAGCACCACAGTGAAGATGCTTTCCGGCATCATGCGGCCCACCAGCGGCGAGATCCTGATCGACAGCGTATCACCCCAGCGGGACCGCAAACGGGTGGTGCGGAACCTGGGCGTGGTGTTCGGACAGCGCAGCCAGCTGAACTGGGACCTGCGGCTGGGCGAGACTTTTGAGCTGCTGAAGCGGATCTATCAGATCGAGGACAGCGACTACAAAAAGAACCTGGGTGTGCTCAACGAGATCTTCCAGATCGACCGGTTCATCGACACCCCGGTACGGCAGCTCTCTCTTGGTCAGCGGATGAGGGGCGATTTGGTGGCGGCCATGCTCCATTCCCCAGACGTATTGTTTTTGGACGAGCCCACCATCGGCCTGGATGTGGAGGCGAAATACTCCGTCCGGAAGTTCATCAAGGAGGTCAATCAGCGGAACAAAACGACTATCATCCTGACCACCCACGATCTGGGCGATATCCAGGAGCTGTGCCAGCGGGTAATCATCATCAACGAGGGGAAGATCATTGAGGATGGTTCCCTGGATACGCTGGTGGACAAAATCGCGCCCTACCGCCATCTCATCATCGACTTCTACCGGCCCGCCACTATCCCGCACCTCCATGCGGAGCTTGTCTCAGTGAACGAGGCCCGGGCCGTTTACCGTTTCCGGAAGGATGAGATCACCGCCGCCAGGCTGATCGAGGACATCTCACACATAGCTCCAATCAAGGAAGTGGGGCTGGAGGAAGCGAAGATCGATGATATCATCCGAACAGTGTATCAGCAGGGAGATGTATCATGCGACAGATAATGGGATAAAAATCAACAGAGATAGTAGGATCATTGATCCTACTATCTCTGTTGATTTTTACCCTGTACCGTCTTGCTACCCCCCCAGTTCACTTTGTGTCCCTGTGGGGTGTAACCCTTGGAACAAGCGGGGTTGCGCTGATTTAGTCCAAACAATACTGCAAAGATGCGACAGGATGTGATATGCGAAAAATTGAAAATCTGTCGCCGGTCTGATCCTCGCCGGCGGAAAGTGCAAGTAAATGCTGAGGGTCACCAATCCTCCCGCACCTGACGAAACCGTCAGCTGCGGGAGGATTTTTTTCCGCTAACCTTTATATCAATCTGCGTTCGACAAACCCCGTACACAATTGTAAGATGTCTCCATACTGTAAAGGAGGCATCTATATGCAAGACCTGCAACATTTACTCTCGCAGTATCTGTGGGACTGTCAGTACCAAAAAAGCCTTGATCCCAAGACCATAAAAGCTTACCGAATCGACCTGACCCAGTTTTCTGCGTTTATTGATCAAAACGGTTTGCACCTGACACGCGAAGGGTTAATGGAGTATAT
This sequence comes from uncultured Oscillospiraceae bacterium, assembly GCA_948670295.1. GTDB lineage: Bacteria > Bacillota > Clostridia > Oscillospirales > Oscillospiraceae > Enterenecus. The sequence continues at coordinate 1,074 of CAPOAR010000041.1, read as the reverse complement.
CGCTCAGCTGCATCAGCGGTATACGCCGAGAACAATCAAGCGCAAGATTGCCAGCGTGAAAGCGTTCTGCAGTCACCTGGAATACGAAGGGCTGGTGAACGAAAATCCGTTCTCTCGACTTCGTCTGAAACTGAATCCGCCGCTCATTCTGCCAAGAACGCTCCCGTTGTCTGCGATAGAGGCCATTTTGGAAAGCGCTTATCAGGCTAAAAGGAAAGCAAAGACCAAGGAACATCGCAACACCATCGTGCGGGACATCGCAGTGATGGAACTGCTTTTTGCCACAGGGGTGCGGGTATCCGAGCTGTGCGCACTTCAATATGAAGATGTACGGTTAGATGAGGGCGTAGTCAAAATCTTTGGGAAGGGGGCAAAAGAGCGATATGTCCAGATCGCGAACCCAGATGTGTTAGCCGTGCTCCACTGCTATGCGGAGACTTTTCAAAAGGATATGGAACAGGCCGGCACCTTTTTTGTCAACAGGTGTCATAGACCGCTTTCCGACCAATCGGTTCGAAGCATTGTTAACAAATACAGTAAACTGGCCGGAGTGGAGAATCATATCACGCCGCATATGTTCCGTCATTCGTTCGCCACGCTCTTGCTGGAGGAGGGCGTTGATATCCGCTACATCCAGCGGTTGCTTGGCCATAGTTCTATTGTGACAACGCAAATCTACACCCATGTGGCAAGTAAAAAGCAGAGGGACATTCTTCTTGAAAAGCATCCCAGAAACAAGATACATTCCATATGAGGAAAAGACGGGTATGTCGTAGATTCGGCATACCCGTCTTGATTTTGGAACTAAGGATAATAAGCAATTATCGCTTGTTTGGAGGTAAACATGAATATAGTTGACTTGGCTGCCCTCATAAAGCGGCTCTATAGCACTGACGATGAACCCGCTTATCTGCACAGGTTCGATAAAAATGCGTGGTATACCTTGTACGCATTAGCGCTGGAACATAAGGTAGATGCGCTTCTTTATAAACAGTTATGCCGTCATACGGCATTGTTTGCAACAATTCCAGCGGGAATCAGGAGGGCGCTTCGCTCCATCTATCAGTACAATTA
>CAPOAR010000040.1:0-27641 GCA_948670295.1 uncultured Oscillospiraceae bacterium | reverse complement strand
CGCCTCCTTGTCCTTATTGGCCTCATAGTACGCCCTCTGCCGGGCCGCCTCCTTGTCCTTATTGGCCTCATAGTACGCCCTCTGCCGGGCCGCCACCTTGTCCTTATTGGCTTCCCGGTACGCCCTCTGATAGGCTGCCAGCTTGTCTTTATTAGCCTCCCGGTATGTCCTCTGCCGGGCCGCCAGCTTGTCCTTATTGGCCTCCCGGTACGCCCTCTGTTGGGCGTCCGTTTTCTTTAAGTGCGGCATGGATCTCCCTCCTCCACCAAAGTCAGGCCGTCCACGGCATAGCCGCCGGACTTCCCGTCTAACTTGACAACCATCGTTCCGCAACAATTCCACGGCTCAGATTTGACCGTCCAAACTTTTCCCTTGTTTGCGTCGCTGACGTGGTAGTTGTCGTTCATTGTGACCTGATCGCCCGGCTTCACCTCACAATCCCTCCTCATTCAAGACACGTTGGCGGAACACTGGGTTATAAACCTCTTCCACCATGCCCCGATCCCGCAGATCGGAGAGCTCCAGATCGTGATCCTCACGGGACACCTCATTTCCCTCGGGTTCGCTCCAAGTGACGACCAGCGAGGGTTTTCCGCCAAAAACGCCAAGAACTGCCTTACAGCACAAGCCATAAGCATTCGTCCACGTCAGATAGTACATGGATCGGAACTTGGCAAACTGGGTTTCCTTCATGCGCGGCAAAGCCGTGTAATAATGCACCAGCTTATAGAGGCTGGTCTTGCTTGCTTTTAGTCTCAGCATAATGTACCTTCTCCATTTCTTGCCCGGCGGGCGGAGTCCTGCTGTAAAAAGATTACCAAAAACCCTGCTCAATCATGGCCGCAGTGGCAATCTCCTGAATCTTTCTGTGCCGAGCTGCGCGCTCCTCCGGCGATGGTTCGGGGCTGGCCCGGGTATAGCACAGCGACCGTCCCAGTGTGCTCTCAAAGATGGTTACATCCACTACCTGTATGATCTCGCCATTCACATTGATTTCCTGTAGTCCGTGCTGCCGGGTTACCGTCAGCGGATATTCCTTTCCGCTGACAATCTCCGTTTTGTGCGTTACAGTGATCTCCATCTCCGACACCTCCCATCCAGACGGTATGCTGAACCCTTGTCCGTTTATCCGCCGTTATCCACACTCTGGCCGCCGCGCCGGCAGCGCCGCCGCATGGCAGTATGATCACGCCCACGGCTCATCTCTAATTCCACACAGCTCAGCCTTTTGCCATGCGGTAAAGCCGCAGGCGGCTGCCTCTGCAAGCAGGGCCTCCCGCACACGCTGGCTGGGTGTGTTTGCCAGAGCCGCTTTATACTCTTCAAACGAGGGGGCCGTTTTCATGATCTGCACCTCCTCTCACGCGCCAACTTGAGCGCTGTTCGCCCGGAGCTCATTGGCCATGGCGATCACGCCCTCCGCATAGCCCAGGATGAACTCGCGCTTTTCATCAGGGAGCATCTCCACCGCCTGGGCAAGCCGCTGGCAGAGTTTTTTTTCATCGTTTCCCATGAGTGCACCTCCTATTTTGTGTTGTCCCCTTCCCGCCGGTGTGGTAGAATTTCGGCGGGGAAAGGGGGTGAGCACATGCTTCAAGACATTGAAAAACACGAAAAATATTCCAAAATGGCAATTGAAGGTGAGCGGCAATATAAAAGAGATATGGAGAAAGCAAACAAGGAATTAGCCTCCACCGAATTCCGCCCCATGTCCGCACCTGATTTTGAGAAATTTGAAGAGATGGAACGCGCACAACATCAAGCCCCTCTGGATATACTTGCCGAGTTAAAAGCGATCAATCAACGACTTGACGCTGAGCACGACGACCGAAAAATGTCCGAAAAAGAGCAACAGCATATTGAGAGAACACGGTTTTGGATTACATTTGTGGTCACGCTCATTGGAAGCGTTGCAGCTGTTGGCGGCCTGATTGCGACTATCGCCTTGCGTTAGGGCCATACCATCGCCACAACAGAACCAGCAAAATGATATTGCACACAGCCGACACGGCATTGGCGGCTATTGCTATGACATGAACCGCATTCATGATCGTCACCTCCTTTCGTTGTGTGATCTTGCGATTACAATAACACGCAAAATCACATCTGTCAAGTCTTTTTTTTGATTTTGCGATTTTCTTATTGACATGCTCTCTTGGCTGTGTTATTATCCAAATCACAGGGAGGTGGTGCGGTGAAAGAGCGCATTAAAACACTACGCAAGGCCCTTAATCTTACGCAGAAAGAATTTGGCAAACGCATTGGAGTAAAGCCTAATACAATCGGAACATATGAAATTGGTCGCAATGAGCCGATTGACGCCGTGGTTTCTTTGATCTGCCGCGAGTTTGATGTCAATGAAACATGGCTCCGTACCGGCGAGGGCGAGATGTTCATCGCAAAAACCCCTGGGGACGAAATTTCCGCTTTTGTGGGCGATATCCTGCGGGGCGAACCCGACTTCCGGCAGCGGTTTATCGCCGTTCTGTCCCGCATGACCATGGATGAATGGAAGCTGCTGGAGCACAAAGTTCTGGAGCTGGCGGAGGAAATAAAAGAAGCCGGCCCAGATGGGCCGGCCTAGCGGGGGTCATTGGATATGTAAGACGAGGAGATAGATGTGTTTCAGCTTTTTGTCATCCAGCTGCCGGATCGTGCGGATAATGAAGCGGATCATCTGATCCCGGTTTGTTTCCCCCTTGGGATTCAACATCTGTTTTGACATTTTGTTATCCCTCCTGCGTTCCGTACATCTGTTCCAGATTATAGTACAAAAGAACGATTTTGTCAACGGTAAATTTCTGGTGTCTTTTTCCGTCTGATTTATTGGACCAAACCGCCGGGGGCGGAATAAATATAGAAACGAGGAAGGAAAAATGAAAGGTCAGTTAAAGGGCTTTATCTCCGGCGTACTCGTCACCCTGCTTCTGCTCGGCTCCATGGGGACCGCTATGGCTGCTGTGGGCTCAAAGCCAGCAAATTTGGAATACAACGACATTAAGGTCACTCTTGACGGAACGCCCATCAATTTGGTGGATGCGGCGGGGAACACAGTAGAGCCCTTTATCATCAGCGGTACGACATATCTTCCCGTCCGTGCCGTTGCGGGCGCCCTGGGCCTTGATGTCAATTGGGATGCCGCTACAAAGACGGTCATATTAACGCGCCCCGGCAGTGCTCAGCCTAATCCAGCGCCGTCTCCCGCGCCGACAGGAACCCCCACGATGGGGCAGAAAAACGCGCTTGAGCAGGCAAAGCGGTACTTATCAATTTCAGCGTTCTCGTACAGTGGCCTGATTGACCAGCTCAAATATGAGGGGTACACGACAGAAGAAGCAACATATGGAGCTGACAACTGCGGGGCAGACTGGAATGAGCAGGCCGCAAGACAAGCGAAGAGCTATATGAAGCTTATGTCTTTTTCTCGACAAGGCCTGATTGACCAGCTGAAATACGAGGGCTTCACACAGGCCCAGGCCGAATACGGCGCTTCAGCGGTTGGATACTGAGCAAATACCTTGGATATAAAAAGTTCCCAGGCTGGTGTGCGGCCAGCCTGGGAGTTAGAGGGCAGGACAGGCTTGAGCCAGTCTGCCCTCTAATTGTATCGAGGATGGGGAGGGGTATAAATGCACAAGGAAAACGACATGCTGGGGCAGACCGCAGCGGTTTATCTGCGTAAGTCCCGTATGGAGGAGGGCCTTGAAACAGAAGAGGTTCTTCGGCGGCACCGGCAGGGGCTGGATACGTGCGCCCAGCGCCATGGCCTTGACGTGGTGGACTACTACCCGGAGGTGGTCAGCGGCGAAAGCCTGTACGGACGGCCGGAGATGCTTCGGCTGCTGGAGGGCGTGGAGGCGGGCCGGTATGACGCCGTACTCTGCATGGATCTGGACCGTCTATCCCGCGGCCGTATGAGGGACCAGGGAATTATTCTGGACGCATTCAAGGACAGCGGGACGCTGATTGTTACGCCAGACAAGGTATATGATCTTTCCGATGAGATTGACGACGAGCTGGCGGAGTTTAAAACATTCATCAGCCGCCGGGAGTACAAGATCATCAACAAACGCTTGCGGCGCGGGCTGCGGCAGTCTATCCAGGACGGCTGTTATGTGGCCAACGCTCCCTATGGGTATAAGAAGACCACCATTGACCGCCGCCCAACCCTGGAGCCGTATGAGCCAGAGGCGAGGTTTGTCCGCATGATGTTTGATATGTACGTCCACGGTTATGGGTGCACCGTAATAGCTGGACAGGTCAATGCCATGGGCGCGAGGCCCCATCGCTCCGCAGCATTTTCCCGGAGCAGTGTGGCGCAGATTTTGAGAAATCCAACCTACATCGGCAAGATTGTCTGGGATCAAAAAAAGCATATCAAGAAAAATGCAAAGGGAAATCAGAAACACATCACCATCTATAACCCCCGCGAGAAGTGGACCATCACAGACGGGCTGCATCCTCCGATTATTGAGAAAGAGGTGTATGACAAAGTGCAGGAGATCATGGCGGGGCGCTACCATCCTTCCCGCAACGATGGAACCGTAAAAAGCCCCCTGGTTGGGTTGGTAAAGTGCGCGAACTGTGGTGGCAATATGCAGCGCATTTTTTGTAAGCACGGGCAGGAACAGTATCTGGTCTGTGTTAAAAGGGGGTGCTGCGCATCCGCAAAACTTGATCTGGTGGAATCCCGGGTTATCAGCCATTTGCAGGACGTGTTAGAGCAGATTGATCTGGAGCAGCCAGAGCACCATCAGGATTTGGGCCCCTTGGAAGATGCAGTGGCGGGCATCAGCCGGGAGCTGGCAGTTGTCAACCGGCAGAAAGCACGGCTTCACGAACTGCTTGAGATAGGGGAATACGATTTGCAGACATACAGGGAGCGGATGGCGGCAGTAAAGGAGAAACTGGCCGATATGGAAAGGAGGGTGGCGGAGGCACAGCTCAGGCTGGATCAGGCCAAGACGCACCAGCCGGCAGTACAGGCTGCGAAAATCCGCGCAGTTTTGGATGCGTACTGGCTCAGCGATACGCCGCACAAAAATGCCCTATTGCATTCAGTGGTTGAGGTTATTACGTATCGAAAGGAGAAGAAAACAAAACCAAGTGAGTTTACCCTTGACTTCATTTTGAAATCCCTATAATTTTGCGCAAAAGTTTTAATAGCGCAATATCTTCCGATAAGGATTGCGTGGAGGATCTGCGGCTGTATCCCACCGTCAGCTCTCAGGCCGTCATCGACCGGGCCATCAGCCTGAAGGCCGGGCAGGCTGAGCTGCTGTACGCTTACATCGACGTGGAGCCCGTGGGCTTCAACCGGGGGTATTTCACGGTGGACGTTCGATACTTCTACCGGGTGACCGCCGACGCTTTTGTGGGCGCCGCCCGGCCGGTGTCCATCTGCGGCCTGGCGGTGTTTGACAAGCGGGCCATCCTGTTCGGCAGCGAGGGCAGCGCCAAGGTGTTCTCCTCCAACAGCCGTGTGGACGACCTGGATGAGCAGAACCTGATGAGCACCAACCTGCCCGTGGCGGTGGTGAACTCTGTAGATCCCATCATCCTGAGCATGCGTCTGTCCGACCCCTGCGAGGCGCCGGCGTGCGCCTGCGGCGACGGGGCGGAGGTGCCCGCGGGCATCGCAGGGTGCTTCCCCGGTGAGCTGAACATGGGCGGCGAGGGCCGTAGGGTGTATGTCACCCTGGGGCAGTTCTCCATCATCCGCCTGGAGCGGGACAGCCAGCTGCTCATCCCCGCTTACGACTACTGCATGCCCAGCAAGGAGTGCTCCGCCGGGGGCGGCGAGGAGGATCCCTGCGCCATCTTCCGCCAGGTGCAGTTCCCCGTGGAGGAGTTCTTCCCCCCCAACACCATTGCCCCGCCGGACAACTGCCAGGACAAAAACTGCTGTCTGTAAGACCGCAAAAGGGGGCGCGGCCCCTGGAGCGGCGCGGCTGATGCCGCGCCGCTCTTTAATTTTTCATGAACGCTATTCTCTTTTCCGGCAAAACGTGGTAAAATAACAAAACCAATGTCCGGCGCTTTGCGCCCGAAGGAGGCCCCATGATGAATTGGAACGCCCTGTATGACCGCTTGAGAGCCGGCATCCCCGCCCTGGAGCTGCGCCGGGACGAGCCTATGGCCCGCCACACCACCTTCCAGGTGGGCGGGCCGGTGCCTGTCATGGCCCTGCCTAAAGATGAGGGCGAGGCTCAAACCGTGCTGCATATCGCCGCCATGGAATTTGGCATCAGGCCCTTTTTTATGGGGAAGGGCAGTAATCTGCTGGTTTCTGATGCGGGGGCCGACCTGCTGGTGGTCAAGGCGTATGACGGCCTCGGCCGCTTGGAGCTGCTGCCCGGGGGGGAGTGGCCCGGATATCAGACCATCCTGGCGGGCAGCGGCGTGTCCCTGGCGCGGCTTTCTAATTTCGCCCTGGAGCACGGCCTCACCGGCCTGGAGTTTGCCCATGGCATCCCCGGCAGCGTGGGGGGCGGCGTGTACATGAACGCCGGGGCCTACGGCGGGGAGCTGGGCCAGGTGGTGTCCAGCGTGTCCGCCGTGGGCCTGCCCTGCGAGGAAGATGTGCGGCGGTATGTGAATCCCCAGTTCTCCTACCGACACAGCCGGTTCCAGGAGCAGGACGAGTTCATCCTCCGCGCCTGCTTCACCCTGAAACCGGGGAACCCTGCCGAAATCAGGGCGAAGATGGACGACTTTGCCCAGCGCCGCCGGGAAAAGCAGCCGCTGGAGTACCCCAGCGCCGGCTCCACCTTCAAGCGGCCCGCCCCGGCGGACGGACGGCCGGTGTACGCCGCCGCCCTCATCGACCAGTGCGGCCTGAAGGGGCTGGCTGTGGGCGGGGCCCAGGTGTCGGAGAAGCACGCAGGCTTTGTCATCAACCGGGGCGGAGCCTCCTGCAGGGATATTTTAGAGCTGATCGCCCAGGTGCGGGAACGGGTGTTCCGGGAGACCGGCATAACCATGGAGCCCGAGGTGCGCTGCCTGGGAAGGGAGGGAGAAGGATGGAATTTCTAATCGTGTCCGGTCTGTCCGGGGCGGGGAAGTCCACCGTCATGTCCATTTTGGAGGACAGCGGTTTTTTCTGCGTGGACAATCTGCCCCCGGTGCTCATCCCCAAATTTGCCGAGGTATGCCTTGCGGGGGCGGGGAGCTATGAGCGGGTGGCCATGGTGTGCGATATTCGGGGCGGGGAGAACTTTGAAGGGCTTTTCGAGTCCATGGACGCTCTGGCCGCCATGGAATTCCACTACAAGGTGCTGTTTGTGGACGCGGAGGACGCTGTAATCATCAAGCGGTACAAGGAAACCCGCCGCAGCCATCCCCTGATGGAGGAGCTGGGCAGCCTGACCCGGGCGGTGGAGCACGAGCGGCAGGTGATGGCTGCGGTGCGCGCCCGGGCGGACTACATCATCAACACCACCACCCTGCCGGTACGTAAGCTCAGGGGGCAGGTGCTGGATATGTTCGCCCCCAACCGCAAGAGCGTCAGCGAGATGAGCGTGACGGTCACCTCCTTCGGCTTCAAGTACGGCCTGCCCCTGGAGGCGGATCTGGTGTTCGATGTGCGTTTTCTGCCCAACCCCTTCTATGTGGAGGAGCTGCGCGGCCAGACCGGCCTGGACCAGGGGGTGGCGGATTATGTGTTTAAAAGTCCCACCGCCCAGGAGCTGCTGGAAAAGCTGCAAAGGCTGATGGACTTCCTGCTGCCCCATTTTGTGGAGGAGGGGAAAAGCGCTTTGGTCATCGCCGTGGGCTGCACCGGGGGGAGGCACCGCTCGGTGGCGGTGACCCACGCGCTGACGGAGTACATCCAGTCCCTGGGCTACGCCGCCGGCGAGACCCACCGGGACATGACGAGGGCATGAATATGACGGCGAACAAACGGCGCAAGGGCCCCGCCATTGTGGCCCTGGGGGGCGGGCACGGCCTGTCCGCCATTTTGAGGGGCTTGAAGCTTTATACCGATGACCTGACCGCCATCGTCACCGTGGCCGACGACGGGGGCGGTTCGGGGGTGCTGCGGGAGGATTTGGGGATGCCTCCACCCGGCGACATCCGCAGCTGCATGGAGGCGCTGGCGGAGACGGAATCCCTGATGCAGAGGCTGCTGGCCTACCGCTTTTCCGACGGGCGGCTGGCGGGACAGGCGTTTGGAAATCTGCTGCTGGCGGCGCTGGACGGCATCTCCGATTCCTTTGACCAGGCGGTGGCCCGGATGAGCCAGGTCCTGGCCATCACCGGGCGCATTCTGCCGGTGACCAACGCCGACGTGCAGCTGGAGGCCATTTTTGACAACGGCTCCAGCGTCCGGGGGGAGTCCAAGATCTTTGCCGCCAAAAAGGAGCAGAACTGCCGGATCCACCATGTCCGCCTGCTGCCCGAGCACACCCCCGCCCTCCCCGCCGCCCTGGAGGCCATCTCGCAGGCGGAGGTGATTCTGCTGGGGCCGGGGAGCCTGTACACCAGCGTCATTCCAAATTTGCTGGTGGACGGCATCTCCGAGGCTATTATGGAAAGCCCGGCCTTGAAAATCTACGTCTGCAATATCATGACCCAGGATGGGGAGACCGAGGGCATGACCGCCCAGGACCATGTGGCGGCGCTTTTGGAGCATGGCGGGCCGGGGCTGGTAAACCTGTGTCTTTGCAACTCCGACCCGGTGGGCCGGGAGCTGCTGGAGCGTTACTCCGCCGAGGACGCGGAGCCCATGGCGGTGGATCGGAGGGAGATTGAGCTGCTGGGGGCGGAGGTGGTATTCCGGCCCTTGATGGATATGGAGTGCGGCTATGCCCGGCATTCCGGGGTAAAGGTGGCCCAGGCGGTGGTGGAGCTCTATCAGCAAAGGGCGGACACCAAGATATTTTGAAGCGTCCGTCTGCCGGGGCGGGAGCGCAAACAGAGTGAGGAGGGATTGCCGTGGCGTTTTCCGCCGACGTAAAGGGGGAGCTGTGCCGCCCCAGCATCAGCCGGAAATGCTGCGCCCAGGCGGAGGCCTACGGCGTGCTGCTGTTCTGCGGGGCGTTCCATCCCCGTCAAGCCCGGATCGTCACCGAATGCGGGGCGCTGAAGGAGCGGCTGCCACTGCTGTTTCGAAAGGCGTTTAAGACGGCCTTCGACCAGACCCCGGAGCCGGGGGAGGGGAAGGGGGCCTTCCTCATTGAGGAGCCCGCCAAATTGAAGGTGATCTTTGAGACCTTTGATTTGGAGCGGGACGCCTCGGTGTCCCTTCATATCAATTTGGCGCAGCTGGAGGAGGACCATTGCCGGGCGGCCTTCCTCCGGGGGGCGTTTCTGGCGGGGGGGTCGGTGACCGACCCCATGAAGGGCTACCATCTGGAGCTGGTGACCTCCCACTACCATGTGGGCCGGGAGCTGCCAGCCCTGCTGCGGGAGGCGGGCTTTGAGCCCAAGGAGGCGGAGCGGAAGGGCAGCCGGGTGGTCTACTTCAAGCAGTCCGACCACATTGAGGATTTTTTGACCTACCTGGGGGCCCCGGTGTCCGCCATGGCGGTAATGAACGCCAAGCTGGAGCGGGACCTTCAGGGCCGGGTGAACCGCCAGGTGAACTGCGACAGCGCAAATCTGGACAAGACGGTGGCGGCGGCCAGGGAGCAGCTGGCGGCCATCGGACGGCTGGAGGAATCCGGGCGGCTGGATTTTCTGCCGGACAAGCTCCGGGAGGCGGCCCGGCTGCGGGTGGAGCACCCCGAGCTGAATCTGGGCCAGCTGGGGGCGTTATGCGAACCAGGCGTGAGCAAATCGGCGTTTAACCATCGGATGAGGAAGCTGATGGAGCTGGCGGAAAGCGCGGAGCCGTCGTGAGCAGCGCGGATGGAGTGGAGCGAGGGGAAAAGCCTAGCCGCCGCAGAGCGGGGCGGGTTTTGCCCAAGCCGGAGCGAAGCCGTTGTGCTGTATTGGCGGTTATTGAGGAAAATTTGCTGAAGTGAGCGTTATACTTTAGAAAGATAGAGGTGACCACAATGGCCTTCACCCACTTACATTTACACACAGAATACTCCCTGCTGGACGGCGCCTGCCGCATTGAGCAGCTGGTCCGGCGGGTGAAGGAGCTGGGCCAGACCGCCGTGGCCATCACCGACCACGGGGTTATGTTCGGCGTGATCGACTTCTACCGGGCCTGCAAGGCGGCGGGGATCAAGCCTGTCGTCGGCTGCGAGGTTTATGTGGCTCCCCGCACCCGGTTTGACCGGGTGCATGAGCTGGATTCCTCTGCCCGGCATCTGGTTTTGCTGTGCCGCAATGAGGAGGGCTACCGCAATTTAAGCTATATGGTGTCCATGGCCTTCACCGAGGGGTTCTACATCAAGCCCCGGATTGACATGGAGCTGCTGCGCGCCCACAGCGGCGGCCTCATCGCGCTGTCCGCCTGTCTGGGGGGGGAGATCCCCCGGCGGCTGCGCAACGGCGACTACGAGGGGGCCCGCGCCCACGCCCTGGAGATGCGGGAACTGTTCGGCGAGGACGGCTATTATCTGGAAATCCAGGACCACCACCTTCCCGAGCAGCAGGCGGTCAATGCGGGCATCCTGCGATTGAGCAAGGAGACAGGCATTCCCCTGGCCGCCACCAACGACTGCCACTATCTCACCCGGGAGGACGCCGCCATGCAGGACGTGCTCATGTGCGTCCAGACGGGCAAGCTGGTGGAGGACCGGGACCGGATGCGGTTTGAGACCCAGGAGTTCTATGTTAAGAGCGAGGAGGAGATGCGCGCCCTCTTCCCCAACTGCCCAGAGGCGGTGGACAACACCCAGAAAATCGCGGAGCTTTGCAGCGTGGAGTTTCAGTTCGGCACCTACCATCTGCCTGAGTTCAAGCTCCCCCGGGGGGAGGCGGACGGCGATGCCTACTTTGAGAAGCTGTGCTGGCAGGGTTTTGAGCGGCGCTACCCGGGGGGCGGCGAGGAGCTGCGCGGCCGGCTTCGCATGGAGATGGGGGTCATCCGGCAGATGGGGTTTGTGGACTACTTCCTCATCGTGTCCGATTTCATCGGCTATGCCAAGGAGAACGGCATCCCGGTGGGACCGGGCCGCGGGTCCGGGGCAGGGTCTATGGTGGCCTACTGCCTGAGGATTACGGATGTAGACCCCATCAAGTACGGCCTGATCTTCGAACGGTTTCTCAACCCCGAGCGGGTGACTATGCCCGATATTGATATTGATTTCTGCATCCGGCGGCGGCAGGAGGTCATCGACTACGTATCCCGGAAGTACGGCGAGGACCATGTGGTGCAGATCGTCACCTTCGGCACCATGAAGGCCAAGGCCGCCATCCGCGACGTGGGGCGGGTGCTCAACTTCCCCTATGCCGAGGTGGACAATATCGCCAAGCAGGTGCCCTTTGATATTAAGATGACCCTGGACAAGGCGCTGGTGCTGTCCTCGGGCCTGCGGGACCTCTACAACGGGGACGAGCGGGTCAAGGAGCTGGTGGACATGGCCCGGAAGATCGAGGGGATGCCCCGCAACGCCTCCACCCACGCCGCCGGGGTGGTGATCACCAAGCGCCCGGTGTATGAGTACGTCCCCCTGGCCACCAACGACGGCCAGCCGGTCACCCAGTACACCATGACCACCATTGAGGAGCTGGGCCTGCTGAAAATGGACTTTTTGGGCCTGCGCAACCTGACTGTGCTGGACGATGCGGTCAAGATGGTTCAAAAGCGGCAGCCCGGTTTCCGGCTGGAGGATATCCCGGATGACGATATGCCGGTTTATCAGATGCTGTCCGAGGGGAAGACCTCCGGGGTGTTCCAGATGGAATCGGCGGGGATGACAGGGGTGTGCGTGGGCCTCAAGCCCAAGAGCATTGAGGATATCTGCGCCATTATCGCCCTGTACCGTCCCGGCCCCATGGACTCCATCCCCAAATTTTTGGCCTGCGCCCAGAATCCGGCCCTGGTCACCTACAAGCACCCGGCGCTGGAGCCGATTTTGTCCAACACCTATGGCTGTATTGTCTACCAGGAGCAGGTCATTGAGATCTTCCGCAAGCTGGCGGGCTATTCCCTGGGGCAGGCGGACATGGTGCGCCGGGCCATGAGCAAGAAGAAGGAGAAGGACGTGCAGCGGGAGCGGGAGTCCTTCATCCATGGCGACCCCGTCCGGGGCATTGCCGGATGCCTGGCCGGCGGCATCCCCGAGGCGGTGGCCCAGTCCATCTACGATGAGATTAACGACTTTGCCCACTACGCCTTCAATAAGTCCCACTCCCTGGCCTATGCCATCGTGGCCTATCAGACGGCTTGGTTCAAATACCGCCATCCCCGGGAGTATATGGCGGCCCTGCTCACCTCGGTGCTGGATTCCCAGGGCAAGGTGGCGGAGTATATCGCCGAGTGTAAGGACAGCGGCATTGCCCTGCTGCCCCCCGATGTCAACGAGTCCGGCGCGGCGTTCACAGTATCGGGGGGGAACATCCGCTTTGGGCTGGCGGCGCTGAAGGGTGTGGGGGTAGGCTTCACCAGCGCGGTGCTTGCCGAACGGGAGAAGGGAGGGCCCTTTGCGTCCTTCCCCGAGTTCTGCGCCCGGATGTTTGACAGCGATCTCAATAAGCGTGTGCTGGACAGCCTGATTCGCTCGGGCTGCTTCGACAGCCTGGGTTGCCGGCGATCCCAGCTGATGAGGGTGTATGAATCAGTGGTGGATTCCATCTCCCGCGACCGCAGGAAGAACCTGGAGGGCCAGTTCGACCTGTTCGGCGGGGGCGGAGAGGGGCTGTCCATCCCCACCGTCATTCTGCCGGATATCCCGGAGTTTTCCCCGGCGGAGCTGATGGCCATGGAGAAGGAGACCACAGGGCTTTACCTGTCCGGCCACCCCATGGACGAGTACCGCAGGCAGGCCCAGAAGTACGGCGCGGCGCCCATCGCCGCGGTGATGGCGGCGGGGGAGGAGAGCGGCCCCTCCCGGTACGGGGACGGGGCCAGCGTTACCCTGGCGGGGGTGGTGGCGTCGGTGCGCACCAAGACCACCAAGAACAATACCCTCATGGCCTATGTGGTGCTGGAGGACGCCACCGGCTCCATGGAGCTGCTGGTCTTTTCCCGGACGCTGACGGAGAGCGGGGCCTACCTGAAGGCCAACCTGCCCGTGGCGGTGTCGGGCCGGGTGTCTGTCCGGGACGAGAAGGCCCCCCAGCTGATGGTGGACCGGGTAATCCCCCTGGGGGATGCACCCCGCCGGGCGGAGGGGGAGCAGGTATTGTGGGTGCGCCTGCCCGATGGGGGGGCGTCCTTCAGCTGGTTCAAAAAGCTGCTGAACATGTTCCCCGGGGAAAATCCCGCCGTGGTGTATCTGGCGGACAGCAAGAAAAAGCTCCAGAGCCACTGCATCCTCCACGACGCTCTGCTGGCGGAGCTGCGGGAGACGTTGGGGGAGGACAGCGTGGTGCTCAAGGCAAGATAGGCGGGCAAGGATCCAAGGAGAGTTCATGAAAAAGAGAAGAGTTCAAAGTAAGATCGGCAAGTTGCTGTTTCACCGCATGGGCATTGTGGCGGTGCTCATCGTCGCCCAGATTGTGCTGTACGCCGCAGGACTTGTGGTGCTGCGGGACAGCGTGTATTTTGACCGGGTGGAATGGCTGTTTTTGGTCTTGTCGGTGCTGGCGGCCATGTGGATCGTGGGCAGCCGGAGCAATCCCGGCTATAAGATCGGCTGGCTCATCATTGTGCTGGGGCTGATGCCCTTCGGGTCGCTGGCGTATCTGCTGCTGGGCGGCAACCACCTGTCCGCCTTTAACCAGCGGCGCCTGCGCTCCATGGAGCGAAAGATCCGCAAAAACCTGAAAAACGAGTGCGGCCGGTCCGCCTCGCTGGGTGAGCTGATGGGGGAGGACGCGGCCTGTATGGCCCACTACCTGGAGCAGACCACCCACTGCCCCGTCTACGGCAATACCCGCACCAAATACTATCCCCTGGGGGATAACTGCTACGATGATATTCTCTGTGCCCTGCGGGGGGCTGAGCGGTATATTTTTATCGAGTATTTCATTATCGAGGAGGGCAAGCTGTGGAACTCGGTGCTGGACATTTTGCGGGAGAAAGCGGAGCAGGGGCTGGAGGTCCGGGTGATCTATGACGACATCGGCTCTATGGCCACCCTGCCGGGGGATTATCCCGCCCGGCTGGAGCAGGTGGGGGTGCACTGCCGGGTGTTCAACCGTTTTGTGCCGGTGGTATCCCTGCGGCAGAACAACCGGGACCACCGAAAGTATATGATTGTGGATGGCCGGATGGCTTTCACAGGCGGGATCAACATGGCGGACGAGTATATCAACGTCAAGCGCCGGTTTGGGCACTGGAAGGATTCCGCCATCCGGCTGGAGGGGGACGCGGTGTGGTCCATGACGGTTTCATTCCTGGCTATGTGGGATTTCACCCACAGCGAGGAGGAGCATTTCACGCCCTTCCGCCCCGAACCGGCCCAGGGCGGCGCCCAAGGCTATGTCCAGCCCTATCACGACTGTCCGTGGGATAACGAGGCGGTGGGGCAGTCGGTGTACCTGAACCTCATCTACCGGGCCAAGCGGTACGTGTATATCACCACGCCCTATCTGGTCATCGACTACTCGCTCACCATGGCGCTGACCAGCGCCGCCAAGTCTGGGGTGGATGTGCGCATCATCACCCCCCATATCCCGGATAAAAAAACGGTGTTTGAAATGACCCGCTCCTATTATGAGGAGCTGCTGGAGGCTGGGGTACAGATCTTCGAGTATGAGCCGGGGTTTATCCACTCCAAAAACTTTGTGGTGGATGACCTGTGGGCCACTGTGGGTACGGTGAACCTGGACTACCGCAGCATGTTCCTGCATTTTGAAAACGGCGTACTGCTCTACGGCACGCCTTCCGTCCACGACATCCGGGACGACTTCCTGGACACCCAGACCAGGAGCCTGATGGTTACGCTGGAGGAGTGCCGGTCGATCTCCATGCCCCACCGAACCCTCCGGGATCTTCTGCGGCTGTTTGCGCCGCTGCTGTAATGGAATGGCAAAAGCCCCGGCGCACGGTGCACCGGGGCTTTTGCAGGCGCCGCCTGTGAATATTTTTTCGCTTTTGCTTGACAAATTTGAATGAATATGCAATAATGGCGGATAAGATCCGTCTTGGAAAGGTTGAGGGATATGAACACGCGGTTTTTTGGCGTATTCGCTCCATCCGTATGGCCGGCTGCGACGAGCTGAGCCGGACGGCGGGGCTCGCAGATGATTTCACGTTTTATACAAGGAATAATTTTGGCTGGTACTAGCCATTGCCTTGTGAATATATGACACTATAAACGGCATTATTCAGAGGCGGATTTATGGAAATGTCACAAATAACATGAAGAGAGGTTGAAACGCATGAAAAAGCATTTTACCCGGCTTCTGGTCACGGCCCTGGCGGCCTTTCTGCTGCTGAACAGCGTTGGCAGTGCCTTTGCCTGCACCGGGCTGTACGTCGGCAAGGACGTGAGCGCCGACGGCTCCATCATCATCGCCCGCTGTGAGGACATCGGGGCGGTGTACGACAAGCTTCAGACCTATGTGCCCGCCGCGGACGGGGAAGGGCGCACCATGGACGATATCAACGGCTTCTCCTATCCGCTGCCCGCCCATACCTACGGCTATACCCAGATGGAGGACCATCCTGACGCCGGGGACGGCCTGTACGCCGCTGTTTGCGTCAATGAAAAGGGAGTAGCCATCACCGGCACCGTGTCCGCCTCCGGCTCCGACGCCTGGAAAGAGGCCGACCCCTATGTGGACGAGGGGCTGCGGGAGGCCGTGATCCCCTGTCTGGCTGCGGCTACCGCCTCCACCGCCAAGGAGGCTGTGGAGGTGCTGTGCAAGGCGGTGGACACCTACGGCTCCGCCGAGGGTAATGTCATCCTGATGGCCGACCAGAAGGAGGCCTGGATTCTGGAGATCTATGGCGGCAAGCAGTACGCGGCCATGAAGCTGGCCGATGATCAGGTGGCGGTATTTGGCAACCACTTTATGATCGGCGCCATCGACCCCGAGGACACGGAGAATTTCGTGGTGTCCAAGGACTTCGTAAAAACGCTGGACAAGGCTGAGCTGACCCGCAAGGACGAGGACGGCAAGGTGCTGGCCGCCCAGTCCGTGTGCGACGGGAAGCGCGGCGACGGCTCCAACCTGCGCAACTGGGGCGGTATGCACCTGCTGGCCCCTTCTCTGGCCGGGGATGAGTACGATACCGACACCTTCTACCCTCTGCTGTATACGCCCGATGAGAAGGTGACCCTTCAGGATGTGTTTGAGGTCTACCGCTGCCGCTATGAGGGCACTGCCTACGACCTGAGCAAGGAGGGACAGGAGGGCAATCGGGCCATTGCTGTGTCCGGCACCCCCGACACCCACGTGATTCAGCTCTTTGACGACATGCCTGCCGCCTATTCCGCCGTCACATGGCTGGCTCTGGCCGGCGGTGAGCACAGCGTTTTCTTCCCCGAGCTGTCCGGGGCCACCCAGCTGCCCAAGGCCCTGGGCCTGGCCGCTGAGAGCTACAATGCCGAAAGCGCTTACTGGGCCTTCAAGCGGATCTGCGGCCTGGCGGACACCAACCGCGCGCTGTACAGCGAGGGCGTTCAGGACTTCTGGAAGCTCCAGGAAGAGGTCTATATCGCTCAGATCGGCCAGCAGCTGGCTGAGCTGAAGAAGCTGGCCGAGACTGATCCCGCCGGGGCAGTCAAGTATGTGAATACGCACCTGGCCAACAATGTGGACGACCTGATGAAGAAGTCCGACGCCCTGTTCGGCGAGCTGCTGACGCTGGTGAGCCGGAACGCGGGCTATGCGGCCGACCGGGCCAAAACCTTTGAGCCTAACGTGCCCCTGCGCACCGCCGCCGAGGCCAAGGGCTACACCGTGAGCTGGAACGCCGCCGCCAAAGCCGTGACCCTCACCAAGGGCGCCACCACCAAGACCGTCTCCACCACCGATGGCAGCGCCGTAGTCATTGACGGCGTGACCTATGTGCCGTACTCCTTTGTGAAGGAGCTGTAAAAGGGATAGAAGAGGGCCCGTGCGCGCAGCGCACGGGCCCTCTTTCACATAGGGGCGGTGGCGGGATTTTCACCGAACCGCCAGCCCGCCGTCCGCTGCGTCCACAGTCAGGGTGGAGCCGGGGGCGGCCTCCCCGGCGATGATCCGGCGGCCCACCAGATTTTCCACGGTGTGCTGGAGATACCGGCGCAGGGGCCGGGCTCCGTACATGGGATCGTAAGCGGCCTCCAAAATCAGCGACTTAGCGGTGTCTGTGAGCTCCACCCTCAGCCGTTTGTCCTCCAAACGGCGGTTGAGCCCGGCCAGGAGCAGGTCGATAATATGGTAGATATTGTCCCGGGTCAGAGGCCTGTAGAACACAATCTCGTCCAGCCGGTTGAGGAACTCGGGCCGGAAGGAGCGCTTCAGGAGCTCCTCGGCCTGGGCTCGGGCTTCGGCGGAGATATCTCCGTCCGGGCCGATGCCGTCCAGCAGGTACTGGCTGCCCAGGTTGGAGGTGAGGATGATGACGGTATTTTTGAAGTCTACCGTCCGGCCCTGGCTGTCGGTGATGCGCCCGTCGTCCAGCACCTGCAAGAGCACGTTAAATACATCCGGGTGGGCCTTTTCCACCTCATCGAACAGGATGACGCAATAGGGATGGCGGCGCACCGCCTCGGTGAGCTGGCCGCCCTCTTCGTAGCCCACGTATCCCGGAGGGGCGCCGATGAGCCGGGAGACAGAAAACTTTTCCATATACTCGCTCATGTCGATGCGCACCAGATTTTTCTCACTGTCAAACAGCGCCTCGGCCAGCGCCTTGGCCAGTTCGGTCTTACCAACCCCGGTGGGACCCAGGAACAGGAAGGAGCCGATGGGCTTTTCAGGGTCGGCGATGCCTGCCCGGGAGCGGAGAATGGCCTCGCTCACCAGCCGCACCGCCTCATTCTGGCCCACAACCCGCTGATGCAGGATATCCTCCAGGTGGAGCAGCTTCTCCCGCTCACCCTCCATCAGCTTGGACACCGGGATACCCGTCCACCGCTCCACAATACGGGCGATCTCCTCCTCAGTCACCTTGTCCCGGAGCAGGTTGTCCTCCTTGGACTGGGCGGCAAAGCCCTCCTGCTCCTCCAACTGCTTTTTGAGCTCCGGGATGATCCCATATTGAAGCTGGGCGGCCTTTTCCAGGTCATACTCCCGCTGGGCTTTCTCCAATTGGGCGTTGGCTTCCTCCAGCTCCTCCCGCAGCTTCTGAACCCTGCCGATGGCGTTCTTTTCATTCTCCCACTTGGCCTTGCCCGCGTTAAACTCGTCCCGCAGCCCGGCCAGTTCCCGCTGAATGTCTGCCAAACGGGCCCGGGAGAGCTGGTCGTCCTCCTTTTTCAGGGCTGCCTCCTCGATTTCACATTGGATAATTTTGCGGGAGATCACGTCCAGTTCGGTGGGCATGGAGTCCATCTCGGTGCGGATCAGCGCACACGCCTCGTCGATGAGGTCAATGGCCTTGTCGGGGAGGAAGCGGTCTGTGATATAGCGGTTGCTGAGGGTGGCGGCGGCCACAATGGCCCCGTCGGTGATTTTTACGCCGTGAAATACCTCATAACGCTCTTTGAGGCCCCGGAGTATGGACACCGCGTCCTCCACCGTGGGCTCGGACACCATGACAGGCTGAAAACGGCGCTCCAGCGCGGCGTCCTTCTCGATATACTGGCGGTACTCGTTGAGGGTGGTGGCGCCGATGCAGTGGAGCTCACCCCGGGCAAGCATTGGCTTGAGCAGATTGCCCGCATCCATGGCCCCCTCGGTCTTGCCCGCGCCCACGATGGTGTGCAGCTCGTCGATGAACAGCAGGATGCGGCCCTCGGACTGCTTGACCTCGTTGAGCACGGCCTTCAGCCGCTCCTCAAACTCCCCCCGGTACTTGGCCCCGGCGATGAGCGCCCCCATGTCCAGAGCGAAGATGGTCTTGTCCTTCAAGCCCGCGGGCACGTCCCCCTTGACGATGCGCTGGGCCAGCCCCTCGGCGATGGCGGTTTTGCCCACGCCGGGTTCGCCAATGAGGACGGGGTTATTCTTACTCTTGCGGGACAAAATACGGATCACGTTTCGGATTTCATCATCCCGGCCGATCACCGGGTCCAGCTTGTTCTGCCGGGCCCGCTCCACCAGGTCGGAGCCGTACTTTTTCAGCGCCTCATAGGTTTCCTCCGGGTTGTCGCTGGTCACGCGCTGGTTTCCCCGCAGGGCGGCCAGGGCCTGCATGACCGCCTCCTTGTCCACATGGTAGGTCCGAAACAGCTCCTTTAAGCGGGCCTCCGCCGTGTCGATGAGGGCCAGGAGAAGGTGCTCTACCGATACAAATTCGTCCTTCATGCTCCCTGCGATGGTGAGGGCCTGATTCAGCGCCCTGTCTACGCCGGGGGCGACGTATACCTTGTCCGCCTCCCGGCCGGAGCCGGACACCTTGGGCAGAAGCTCCACCTCATGGCGGGCGGCGGCCCGGAAGGATTCCAGAGTAAGGCCCATGTGGGTAAGCAGCTGGGGGATAAAGCCGCCCTCCTGGTCCAACAGGGCCAGCAGCAGGTGGGGCTGCTCAATTTGCTGATTGCCGTACTGGGCGGCAAGATTTTGGGCGTTCTGGATGGCCTCCAGGGATTTTTGGGTAAATTGGTTCATGTTCATGGAAAATTCACGCTCCTTTGGGCGGATGGGAGATCCACCGCCTGTCTGTATGTTCAATTGTTAGTATACCCTCATCTCCCCGGATTTCATGAACTGCCTGTAAACAATTAGCACTCTCGTAAAGAGAGTGCTAAAAAGGGGCGCTGACCCGCCGGGCGCGGCGCGGGTGGATCGAAGCGGGGGCGAAGCCCAGAGGCCCTGGAAAGGGCCGGTTTATGGGAAAGCCGCACGCTGCGGACAGGTGAAGCATGGCGGCGCCAGATTATCTGCACAGCTCCAAAAATACCCGGAACAGCGCCCCGCCGTCCACCGTGTCGGTTCTTGCCAGCGCCCCGGTCATCCGCTCCGGGTGGAACTGGACGCAGACGAGGGGGAGGGTTTTGTGCTCCACAGATTCCACCACCCCATCCTCAGACCAGGCCGTGCCCCGCAGCCCCCGTCCCAGCCGCCCAAGGCCCTGATGGTGGCTGCTGTTTACAGGGAATACCGGGCCGTACAGCTGGTGGAGGAGGGTTCCCTTTTCCGCCCGGATGAGGTGAAGCTGGTCACCCCCGTCCCTTTGGTGAAAGGGGACCAGCTCGGGCCCCAGGTCCTGGATAAGGCCGCCCCCCAGCCATACGTTCACCACCTGGAGCCCCCGGCAGATGGCAAGAACGGGCCTTCCGGCTTGGCAGAAGGCGTCCAGCAGGGCCAGCTCTGCCTGGTCCCGCGCCCGGTCAATGCCGCGGGACCCCCGGTTTTCCTGGCCGAACAGGGTGGGATCCATATCCTCCCCGCCGGCGAGGAGCAGGCCGCTGTAAGACGACGGGCGGGGGGCGGGAAGATAGCGGGCGTCCCCGTCCCCTCCGGCGGCGCGCAGGGCGTTGAGATAGTTTCCGGCGTCCCCGCCGCCTGTGGAGATTAAGATTTTTGGCCTCATGACGCATACTCCCCTTTGTCCGTTTCAATGACCGCCCTTGGCCGGCGGGTTAAAGCTGGGTTTGCCTGCCTTTTTTGGTGAAAACGTAATACCCTGGGCCAGCAGGGCGGCGGCGTAGACCACCAGCCCCAGCAGCGTACAGGCCAGCGCCGACCAGCCCTGGCCGCACCCCGCGTCCAGCATAACCCGGAACAACAGATTACACCAAAGTCCCATGAGGGACGCTGCAAGAAGGGGCCGTACAAACCAGGGGAACCACTTTACACGCAGTCCTGCCGCTCGGAGTACCGAGGCTAGGTTGAGGCCCGCTCCCGCCAGCCCTGACGCGGCATATCCGGCGGCAAACCCGGCTAGACCAAACCTGGACACAGCGAAAAAGGTGAAGACCAACTGAACCGCATCGCTGAGGATGGCGTTTCGGGCGGCTTTTCCCTGGAGGGCCAGGCCGTTGAGTGCCCCGGACAGCACCGACTGCCAGCACCCCAGCAGGGTGCCGATGGCCAGGGGGAGAATCAGCTCCCCCACCCGCCCGTCCTTGAACAGGGTTCGGCCCACCGTGGGGCCGACGACAGTGAGCAGGGCCATGGCCGGGGCCATGAGCAGGGAGGTGGCGGACATCACCCGGTCCAGGAAGCCACCTGCGGCCCGCCGGTCTCCCTGGGCAGTGCGCCGGGAGAGGTCGGGCACCATCACCAGGCACAGCGCGCCGATAAACCCGGTGGGCAGGGCCAGCAAGGGCAGCGTCATGCCGCTGAGCACCCCGAATTCCGCCATGGCCTCGGACAACGTCATGCCGCCCTCCACCAGCTTTGCCGGGATGAGCACGGCGTTGGCCGACCCCAGCAGGGTGCCCAGCAGGGAGGTGGCCCCCACCGGCACGGCGATGGACATCAGCCGCCGGGCGCTGATTTCCGTCCCCGGATTCCCCGGGGGAAAGCGCTGCCAGTGCCGCCGGAACAGCAGGGTGAGGGCGCAGGCGGAGAACACCTCGCAAATTACCATGCCCAGCACAATAAGGCCCACCGTCTCCTCGGCGGAGCGGGGAAGAAGGGCGATGAGCAGCCCCAGCACCGCCCCTGCCCGGATAAGCTGTTCGGCGGTCTCCACCGCGGCGGGGGGACGCACCCGGCCAATGCCGTAAAAACAGTGCTTGTGGAGGTTTTCCACCCCGGTGAGCAGCACGCAGGGAACCAGCAGCGCCACCCCCAGCCGGGTGCGGGCGTCCCCCAGCAGATAGACCGAGATGGGGTCGGACAGCAGAACCACAGCTGCCCCCAGGGGGAAGACCATCAGAAAAAAGCACCTGAGCGCACGGCGCAGCACCAGGCGCACTGTGCCATTGTCCCCCAGGGCATGGTGCCGGGCGGACAGGGTGGACACCGCCACCGTCAATCCCACGGCCGTGAGGGACATGAGCATGGAATACACCGGCATTACAAGCTGATACAGCCCCATGGTCTCCGCGCCGATGAGCCGGGACAGGGCCATGCGGTACAAAAATCCCACCACCTGAGAGAACAGACCGGTGGCGGTGAGCAGCAGGGTACCGGCCAAAATCGTGGACAAAATGCCCGCCCCCCTTCACAGGATAGCTTCTCGTCCATCCTATGAAGGGGGGCTTGTCAGACATGCTTTATTGGCCGGAGGCCCGGGTGAGGGAGCCGGTAACGCAGTCCAGATAATAGCTGGCCGTGTCGGTGGTCACCAGCCACGCTGGGGTCAGCTGAACGCCGCCGGACACGGACTGGGCGGTTCTGCGCCAGCCCGGCTCCATGGAGCGCAGATAGGTGCACACATCGCCGGTGGAAGCGATTTCCTCGGAGAAGCGCAGCAGCGCGGTGGGGAGGGTGAGGGCCTGCCCCGGTTCCTCTGTCCCACCGGCGGACATGAGGAGGGCGCCGCTGAGGGAGCAGAGCCGCCCCTCCCGGTAGACAAGCTCCACCCGGCAGGAAAATACCGGCCAGCCGTCCCGGCGCTGGGTGAAGCGGAGGGTGGTTTGGCCGCCGTCCTCGGACGCGCTGTCCAGGGCGGCATCCACGCCCAGGTCTTTTAAAAGGGCGGCGGCGTGATCCTCCGGGCGGGAGGTCTCCCAGCGGGAAGCTGGGGCCAGCTCGGCGGTCAGCTCACCCCCGGACCGCAGGGACACTTCCCCCAGGGCGCTGCGGTAGAGGTACACGCCGCCCCCCTGCCTGTCGCCCTGGACATCCTCGCCCAGCAGGGCGCGGGCCAGCTTTTCCTCCTGCTCCAGATCCCGATCCACGGACAGGGGGGACAGGCCAACGGCGGGGGAGAGGGCGGAAAGGTCCACCTGGATGCCGCCGCGCTCCAGCACCTGTACGGTCTGCTCCAGGGCGGAGCGCTCGTATTGCGCGGCCTCCTGGCTGCGGGCGGCCACCAGCACCAGCAAAAAGCCGTTGACCACCAGCAGGATAAGGATAATGAGATTTTTCAGCTTTCGCCATTCCACGTGCGGCCGCCTCCTTCCCAATTAAGCCGCCGCCCACTGGGGGGAGACGGAGGGACCGCCCCCGTCCCGGTACTGAATGATCAGCTCCCGCCGCTCCTGGGAGATGCTGGGCAGCATGGCGGCGGCCTTGTCAATGGGCAGCAGCAGAGTGTGCTCACCGTTGGGGGCATAGCTGCGGAAGTGGAGGGTAAATTGGGTGATATACCCGTCCGTCACCCAGAACTCCGCCGCCCAGCCCTCGCCGCCCAGGTATACGGGGCAGCCGCCCAGCAGGTAGCCGAAGCGCAGGCACAGCGTCCCCTGGCTTTCCCGGGCGGAGACGAGGTAAAGCCGGGCCTCGCCGCACAGTGCGCCCAGCGTGCCCTCGGCCAGCGCCCTGGCCTTGTCCACCGCGTCGGCCAGGGTGGAACCGGCGGGGTATCTTTCCACCCAGGCGGCCCGGTAGGTGACGGTGCCGTTGGTGCTGACCACCAGCCGGTCCCCGCCGTCCAGATACACCTCGCCGCCGCTCACCGGGGCGTGATTCTGGCCGTTGAAGGCCAGGGCGTCCAGCACCGCAGACGTTCCGCCGCCGGGCAAAGGGTTGGATACGGCGTAGCACACGCCCTGCTGGGCCACCTCGGTGACCAGGGTGTAGGGGGAGAGAAGCTGGGACAGATCCGGGTTTTCAAAAGCGAAATAAGCGCTGTTGGATGTGACGGTGGCGGTGGCGGGGTTCAGGTGGAGGGCTTGGGTGAGGGCGGTGGGGCAGAAAAAGAACTGCCCCTTGTCCGCGTCCTGCCAGCACAGCAAAACCTGGTCCCCCTGGCCGGCACACAGCAGCACCCGGCGGGCGGCGCCGTCCAGCCCCGCCGTCCCCGGCCCCTGAAGCCAATGCTCCAGGGCGGACAGGGGCACGTCTCCGGCAAAGTCAAAATAGATCCCTGTCCCGGTGAGATATTGCCGCCACTGCGCCTCAGTCATGGGGCGGGCCTCTCCGGCGGAGGCCAGCGCGTCCCCCAGCAGGGCGCCCAGGGGAGAGAAGAGCTCCTCAAGCTGTGTTTTGTCGTACTGCACGCCACAGCGCCCCCCCTCTGCGGAGATAACCAGCCGGGCGGGGAGCATGGCGCCCCCCTGGGTGGCGGTGAAGGCGCCGGGGGCGGGGCTCTCCTTTGGGGAGATCAGCTCCAATACGCCGCTGTCCTGCAGCAGGGGGGTCATGGACAGAAGATAGACGGCGGACAGGGACAGCGCGATGATGAGCGCGTCCTTTCCCCACTCAAGGAGGCGGCGGTTATTCCCCATGACCGGCCTCCTCTCCGGGCCCCAGTACAGGCATCTCCATGCGGATGGTGAGCCCCGGCTCCGGCTTGTCCACCAGATACAGCCTGCCCTCGTGCTGCTTCATGATTTCCTGGGCAATGGACAGCCCCAGCCCCGTCCCCCCGGACTGGCGGGAGCGGGCCTTGTCCACCCGGTAAAACCGCTCGAAAATGCGTCCGCGGTCACTCTCCGGGATGCCGATGCCGTTGTCGTCCACCTCCATCCACACCCGGTCGCCGGACTGCCCGGCGGACAGTGCGATGCGTCCCCCGTCGGGGGTGTATTTGATGGCGTTGGATACGATGTTCATCATCACCTGCATGATCCGCTCCCGGTCCGCCCGCACCTGGGGCAGGTTTTCCGGCAGGCGCAGTTCCACGGTATGGGCGTGATTTTGGGCGTCCATCAACACCGCCTGATAGGTGTCGTCCACCGCCTTGGCAAAGGGGAAGACGGTGAGGCGCAGCTCGCTGCGCCCCGAGTCAAACCGGGAGAGGGTGAGCAGGTCCTGCAAAATATGGGTCATGCGGTCGGATTCGTTGAGGATGACCCCTAAAAAGCGATGCTCCATCTCAGCGGGCAGATCGCCCACCCCGTCCGCCAGGGTTTCGGCGTAGCTTTTGATGTTGGTCAGGGGGGTGCGCAGCTCGTGGGATACGTTGGCGACAAAATCCTTGCGCTGCTGCTCGGCCCGCTCCAGCTCGGCGATGTTGGTCTCCAGCTGCTGGGCCATGGCGTTAAAGCTCTCGGTAAGCTGGCCGATCTCATCGCTGGAGGTGATTTCCAGCTTCCGGGAGAAGTCGCCCTGGGCCACCTGCTCGATGCCGTCGGTGAGCCTTTGGAGGGGATCCACCATGGTTTTGGACAGAAGGAAGGAGAGCAGGATGGAGATGACAAGGCCCAGGGCCAGCGCCTCCATGATGAGGGAGAACATCTCGGCGTTGAGGCTGCGGACGGTCTCCCGGCTGTCCAGAATATAGATAATATAGGGGTGTCCCCCCCGGGTGATGGGAATGGCGGCATCCATGTAGTCGGCGGTGACACTGCTGTCAAAGCCCTCTTCTCCCAGCAGGGCGGCGGAGATGTTGGGGGTGACGGCGATGCCGCCCTCCGGCGGGTTGGCGGAACCACCCAGACAGCGCCCGGTTACGCCGTCCAGCACAAAGAAATTGCGGTTTCGCCTGTCTACCCCCAGAATGCCCGCGTAGGCGGACAGCACCTCTTCCAGCATGGCTGCGGCATCCTCGTCGTCCTGGGTGACGGTTTGAAGATCCCGCACGAAGTCTGCGTTATCCTGGCCAAAGGCGTCGACGAGCTGCTGATAAAAGTCGTTGATATAGTAGCCGGTGACGGAATTCATCAAAAACGCGCCGACCACCACCATGAGCGACACGATGAGCAGCACCATGATGAGCACCAGCTTGATGTGAAGATTGCGGCGCATGGCGGACGCCTCCTTTCCCCAGTTGTCACGCTTCGCCTGTTCGCGACGCGCGGCTGTCTCGCCTTCGGCTCGGTCGGCGCTGGACGTGTGCCACTGGCACACAGCGCCCTCCGACTCGGGCAAAAACCATCCGGGCTGTTAGCCCTTCTTGGGCTTTTGCCCGCGCTCCAGTCGATCCGCTCTGCTCACGACGGTTCAGCGCTCAGATGCCGAAGGCGTAGCCCAGCCCCCGGCGGGTGACAATAAATTTGGGGTCGGCAGGGTCGTCCTCCAGCTTTTCGCGCAGACGGCGGATGGCGACATCCACTGCGCGCACGTCGCCCACGTAGCCGTCGTAGTTCCAGACCTGCTCCATCAGGGACTCACGGCTTACCGCTTGTCCCCGGGCGGAGGCCAGCGTCTTGACCAGTTCATACTCCCGCTGGGTCAGGTCCAGCGCCTCTGCGTCCTTATACACCAGCATGGCGTCCAGATCTACCTGGACCCGCCCCAGCTCCAGGCGGTTGGGGTTGGCCTGGGGGGCGGCCTGGGAAAGCATTTCCGTGCGGCGGATATTGCTCTTTACCCGGGCCAGCAGCTCCCGCATGGAGAATGGCTTGGTGATATAATCGTCCGCTCCCAGCTCCAACCCCAGCACCTTGTCCGTCTCTTCCTCCCGTGCGGTGAGCATAATGATGGGGGTGGCCCGACCCTGCTCCCGCAGGGTGCGGCACACCTGGAAGCCGTCCATTTTGGGGAGCATCAGGTCCAGCAGGATGAGGTCCGGGTCCTGGTCCAGGGCCAGGCGCAGCCCGGCGGCCCCGTCCAGGGCCTCCAGAGTGTCATACCCCTCGCGCTGGAGGTTGAAGGTGAGGATGTCCACGATATTGCGCTCATCCTCCACCACCAGGATTTTTTTACCCATAGCGTTCCTCCTGTTTTCTGTGCGGCGGGGCCGGGTTATTCCCCGGCCTCCGCCTTGATCAGCCGGTCCGCCCGAAACAGGGCGGCCAGGGTCTTGGCATCGTTGATGCGTCCGTCCGCCGCCTGGGCCAGCGCCTCGGCAAAGGGCAGCTTGAAGGGCTCCAAAAACTCATCCTGGTCCAAGTGACGCTCCCCAAAGGTGAGCTCCCGGGCCAGAAACAGATAAAGCATCTCGTCGGTATAACCCACGGTGGGCATGATGTAGCCCAAAGCATCCCAACGGCCCGCCTCAGCGCCGAGCTCCTCCTTCAGCTCCCGGCGGATGGCGTGGCCGGGGTCCTCTCCCGGTTCCAGCTTGCCTGCGGGGATCTCGGTGACGACCTTGTGGTAGGGATAGCGAAACTGGCGCTCCAAATAGACGTTCCCATCCCCGTCCAGCGCCACCACCGCCGCCCCGCCGGGGTGGTGGACAAACTCCCGGACGGCAGAGTTCCCATTGACCAGCCCAACCTGATCCAGGTAGACCTTCAGCAGCCTTCCGTCAAAGACCTGACGGCTGGACAGCGTTTTTTCGCTCAGCTCCATGTGCAATACCTCCCGGCGTGTCCGCTGTTTTTTCATATCCTGAACAGTTTACCACAACAGGGGAAAAATAGGAAGTCTAAAGTCAGATTTTCCCGGGAAAAAGAGGGATTGCCATTTGGGCGCGGATACTTTATAATATCCCCATTGAGGTGAATTCCATGAATGTGAAGACTATGCTGGCCGCCCTGCGGGGAGTAACGGCCTATAAGGATATTTTGACCCAGCCGGTGATGGAATGTGCCCTTCGCCTGCTGGCGGGGGCCGCCCATGGAGACGGCCTGGGTGGGCTGGAGGCATATACCGAC
>CAPOAR010000039.1:0-27673 GCA_948670295.1 uncultured Oscillospiraceae bacterium | reverse complement strand
CATCTACTCCGTTTTGCAGGGCCAGCACCGAAAATGTGTGTCTGAGGTCATGGAAGCGTATCCGCTCCAGTCCCGCCCGTTTCAGAACCCTCTGGAGCATATGGAGGACACTGTCCGGCGACATTGGGCCGCCGTATGGCGAGGGGAATACGTACTCATCCCTCTGTTCCATGCCTTTGAGGACTTTGATGGCGTCCGCTCCTATCGCGATGCTGCGGTAGGAGTTTTTCGTTTTCAGCGGGGCCTCTACCACTTCGCCGTTTTGGCGGAGGACCTGTCGCCGGACGTGGATGACGCCTTTGTCCAGGTCAATGTCGCTCCATTTCAGCCCCAGCAGTTCTCCCCGCCGGAGACCCGTGGCGAGGTCGATGTAGTACAGCTCAAATACGCCGCTTCTCCGGGCTTCCTCGAAGAAGGTGCCCAGACTTTCCGGCGGCAGAATTTTCATTTCCTTCCTCTCCAGCTTTGGCAGGACACAGCCCTTGGTTGGATTACTGGGAATCAGCCGCTGTTCTACGGCGCAGTTCAGGGCGGATGAGATCATCTGGTTGATGTTGCGTACCGTCTTGACGCTGAGGCCCTTGGGCTTGCTGCGGGACTCCGTGCATTCCACCCTGCCGTTCTCCAGCAGGTGTTTGTATAACCTCTGGAGGTTCATTGCCGTCAGCTTTTCCAGAGGAATATCCCCGAGGGCAGGCTTGATGTGGTTTTCAATAAAACCCTGGTAGGTCTTGTGGGACGAGGGGCGAACTTGCAGCTTGGCATAGTTCTCCATCCAGGTGTCCAGCCACTGGCCTACAGTGTAGCGCTCTGTCCGCAGGGACTGGACGCCGCTCTTCTCAATTGCCGACTTGAGTTTTGCCTTGACTTCCGCCTGGGTCTTTCCCAAGACATTTTTGTAGATCGTCCTTCCGGTCACCGGATCACGGCCCGCAGTGTAGCGTCCCTCCCAGCGGCCATCCTTTCGCTTGCGGATACTTCCTTCTCCATTAGCCCTCCGCTTTGCCATTGCATATCGCCTCCTATTCAGCGACACACATTACCAGTAACCTCGGTGAATAGCCAGGGATTCATCGGAGAGTTATCAGAAAGTTCATAGTCTGCGGTAGAAAAAGGCAGAGAGAAAAAAGACCTATTCTTTGATTAGGCGGCGCAATTTTTGCGCTGTATGAACTCTCGAAAACTGGTTCTGGTTGGGTAGAGTGACCGCGCCTCTTTCTCCTTGTAGACAGTGGCGCAATCCATGGATGAATCTCCCAGACTTTCCACCCTTGCCGACAACCACCCACAAAGCCCCAACACAGCGGTTTGTCTACTGGAGAGGAGTACCATGGGCGATCCTCCACAAAACCGCACACAGCGGCTTACACGCTGAAATACGGAGGACACAGGCACTGTTGGTGGGCTTTCTTTTTCTCTGTGCTATTTTGATACCTCTGCTCTCCCTGTTGACAGAAAAACCGGGAATTTCTCTGCCATGCCACAGTTGACACAGCTACATTCGTTGCCGCTGTAGACATTGAGGATAACAAGACGTCAAACTGAGAATCGTTTCCCATATTTGACGTCACATGACCAATTGCACAAAAGCTTTGAAAGAATGACGGTATTCCGTCAAAAGCCCTCGTTTTCCGTTTCCTCGGCCCGCACTGCGGGACGGTGTAATCCGGCGTGGCGGCGCAAGACGCCACGCTTTTATCCTGCACTTTTTTCGACCGCCTGTTTTGTGGTGACTCGGGTGTTGCACATTGATGCGCGTTCTGTGAGTGCGCTTGGCGGCAGGCGTTGCCCCTTGTGCATTGCTTCTATGACGCTCTCAGTTGTCCAGCGAGGGGCTTTGCCACTTTACGGGTGTAGGATGTTACTGCCGCTGTCCCGCTGCACAGAGCGGCTCACAAGGCGTAGCGTTGGCATTATAGAAATTTATAGAAATACTCCCTCGCCAGAGCATAACGCAGAGAGTAAACAGAGGTAGCCTTTTAATACATACATTTTTCGGTTCCCTAAGGACCTTTCCACTCGCTCTGGGCCAGCAGGATCGTACCTGTTGTAGGTGTATGGCAGTGGCGCCGCTATGGAGAGCTTGTGCTTTGCTTTTTACATCGATACCCCCTGTTCCCGCAGTTTATGGAGCGCTCACTTCACGCTGGAACGGGAACAGTTACACAGCTGCACCCCTTCCGGTATAATCCCGATATGCACCGGACAATGGAAAAGCAGGTGTCCTTTATCGATCCGTGGGAAGAACGCAACGGCCTTTCGTGGTAAAATAAGCACTGCTGCTTGGCACAAATCTTCGCAGGGTTATGCAAATGAAGTACCTGGGCGCAAAGCAATGAACACCACCTTTAGTAAAAAACCGCGGTTTGACTTATAGCAACCAGTCGAGCTGTAAAACAGAAGGAACAAGTTTGCAGTGCTTGCTGCCATTATATCACAAACGGATACCCGCAACATAACCGAAAAGAATGCAGCTATCCTCCTTTGTGAGGATAGCTGCATTCTACATAACAATGAGAGTCAATCCATTCAGCGAAGTGCATAGGTTTTTGGTATCTCTGCACTTTATTTCAAGACGGAGGCGAGCAAAAAAGAGTAGAGATATTATGGAAGAGCTTTGTCTGAAGAGTTTCTGGGAAAACGCATGGAACTCTGAAGAGCAGCACCGCTTCCATCAGAGAATGTCCGCCACTCCCAACAACGCCTCACCCCGCTCCCGCACAAAAGCCAACACCTGACGGATCAGAGCTCCGTCCTCCAGGACGCCCGCTTCCAGCAGGTCCCGCACGGTCCCTTTTTCCAGATCCAGGCCCACCCGGATGTAGTCTGTGTGGGTCGGATCTACCTGGATAGAGCGCTCGATGCCGACCTGGTGCAGACTAAAAAATTGGTTGGGCGCCAGAGCCTTCACCCGTTCAAAGACTGCGTAGCCGTCAAAGCCCGTCGCCTCTGCCAGACGCAGAAGAGGCTGCTCCAACCCGTAGATAACCACGTCTGCCGCCAGTTCCCACTGGTGCTCCCGTGCGTACTTCCGCACGGGCCTGCACAGCGTCAACAGCGTCAGCCCGCCGCCGACCACCTGCCCGCCATTCTCTGCCGCTACTCGCTCCGTGAAGGTGGCGCCGTAGTCCAGCAGGGTGAATACCTGCCGCCACGTCTCTTCCGCGCACCCGGCTTGGGTACCGCGCTCCAAAAGGGCGCTTAGCAGAATCAGCGCCGTCTTTACGCCTTGTTCTGGCAGGTTTCCTGCCAGAAGCAGCGCAGCCGCCCGGGCCATATCCTCGTCGCTGAAGACGGCCTCCCGCAGAAGCTCCCCGAAGGAGGCCGTGGTCACATAGCCGCCGTCCGCATTCCGATATTGAACGGTCTTCCCCGTTCCGTACACCGCAGCCGCCGCCCGGCCCAGTGCCGCAACGCCGCCGGCCAGGGCGGCACAGGGCGCCGCGGGCCTTGTCATTTTGTTCCGCATAGCTTCATCTTGCGGTTCGCGCCCGCAAACCGCCGACTCCTTTCCTGCTCATAATGTCACGTTTGTCCGGCGCAGCCGCTGATGGATCTCCTCAATGTCCAGCTCCAGCGGTCCCTTGTTCTGCTCCGTACACATGGACGCCACAATTCCCATGGCGTGGCCCATGTTCATCACGATGGGCATGACTCGATAGCTGGAATGGGCTTTGTGAGTGCCGGAGATGTTTCTGCCGTTCAGCAGCAATCCCTCGATCTCCCGGGGTACAAAGCAGCGCAGGGGAATGGTATAGGGCTTGGACTGCTTAAAGGTTTTATACTCCGCGATAGCGTCCAGCCCCGCCCCCTCCACGTTGTGAAGGTCGAAAAAGAAATTGGACTTGGTTACCACCCAGTCGTCGAACACCCGTGCCTGGGAAATGTCATCCTCATTCAATTGGTAGTGTGCCTGGAAGCGCCGGGTCTCCCGCACGCCAATTACATCTGCGCTGTCAATCAGGTAACAGCCTTCATAGCCGGGGACATAGCGGTGCAAAAAGTCGATGATCTGCGGAATTTGATTCCTGCAAATGTACTCCGCATGGTTCAGGTCCCGGACATTGGTCCCGTCCATATCGATGGCGTTGGTCATGTTAATCGTCACCACGCCGGGAATGGAGGAGGGATAGAGCAGGATGTGTCCGGCGGGCTTGGGCAGCTTCTCCCGCCCCAGGGTCTGCAGGTCCCCCTCCGGGAGCTGGACGGTGTCCTCCATGCCCCAGAAGAACAGCGCCCGGTCCATATCCACTCCGGCCACCTTGAACATGATCGTCATGGGCTGCATTCCGCCGTCCGCCCGGCCCTTTTCAAAGGGAGCCCCGGCCCGGGCCGCCACATCGCCATCCCCAGTGGAGTCCACCAGCATCCGGCAGAGAACCGCCTCCCTGCCGGACTTGCTCTCCGTAATCACGCCGACCACACGGCTCCCCTCCATGATGACATCGCTGAAAGCCGTGTAAAGCTGTACGTCGACACCGGCGGTGTACAGCATATCCAGCATCTGAATCCGCAGCTTCTCCGGGTTGATGACCTGCTCGCTCTCGCAGTCCCGGGCTTTTTCCCGCAGCTCCGCAAAGCAACCACCCTCCTGCCGGCCGGTCCAGTGGCTCATGATGCCGCAGGTGGCGACGCCGCCTATGGCCCCGTACTGCTCGATTAGCATTACTTTGCTGCCTTCCCGGGCCGCGTGGAGCGCCGCACCAAAGCCAGCGGGGCCACCGCCTACCACCAACACGTCGGTCTCTGCAGCCACGGGGATTTTTCTGCTTGGTTCCGTTATGTATTTCATTTCGCTTACCCTCGTTTTGTCACTTCTGCGCAGAGGCGCTGCGCTTCGCGTATTTTTTGATCGACTTGTAGAAGAACGAGCCGATTGACACCAGCGCCAGCATCAGGAACAATAGGCTGAAGGGCCGGGTCACAAAGATGGAGAGAGAGCCGCCGGAGAGAATCATGGAGTTTCGGAAATTTGTTTCCACCAGATCCCCCAGTACCACGCCCAGGATAATGGGCACCACGGAGAAGCCCAGCTTCCGTAGCAGGAAGGAGGCTATGCCGATGCATACCGCCAGCAGCACATGGAAGGTGCTGCCCTCATTGGAGTAGACGCCCGCCACGCAGTAGACGACGATCAATGCGCTCATCAGCTCGTAGGGGATGCGGGAGATATTGGAGTACAGCGGCGTCAGCGCCAGGCCGAAGACCAGCATCAGGACATTGACCAGCAGCAGGCCCAGCATGATGCCGTACAGGGTGCCCGGATGGTCCCGGAACAGGGAGGGGCCGGGAATCATGCCCTGTAACATGAACGCTCCGATCAGGATGGCCGTGCAGCCGTCCCCGGGAATGCCCAAGGTCATCAGGGGAATCAGGGTGGAGCCGGTGGTGGCGTTGTTGGCCGCCTCGGAGGCTGCCACGCCCTCGATCTCTCCCTTGCCGAAGTTGTCTCCGTTCCGGGACATTTTCTTGGCCTGGTCGTAGCTGATGAAGGCCGCGATGCCGCCGCCGGTCCCCGGAGTCGCGCCCACCACCGTACCGATGAGACTGGACACCACCCACGCCCGGAAACAGCGCTTGATCTCCCCCCAGGTCACCCGTTTCTGGCTAATCTTGACCCTGGTTTTTCTGGCGGGGTCGTTCCGGGGGTCGTAGTCGGAGCGGCTCAGCAGCTCCGCCAGGGCGAAGAGTCCCACCAGCACCGTTAGCAGGGGAATGCCTCCCGCCAAACGGCGGTTGCCAAAGGCGAAGCGCACCACACCACTGACGCTGTCCTGCCCGATCAGGGCGATGAAGATGCCGATAACGCCCCCCATGATCCCCTTGATGATGTTGTCTCCCGAGATGCTGGCTATGATGCTCAGGCCAAAGAAGGTGATGCAGAAGTACTCCGGAGGGCCGAAGGTCTGGGCCACCTGGGCAATGGCGGGCGCCGCGAACAGGCAGATCAGCGCGCTGACGATGCCGCCGAAGAAGGAGGCATACAGCGCCATTTGCAGCGCCTTGAGAGATTTCCCCTGGAGGGTCATGGGATAGCCGTCCAGAGTGGTGGCCGCGTTCGCCGGCGTGCCGGGGGTATTGATCAGGATGGCGGTGATGGAGCCGCCGTAGGTTCCGCCGCAGTAGATTCCCAGCAGTAGCATCATGGCCGGAATCGGGTCCATGGCGTAGGTCATGGGCAGGCAGAGGATGATGCCGATGTCCGCTGTCATACCGGGAATTGCGCCGATCACAATCCCCGACAGCAGACCCAGGGCAATCATCAGAACGCTCTGCCAGGAGGCGGCCATCTTCAGGCCTGCCAGAATGTAGTCTAACATACGCTCCTACCTCCTCTATGGCAATGTGACGTTGATGGCCCGGAAGAGAAAGTAAGCGAGAAATACGTTTGCGGAGGCAATCATGTAAAACCACCATTTTCTCGTGCCGAAATAGGCCAGGATGCCGTTTGCCAGCAGCAGCGAGGCGACGATGAAGCCAATGCGGGGCATCAAAACCGCATAGGCCAGCAGCATGGCGATATAAATTGCGGGCTTCAGACGCTTGAGGGCGTCCCTCCGGAACAGCGACGCGTCCAGGCAGTATTCCTTTTTCTCCTTGGACAGCAGTCCCTGAACCAGAAGGATCCCGCTGCATATCAGCAGAATGCGGAGCAGCAGCGTGGGAACGGTTGCCGCGGTTATGCTGCCCGTCTCATAGGTCTTGATCTGCGACGGAAGCAAGGCGTACAGTACGCCGGATATGGCCAGAAAGATCCCGCCGGTGACCATGTTGGAGTTAAGTTTGATTTTCATATTCTCTTCCTTCCCGCGCCGCTGTCTCCAGCGGCTCTGCCCGTTCTTCCGTTTTACTGGGCGTTCAGAAGCTCAACATAGCGCTCCATACTGTCCATCTGATTTTCGATGAAGGCCTGGACCTCGTCTCCCTTGGCGTCCCACAGATTATAGCCCATCTCCTCCAGATAGCCGGTGAACTCCGGATCGGCGTACACCTCGTCCAACATGGCATTGAGCTTGTCAATAATCGCCTGGGGCGTGTCGGAGCGGATCGCCAGACAGTCCATGCCGCCAAAAATAGCGTCAATGCCCCAGTTCTCCATGCACTTCACAGTGCCGAACTTGGTCTCCACATCCTCGGGATAGAAGGTCGCCACGGCCAAGGCGGTTCCCTCCTCCTGGAAAGCGTAGTAAGAGGGAGGCGTGCACAGGCCCAGGTCTACCTGGCCGGAGGCCACGGCGTTTACCACCTCGGCCTCGCTGCCCAGCACCACCGGTTCCGCCTCGATACCCATGGAGATAAAGGCAGCGGATGCCACCACATACTGGTCGCCGCCCGGGCCGGAGGAGGTTGCATAGGTCAACTTATGGCTCTTGCCATATCCCAGAATATCATCGAAGGACTGGAAGCCCGTGGTCTTGGGATTGGTCACCACCATCAGGGAGACGGTGCGCATTCCCCGCAGCATGGTAAAGTCGTCCAGGGTGTACTGAACGTCCACGTACTTGGGCGTCAGAGAGAAGAGGGGGCCGTTGGCCGTTACCAGAGTATAGCCGTCAGCGGGGGCGTCAATGGCGTCTCCCACGCCAATGGTGCCGGAAGCGCCGGTGTGGTTCTCTACGATGATGGGCTGGTCAAAATACTTTTCCGCCACTTGGGTGATCTTGCGGGTGATGGTGTCGGCGCCGCCGCCCACGCCCCAGGGGCAGATTACCGTCACCGTCTTGTTGGGATAGCCGTCGGCTTCGCTGGAGGAATCGGAGGACCCTCCGGAGGAATCGGATGCGGCGGGGGGCTGTGCGCCGCCGGAGGAGTTCTCCGTTTGTCCACCGCAGGCTGCCAATGCCGTCAGCATGAGGGCCAGGGTCAGCAGAAGTACAAATTTCTTCTTCATGTTCTTAGATCCTTTCTTCTTTTTATCTGCATCGCCTTAGCGAATGCATACGTAGTCATTTTGCGCAAAAATTTATCCCTTCCTCATTTTTTTACGGGTACAAAGGTGTCACGCAGGATTAGAGTCTCATCCAGAAAGCGGCGGTAGGACTCCGGCATCTGATCCGTGGTCACTTGCAGTACCCACTTCGCCGTCAAGTCGATAATCTGGTCGTAATCAATGGCCACCGTGGTCAGCTGGGGGTGGAACCAGCAACCCATTACTACGTTATCCACGCCGATGAGCGCCACGTCCTCCGGGACGCGGAGGCCGCTCCGTTTCAATGCCTCCAGGGTTCCCAGCGCCACCATATCATTTTGGGCGAAGACAGCCGTGCCGGGGGAGAAGAGGTCAATATGTTCCAGCGTGACCTGCTCTGCGGTCTCCAACTGGTAGTTGGCGCAGAGCACATGATCTTCCGGGACAGCAAGGCCATAGGCCGCCAGGGCCTCCGAAAAGCCGGCGTGTTTGTTCACCACGTCGATACGGCGGGAGGGACCGGTGAGTTCCACAAAGTTTCGGTACCCAGCCTCACAGAAGCTCTTCCCCGCCAGATAGCCGATTTTGGTATGCCGGGGGGCGATCAGATAGGGCTCTTCGGAGGACTCGTCGGTGTCATAGATGAAGATGTAGGGGATATGGGTCTCCTCCAGCAGCGTCCGTACCCGTCCGCTCACGCTCTGGCGATTGAAAATCAGGGCGTCGTACCGGCGGCTGCCCACACTCTTCTCGATGGAGGAGGCTCCTCCCTCCACGAGATCGTCGAACACGGGGACCAAGTCCATGCCGTACTCCAGGAGTCGCATACGTATGCGATAATACAGATCACTCTGGATATAGTGGTTGGTGAAGCCGGAGAAATCCTCGGAGAAGATGTAGCCCACTACTCCTGTGCGGTTTGTCCGCAGACCCCGGGCATTGGTGTTGAACTGGAAGGCGTATTGTTCCGCAATCTTTTTCACCCGGGCCTTGGTCTTGCTGGATACTAAGGGACTGTCGTTCAGGCAGCGGGACACGGTGGACTGAGACACGCCGGCCAGCTTGGCCAGTTCCACGGAAGTGATGGTCTTCACAAGTGCGCCTCCCTTTATTTGCATACGTATGAAATTTCTTGACTGTGTTATAGCATAATCAGTTTCAAAATGCAATCCCTTTTCACACTTTTCAGTCATATTCACAATGTTACTTCTTTTTTTTGAGCACTTTCGCTAAGAGAATAGGCCTGGGAAGCTGCCTGCGGCCATAAGTAAGATAGTCCTGGAAAGTGTCCTCCACAACAGCATGGGCTTCTTACACCGCGGACGGGAGGCGCTCATTAAGCTTCAGGGGCGAGGCTCCCTAAGCTTTCGTGTTCATCATGTCAATGACCGTCATGAGTATAGGTTCTTACAATACTTAACTTATATAGCGCCTGAATAAATGGTGGCGGAAATGATGACGCATTCCGTTGATAAAATTACGCAGAAGCGATTACTTGGCCTTGCCATTCCAAAAAAGTGGAAAATGCTGGTATATCCTACGGCATTGACTCCACAATAGACAGCTGCTACCACAGAACAACCTGGTCGGCCATTTCACTGGTCATTCACTTCTCTATACTCCATACTCCGTCTCACACTCCCCTTTAGAGGCAGGGGGACAAGGGGCTTACCCCAGCAAATTCGGCCGAGTACATCTGGATGCCATGCTTACCTTCACTACGGATTGGGAAACCTCATCAACCCAACATGGACAAGAATGCAAAATTTTGAAAGTCCACGAGATGCCCCTTTCTTTTTCTCTGCAGATATACTATTCTGAGGAATCCTTAGGAATTAGTGAAATGCCACGGCATAGGATGGGAAAGACTATGAGTTAGTACGAAAAGCCGTTGTTGGCGATTCTCAGCGGAACCAAGGGCAAAAATTTGTTGTTTTCTGATTTGCGGCTCATGTTGGAGCGCTTGGATTTCCAGTGCCGCAGTTAGGAGACGGCATGCGTGAAATATGAGATCATCTTGTACTGGAGCGAGGACAATCATACCTATATCATTGAGGTGCTGGAGTAAGGGGTCGTTCGAAATGTGTGTGAGGAAATCCGTGTTCAGGCGTTGACCCATAAGCTGACCCAGAACAGGAAATTTTTCTGTGGAAATAACGGAGAGGACAGTACAGAAGAAACTCCGCTGACTGAATAAACAGCGCTAAGCAGGGTCAAAAGCGCTTGTTTCTGTCCCTCAGACAAGCTACGGACCAGAAGGCCGGGGGTTCGAATCCCTCAGGGCGTACCAAAGGCACGGAAATTCAACGAATTTCCGTGCCTTTGTTTTTGTTTTCACAACTTTTTCGGGTAGTTGGATTTTGCGGTGGACGGTTGACCCAAGCCGTGACCCATACGGGAACTTGGAGCGGAAATCACCGGAGAGCGCCGGAGAGGAAATTCCCCACCGCATTCGCCGCCTGCTTCTGCATGGAGGTGGTGACGTGGGCGTAGGTGTCCAGGGTAAACCCGGCGCTGTAGTGGCCCAGCATGGTGGAAAGGGTTTTGACGTCCACCCCGTTTTGCAGGGCCAGCACCGAGAATGTGTGTCTCAGGTCATGGAAGCGTATCCGCTCCAATCCTGCCCGTCTCAGTACCCGCTGGAGCATGTGCAGGACGCTGTCCGGGGACATGGGGCCTCCAAAGGGCGAGGGGAACACATACTCGTCTTTCTGCTCCATGCCATGCTGGAGGCCAAACAGGACCAGCGGCGGTTCACGCGGCTCTTTGAGGCTCATGAAAAGAAAATCTACGCGGTGGCCCTCCGGGTCTTGGGGGACCCCAACCGGGCGGAGGACGCCGCCCAGCAGACCTGGCTCCAGCTCATCAAAAATTGAGAACGAGTGTCCGCCCTGCCCTGAAGGGAGACGGAAGGCTATGTGGTCACCACAGCCAAGAACTCCGCCCTGAACATTCCCCGCTTGGATCTGTCAGGGGGATTGATACAAGCCCTCTCACAAGTCCGCACCGTTGGAGCGAATGACCTCCCGGTACCACCGCCCGCTGTCTTTCAGCGTCCGGTCCCCCGTGGCGTAGTCCACATAGGCCAGGCCAAACCGGGGGTCATAGCCCTCAGCCCACTCGAAGTTATCCGTCAGGGACCACTGGAAATACCCCCGGACGTCCGTGCCCTGGCCAATGGCGCGCTCCAGCGCCCGGAGATACCGGGTCAGGAAGTCGATCCGCAGAGGATCGTGTACGGCGCCGTCCAGGAAAACCCGGTCCGTACAGGCCAGACCGTTTTCACTGACCACCAGCGGCAGACCGTAGCGCTCCGCTAAAAACTGCGGGCCCCACTCCAGGGCCTCCGGGGTGATGGGCCAGCCCAGGGCGGTCCGGGGGAAGCCCGTCGGGAAGGGGATCGTCTCCGGCCCGTTTTTGCCCGCGCGGACGGGTGCGCCCTGATAGAGGTTGAGCCCGATGAAGTCCGGCTTCTCGTATCCCTCCCCCAGGCACAGGGGGTCCAGGGCCAGGGTGTGGGAGAAGGTTCTGGGCCCCAGAGGCAGGGCAAAGGTCTCCTGCCGGGCGGCCTCCACGTCTTCGGGAGCCTGA
This sequence comes from uncultured Oscillospiraceae bacterium, assembly GCA_948670295.1. Classification (GTDB taxonomy): domain Bacteria; phylum Bacillota; class Clostridia; order Oscillospirales; family Oscillospiraceae; genus Enterenecus. The sequence continues at coordinate 16,173 of CAPOAR010000039.1, read as the reverse complement.
CTGGCGGGATAACAGACCGCCCCCGTGGAGGCGACACCCACCAGATTTTCGCCGTCCGCCCGGTGCAGAGCCTTCTGTCCCAGAGAGTGCGCCTGGCAGAAGGTCTCCCAGCAGGCGCTGAGGCTGTCGTCGTCCAGCTTCAGGCCCGGGGCGTGTTCTCCCGTCCCATAGCCCATTCCTATGAAGCACTGGGGCTCGTTAAAAGTGAACCACCGGCGCACCCGGCCCCGGAACAGCTCCGCCATTTTCTCCGCGTAGGCCTCAAAGCGCCGGGCGGTCTCCGGGTTCTGCCAGCCGCCCTGCCGCTGCAATGCCTGGGGAAGGTCCCAATGGAACAAAGTCACCCAGGGCTGGATTCCCTCCTCCAGAAGGCCGTCCACCAACTCACTGTAGCAGTGCAGCCCCGCCTGGTTCCAATGCCCGTCGCCTTTGGGGTCTATCCGGGGCCAGGCAATAGAGAATCGATAAGCCTGGAGGCCCATCTCCTTCATGATGGCGATGTCGTCCCGCCAGCGGTGATAGGCGTCGGTGGCCGTGTCGCCGGTATCGCCCCATTTGACCTTTCCGGGGGTGTGGGAGAAAACGTCCCAAATGCTTTCTCCCCGGCCGTCCTCTCTCACGGCGCCCTCAATCTGATAAGAGGCGGAAGCGGCGCCCCAAATAAAATCCTTTGGAAATCCCATGGTTCAAGCTCCTTCTTCGTTATATGGATAAACGCAATTTGCCAGTTCCCCCAGGCGGGCGAGAGCCAGCCTGGGGGAAGCATTGACGTGGCAGAGTATATCACACCGTCTGTGGGCGGTCAAGCGCCCCTATGGTCATAACTCCAGGTTCTTTCCGTCCTGGCCGAAGACATGGCACACGTTGCCGCTGAAGGTCAGGTTCATCTGGTCCCCGGCGCGGAAGGAGTCGATGTGGGTTCCCGTGGCGTCCATGGTGGGCACAATCACTACCACGTCCCGGCCCTCGGCATTGGCGTGGAAATGGACCTCGCTGCCCATCATTTCCGAAACCTCCACCTTGGCGGCCAGGGTGTTGCCGGGCTGCTTGGCCAGCACCATGTGGCTGGGCCGGACGCCCAGGGTAATGGCCTGGGCGGATACCTTTTTCGCCGCCAGGTTCTTCTGCTTATCGCCGGACAGCTCTACCTTGCAGCCGCCTACGCTGACAAAGTATTTGCCGCCCTCGCAGAGGAGCTTGGCGTCGAAGAAGTTCATCTGGGGCATTCCGATGAAGCCCGCCACAAACAGGTTCGCCGGATGGTCGAAGACCTCCTGGGGGGTGCCGATCTGCTGGATGAAGCCGTCCTTCATGATGACAATCCGGTCGCCCAGGGTCATGGCCTCTGTTTGGTCGTGGGTGACATAGATAAAGGTCGTATTGATTTTCTGGCGCAGCTTGATGATCTCGGCGCGCATCTGGTTGCGGAGCTTGGCGTCCAGGTTGGAGAGGGGTTCGTCCATGAGAAGCACCTTGGGCTCCCGGACGATGGCCCGGCCAATGGCCACCCGCTGGCGCTGGCCGCCGGAGAGGGCCTTGGGCTTGCGGTCCAGGTACTGGGTGATGTCCAGGGTCTCCGCCGCCTCCTTGACCCGGCGGTCAATCTCCGCCTTGTCCACCTTCCGCAGCTTCAGGGGAAAAGCCATGTTCTCGTAAACCGTCATATGGGGATAGAGGGCATAGCTCTGGAACACCATGGCGATGTCCCGGTTTTTCGGCTCCACATCGTTCATCAGCTTCCCGTCAATGTACAGCTCGCCGCCGGAAATCTCCTCCAGGCCGGCAACCATCCGCAGCGTGGTGGACTTACCGCAGCCGGAGGGGCCGACAAGGACGATGAACTCCTTGTCCTTGATGTCCAGATTGAACTCCTGGACGGCAATGACGCCCTCGGCGGTCACCTGGAGGTTGACTTTCTTCTCGGTGTCTCCGGCCTTCTTCTTGCCTTTTTTCTGTCCGCCGCTGTGGGGATAGATTTTGGTGATGCCCTTCAGATTCAAACTTGCCATAACTCTCGGCCCTGGCGAAGGGGCCGCCTTCGCCTCGCCCCGGCCAAGGGGCTTTACGGCAGGTCTCCACACTGCCGCACCGCGAGCCGCCGCGGCCTTCCTCCTTTTTCAGGCGCTGGCCGCTGTAAGCGTGGAGCAGCGTGCCGGCCCTTTTTTATTTGCATACCCTCTCGGGGAATGGAATCACGATGCTCAGCGGAAGGGGTTCTCCGTGGGATAGGGCAGGCTCTTGGGCTGGTTGTAGGCGATATCCTGAATCCCAAGGAACTTGAACACCTCGAACAGCGCCTTGCCGTAGTGCCCGAAGGCCACGGCCCCGTGGTGGGGATAGCGCTTCTGGATGAGCACATGGCGGTAGAACCGGCCCATCTCGGGAATAGCGAACACGCCGATGCCGCCGAAGCTGCCCGTGGCCACCGGCAGCACCTCGCCCTGGGCGATGTAGGACCGGAGATTCCCGTCACTGTCGCACTGGAGGCGGTAGAAGGTGATATCGCTGGCGGCGATGTCGCCCTCCAGGGTGCCCCGGGTGAAGTCGGGTTCGCCGCCGTTTTCCAGCAGGCGGTTCTGGATGAGCTGATACTTGACGGCCCGGTCCGCGCACAGCTTGCAGGCGGGGGTGTTGCCGCAGTGGAAGCCCATGAAGGTATCCGTCAGCTGATAGTCAAACTTACCCTTGATCTGCTCCGTCCACAACTGGGCGGGGACGGAGTTGTTGATGTCCAGCAGAGTCACCGTGTCCCCGGAAACGCACATGCCGATGTACTCACTGAGCGCGCCGTAGATGTCCACCTCACAGGCAACCGGGATGCCCCGGCTCACCAGACGGGAGTTCACATAGCAGGGCTCAAAACCGAACTGGCTGGGAAACGCGGGCCAGCACTTGTCCGCGAAGGCCACGTACTTCCGGGCCCCCTTGTGCTTCTCCGCCCAGTCCAGCAGCGTCAGCTCGAACTGGGCCATCCGCTCGCCCAGATCGGGGTAGTAGCGCCCCTCGCCCATCTCGGCGGCCATTTCCGCGCAGACCGCCGGGATGCGGGGATCACCGGCGTGCTCTTTATAGCTCACCAGCAGGTCCAGCTCGGAGTTCTCCTCCACCTCTACGCCCAGCTCGTACAGGCCCTTGATGGGGGCGTTGCAGGCAAAGAAATCCTGAGGCCGGGGGCCGAAGGTGATGATTTTCAGATTGCGCACGCCGATAACGGCCCGGGCGATGGGGACAAACTCGGCGATCATTCCGGCGACGTCCTCCGCCGTGCCCACGGGGTACTCGGGGATATAGCCCTTGAGATGCCGCATCCCCAGGTTATAGGAGCAGTTCAGCATTCCGCAGTAGGCGTCGCCCCGTCCGTTGATCAGGTCCCCGTCCCCCTCGGCGGCGGCCACAAACATGCAGGGGCCGTCAAAATTCCGGGCAATCAGCGTCTCCGGCGTCTCGGGGCCGAAGTTGCCCAGGAACACCACCAGGGCGTTGCAGCCATGGGCTTTCACGTCCTCCACGGCTTTCAGCATTCCCTGCTCGTTTTCCACCGTGACAGGGCACTCGTACAGCCCGCCGGAACAGGCGGCCTTGACGGCGGCCCGGCGCCTCTCGCTCAGGGCGACGGGAAAGCAGTCCCGGGAGACGGCGACGAGGCCCAGCTTTACCTCGGGAATATTGGTCAATTGCATAGAATCTTCCTCCTTTTCAAAGATCGTTTTTGATATCAATGTTCTCACCTGTCAGGCCCACCCAGGCCCCCTGTCCGGCCTCGCCGGAGTCCGGGTGCGCCAGCAGCCATTTGTTTTTCGCCCACAGGCGGCCATCCTCCGCGTTCAGCGGCGTGAGGACGGGCCTGGCCTCATTGGTGCCCCTGGGCAGCGCCACCGCCACCCGGAAGCCCTTTGCCCCATCCACATGGCAGGGGGCGTAGTGCAGCGTCGTGGCGTAGACCTCCACCACCGCCCCGGCGGGGACCCGGAAAGCCCGGACACAGGCGGTATCCAGCCGGCCGTCCACCATTTCCTCCTGTTTCGCCAGCAGGAGAATGAAGTCCGACGATCCGATATTGACCTCGCTGTCCCGGTGGTACTCCAGGCAGTTGAGCTTGGTATTGCGGCCCCAGCACATGCCGATTTGTACCGGCATCCCACCGTAGGCGTGGTCCTGGAACCGCTGGAAGATATCGCAGCCTTCCAAGGCGGCGATGGACGGCTCATAGGCCGTGCCCTCCTTCGGCAGGGGGATGGCCTCCATGGCCCAGAGCAGCTTTTCCGTGTCATAGCCGGTGAGCACCTGGCCGTAGGCCCGGAAGGCGGGGCTGTAAACAGATTCAATCTTCATGGGGTTCCTCCTTTAAAGAAGCTGGGGGAACAGCGCCTTGCAGGCGGGGTAGATTTTTTGGAACTGCCGGTACCGCTCCTCATAGAGGGCGGTCAGTCCAGCCTCCGGCTCCACGGTGCCGGCAACGCGCACCAGGGCGTCCGCCGCCGCCTGGACGGTGGGGAACCGCCCCGCCGCCACCATGGCCAGCATGGCCCCGCCGTAGCCAGGCCCCTGCTCCGTGGCCACGATGTCCAGGGGGATGCCCAGGACATTGGCCATGATGGTCCGCCAGAGCCCGGACTTGCTGCCCCCGCCGCAGATGTTGGAGCGGGGAATCTCCACGCCCAGGCTCCGGGCCACCTCAAAGCTGTCCCGGATGGCGAAGGCCACGCCCTCCAGCACCGCCTGGAGCAGGTCCGCCCGGGTGGTATCCATAGTCATGCCAATCAAGCAGCCCCGGGCGCCGGTGTCGTTGATGGGGCTGCGCTCTCCCATGAGGTAGGGGAGGAAAAACACGCGGTTCCGCCCCAGCTTTTCCGGGGTAATCGACGCCTGTTCCCCGGCGTAGTCCGGGGTCTTTAAAATATCCTCCATCCACCACTTGTTGCAGCTGGCGGCGGAGAGCATGCAGCCCATGAGGTGGTATCCGCCGTCGGCGTGGGCGAAGGAGTGAAGGGCGTTGTTGGGGTCCACGCCGAAGGTTTTGCTGGAGATGAAGATGGTCCCGGAGGTGCCCAGGCTGATGTTGCAGCCCCCGTCCCCCACGGTGCCCGTGCCCACGGCGGCTGCGGCGTTGTCTCCCGCCCCGGCGCAGACCGCCACGGTCTCCGGCAGGCCCAGGGTCCTCGCCATGTCCGGCTTGAGGACGCCCACGGCCTCATAGCTCTCAAAAACCTTTGCCATCTGGGACTCCCGCAGACCGCACAGCTCCAGCATCTCCGGGCTCCAGCGCTTGTGCTCCACGTCGAAGAGGAGCATCCCCGAGGCGTCGGAGACATCGGTGCAGTGAACTCCGGTGAGGCAGTAGTTGATGTAGTCCTTGGGCAGCATCACCTTGTCGATTCTGGCGAACAGCTCCGGCTCGTTCTTCCGCATCCAGAGGAGCTTAGGGGCCGTGAAGCCCGCGAAGGCGATGTTGGCGGTATACCGGCTGATTTTTTCCCGGCCCACGATCTTGTTGAGGTAGTCCACCTCCTGAGCGGTGCGGCCGTCGTTCCAGAGAATGGCGGGGCGGAGGACCCGGTCCTCCCCGTCCAGGGCCACCAGCCCGTGCATCTGCCCGCCGCAGCCGATGGCCGCAATCCGGGTCTTATCGCAGTCCGCCGTCAACTCCCGGATGCCAGCCACCACCGCTTCCAGCCAGTCCGCCGGGTTCTGCTCGGACCAGCCAGGCTTGGGAAAAGACAGCGGGTATTCCCGGGAGACGATGTTTTGGATTTGTCCCTCCTCGTCCATCAGCAGCAGCTTGACGGCGGAGGTGCCCAGGTCGATTCCAATATACAGCATGTCGTTTCTCCTTATGTCCGGCGGATAGAAGTGCTGACCGCGGTCTTTCCCGTCAGCCGGGCGGTGCGGGCGTCCGGCTGGCCCAGGCCCGCGTACAGGGTCCAGGCCCCGCTGCCGGGAATCCGCTCTCCGGCGTCGTTGACCACGGTGAAGGCCGAGGGCTCTATGGGAATGTCCACTGTCTTCGTCTCCCCCGCCCCCAGCTCGATCCGCCGGAAGCCGCAGAGGATGGGATTGGGCGGCGCGTCGGGGGACGCCTCGTCCTTCAAATAGAGCTGCACCACCTCCTGGGCGGCCCGCCCGCCCCGGTTCTCCACTGTGACCCGGGCGGAGGCATCTCCAGCGGTGACGGCGGTGACCGCCGCGCCGCCGTAGGTCAGGCCGTAGCCGAAGGGATACAGGGGCTCGCCCCGGTAGTAGCGGTAGGTCCGGTTGGTCATGGCGTAGTCGGTAAAGGCGGGCAGCTCCTCCAGGGCCCCGTCCCGGTAGAAGGTCACAGGCAGCTTGCCGGAGGGAGACGCTTTGCCGAAAATCAGGTCCGCAATGGCCCGCCCTCCCCCGGCGCCGGGATACCAGCCCAGGAGAATGGCGTCCGCTTGGGTCTCGGCCTCGCTGAGGTCGATGGCGCTTCCCGCCAAAAGGACCACCAGCGTGGGCTTCCCCGCCGCCAGCACGTGCCGCAGCAGCATCCGCTGGGGCGAGGGCAGGAGAAGATCCTCCTTGTCACCGGAACCGGCGGCGTTGCCCTCGTCGGGCTGTTCGCCCTCCAGAGTCTCGTCCAGGCCCAGGACCAGGACCACCGCGTCGCTGTGCTTCACCACCGCCATGGCCTCCGTCATGCGGTCGCTGGCCTGGGCCAGGGGCTCCACCCGGTCCCGCCAGAGGTGGCAGCCCTCGGCGTACAGCACCCGGCCATGGCCCTCCATGGCGTCCTGGATGCCCTCCAAGACGGTGACATAGCGGGAGGCGGTGCCGTGGTAGTTTCCAACCAGAGCCGCCCGGCTGTTGGCGTTGGGGCCGATGACCCCGACGGTGCCCACGGTCTCCGGGTTCAGGGGCAAAAGCCCGTTGTTTTTCAGCAGCACGCAGGACTCCAGGGCAGCCTTGTGGGCCAGGGCCAAATGCTCCGGGCACTCCACCGCCTCATAGGGGATGGAGTCGTACTCGCTCCCCTCCCCCAGGACGCCCAGGAGATACCGGGTGGTAAAGAGCCGCTCGGCGGCAATTGTAATATCCTCCTCGGAGATCAGCCCCTCCCGCAGGGCCAGGAGCAAGCAGCGGTAGCAGTCGCCGCAGTTCAGGTCACAGCCGTTTTTCAGCGCCAGGGCCACGGACTGGGCGGTGTTCTCCGTGACCATGTGCCCGGTGTGGAAATCCCGGATGGCCCAGCAGTCGGAGACCACGTGGCCCTGGAAACCCCAGCGGCCCCGGAGGATGTCTTTCAGCAGCGTCTCGCTGCCGCAGCAGGGCTCGCCGTTGGTACGGTTGTAGGCCCCCATGACGGCCTCCACCCCCGCGTCCTTGACGCAGGCCTCGAAGGCGGGGAGGTAGGTCTCCTCCATGTCCTTGGGGGAGGCCACGGCGTTAAACTTGTGCCGCAGGCTCTCCGGCCCGCTGTGGACGGCGAAATGCTTGGCGCAGGCGGCGGCTTTCATGGTTTCGCCGCTGCCCTGGAGGCCCCGGACGTAGGCTTTGCCCAGTTGGGCGGTGAGGAAGGGGTCCTCGCCGTAAGTCTCATGCCCCCGGCCCCAGCGGGGGTCCCGGAAGATGTTGACGTTGGGGGACCAGAAGGTCAGGCCCTTGTAAATGTCCCGGTCGTCCTGGGCGGAGAGGGCGTTGTACTTGGCCCGGCCCTCGGTGGCGGCCACGTCCCCCAGCTTTTCCAAAAGCTCCTCGTCGAACATGGCCGCCAAGCCGATGGCCTGGGGGAAGCTGGTGGCGGTGCCCGCCCGGGCCACGCCGTGAAGGGCCTCGTTCCACCAGTTATAGGCGGGGACCCCCAGGCGGGGAATAGGCGGCGCGCTATAGCTCAGCTGGCCGGCCTTTTCCTCCAGGCTCATCTGCGCCACCAGAGCCCTGGCCCGCCGCCGCGCGGTTTCTCGATCCATAAGCAATTCTCCTTTGGGTTCAGTTTGGTTCTCCGTCCTCCGCCGGGAGCACCCGGCGGAAGATTCTCCACAGCACCCGGGAGGCCAGCCACGCCGGGCCGGAGGCCCCCGCGATGAAATACACAAAGCCCAGCATCCGCATGATCACCGGGGGCAGAAACAGCGGGACGGCGACGGGCAAAAGGGCGATCAGCCACAGCAGCAGCGTCCTCCCCGGGGAGCAGAAAGCCAGGGCAAAGGCGTTCTTCACCTGCCCTTTCCAGGTATTCTGGAACCTGGCCTGGAGGGGGAACACATAGCACAGCAGGGTCAGGGCAATCACCGCCACGATGGTGGCGACGGTCAGGAACAGCACCCGGAGGGCCCCCTCCTGCCGGAGGGCAAAAAAGGCGTCCCCCGCCGCCACAGCCCCCAGGGCCAGCACCAGCAGGCCCAGGGCCGCGCCCCGCTTGAAGTTGGCCCGGAAGGCGTTCAGGAAGCCCCGCAGGGTGCGGACCTCCTCCCCCCGGACCAGCTTCAAGGTGACATAGTACAGCGCGCACAGGGCGGGCCCGGCGGTAACCACCGGCAGGGCGCAGAGGACGCAGAGCCAGTTGAGGACGATCAGGTCCCCCAGGGTGCGGAGGACCTGGCCCAGGGAGGCCCGGAGGGGGCTTCCCTCCTCCGGCCCGGCCTTACGCGTGTCCGCCATAGGCTCAGCCCTTCACGCCGCCCAGGGCCACGCCGGCGATGATGTACTTGGACAGGGCGAAGTACACGATGAACAGGGGCAGGATCGTCAGGGTCAGGCCCAAATAGATCGCGCCGTGCTCCGTCTTATAAATATCGCCCCGAAGGAGGCCCACCATAATCGGCATGGTGTATTTACTGTTGTCCGTCAGCAGGATGGTGGGCAGGAAGAGGCTGTTCCAGCTGGAGACGAAGCAGAAGATGGCCTGGGTGGCCATGGCCGGCTTCATGATGGGCAGCGCGATGCGGTTGAAGGTGTTGAATTCCCCGGAGCCGTCGATCCGGGCCGAGTCCAGCAGCTCCAGAGGCAAAGAGGACAGCATGAACTGCCGCATGAAGAACACCGTGGCCGGAGCGGCAATGGAGGGGAGGATCAGCGCCAGGAAGTTGTTGGTCATGTGGATCTGGTACATGAACTGGTAGAAGCCGATGCTGGTGACCTGGGCGGGGATCATCATCACGCACATGATGACGGTGAAAAAGGTCTTGCGCCCCTTCCACTGGTAGGCTACCAGGGCATAGGCGGTGAGGGCGGAGAAATACACCGTGCAGGCCGTGGAGCCCACGGAAATGATCATGGAGTTCATGAAGCCCCGGATGGGATTGAAGGTCTTGCCCAGCAGCACGCTCAGGTTGCTCATCAGGTAGGTGGAGGGCACCAGGGAGATGGCGTGCTGCTGAATCTCATAGGTACTGCGGGTGGAGTTGATCAGCATGATGACAAAGGGCATCAAGCTGAGGATGGTCAGCAGGACGCACACGGTATAGGCTACAATTTTAAAGGCCGTGCCGTTGGAGTGTTTCGCGTGTTTCATGTCCGGTTACCTCCCCTCGTCCTTGTCCCGCATCAGCAGGAAGATCACGCCGGAAAACACCGCGATGATGAGGAACATAATCATGCTGGCCGCGGCGGCCCGGTTGTAGAGATAGCTTCCGCTGAACGCCTGGTTGTAAATAAACACGCTGGTTGTCAGGGTCGCGTTGTCCGGCCCGCCCAGCAGGAACAGCTTGGGAATGTCGTACATGTTCAGTCCGCCGATCATGCTGGTGATCAGGGTGTAGAGCAGGATGGTTTTCAGGTTGGGAATGGTGATCTGGAAGAACAGCTGCACGTCGTTGGCCCCGTCGATCTCCGCCGCCTCGTAAATCTCAGGGCTGATGCCCAGGACGCCGGAAATCAGGATGATCATGGTGTAGCCGTACCACATCCAGAACTGGATAAAGGCCACGATGAGCTGGGCCGCCGTCGCATTGATGGAGAAGTTGAAGGGCGTGCTCAGTACTCCCGTGGTCAAAAGAAGATCGTTTACCGGGCCGGTGGGATAGCCGAAGAGGGCGTTGAACAAAATGGCCACGGAGGCCGCCGTGATGATGTTGGGCATATAGAAAACGACCTTGAAGAAGCCCTGTCCGGCCAGCTTGTGGCGGTGGCTGGTGAACCAGGCCGTCAGCAGCAGGGCCAAGGTAATCTGGGGAATGAAGTTCATAATCCAGAGCTTCACGGTGTTGCCCAGGGACTTAATAAAAGAGGGGTTCTGAAGGACGCTGACAAAGTTCTTGAACGGCTCGTCCGTCAGGAAGTGCCAGGTCGTGTTTCCCAGGCCCTTGCAGTCCGTGAAGCCCAGGAGGGCGGTGTAAATGGTGGGATACAGGGAGAAGACGCAGAAGGCCACGATGAAGGGCAGGCTGAACAAATAGCCGTACCTCGCGTAGCTGAAGCCTTTTCGCTGCTTCATGAAATCTCAGCTCCTTGAAATCAGATTGGCCGGGCATGGCCGGAGAGGAAGAACGGAGCGAAAGGGGCCCGTTCCGGGCCCCTTTCGCCTGGAAGCAGTCTCTCATCATCTCGGAGCCCGCTCCGAGATGGTCTGGGCCACTGGCCCAGAAACCGGCTTAGCCCAGATCCACCGTCACATCCAGGTTGTCGGCCACGTCCTGCTTGAAGTCCTTGATGGCCTGATCCCGGGTCTTGGTGCCGGAGGTATACTGCCGGACCTGATCCCGCCACTTGGTGTTGATGGTTTCATCGTACTGGGTCAGGCATTTTCCGTTGGCGTACTGGTTGGCGGGGACAAAGGCGTCGAACATGTTCTGTCCGCCCAGGAAATCCAGGGAGCCGTCGCTCATCTCCATGACCGTGCCGGAGGCCACGCAGTCCTTGGTGCCGCCCTCGCCGTTCAGCGTTCCGTTGGCCCACATGTACTGGAGGCCGGTCTCGGAGCAGTCCAGGGTGATCCAGCGGATAATTTCGCCCACGGCCTCTTTGTTGGCGGAATTGTTGCTGGCCATCAGCCAGGTGCCGCCCCAGAAGAAGCCCACGGGAGGCGCGCAGACCGCCCAGTCGCCATAGGTTCCCTCGCCCACGGCGGAGCCGCCGCAGTTGGGGGCGATGGTGTAGTTGATGAGCCAGGCGGGGCCGAAGAAGCCGAAGATGCCCTTGTCCCCTTCGCCCTTCATGTCGGCGAACCAGGCGTCCTGCCAGTCCTGGGTGTCATTGTGGTAGTTGTTGTCCTTGAGCTCCTTGGACAGGTCCAGGAACGCCTCCCGTTTGGGGTCGATGTTCAGCTTGCCGTCCACAATCCAGCCCTGCTCGGAGCTGTTTTCCACGGCGTGCCACAGGTCGCCGTCGCCGGAGATGATGCCGTAGCCCTTGCCCTTGAGGGTCTCGGCGGCCTCGTAGAATTTATCCCAGCCATTGGAGCCCGCGCCGATAGCCGCTCCGATGGTGTCGGGATCGTCGGTGCCGAAGACCTCCTTGGCGATGGAGCGGCGGTAGATGAACGCGCCGCCGGTGGCCTGATAGCCCAGGCCCACCACCTTGCCGTCGTCGGGCCGGGTGCCGATGTCCACGGAGTACTGGGCGATGTCGGCGGCCTGGATATCCCCGGTTACGTCAATGCCCAGGTCCTCATAGGGGGCGGCATAGTGGGCGGCGTCGCCCTGGGTGTACTTCATGACGAACGCGGCCTCGGCGCAGTACATATCCGGGGCGTCGGAGCCGCCGCCGGCCAGGGCCTGGTCCAGGGCGGGCTGGTAGGCGCCGTCGGTGGTGGCGATGATGGTGGTTTTGACCTCATACTTTTCGGCAAAGTCCGGGTTATTGGCCAGGAACTTGTCGACCATCTTGGGCACCTCGTCGGTGAAGGCCCAGAGGTTCAGCACGGTCTTGCCGCTGTCGGAGCTCCCGCCGGAGCCGCCGTCACCAGAGCCGGAACCGGATCCGCCGCCGCAGGCGGCCAGAGAGAGCAGCATCACGGCTGCCAGAAGGAGCGCAAAGACTTTCTTTTTCATGTACCTTTTCCTCCAATCAAAAATTTTGGTATGTTAGGCGATTAAATTTACTAACTTTGGTTAAAAAAATTTACCGCCTGACCTTGCCTTTAGTGTAATAGACACTCGGCAAAATGTCAACAGAAACCATAACAATCCACCAAATTTTGTGCAGAGCGCCTTGAAGATGGCCGTCATTTTGTGAGAGATGATAGTTTTTCCTGGCTCTGCCACTAGGAGGCTCTTTGGTTTGGTAATAAGATAACCTATCTACCCCCGTGTTGAAATTGAAATTAGGCTGTGTTATAATCGAACCAAGTCAACAAGGAGGGGCAACTATGGAGAAGGCGGCTGCCCAGAGAACGAAGGAGCGCGGAGGCGAATCGGTCCCCGCGCTGCCCTCGAATTTAAAGATACAAAACCGAAAAATGGTGCTCTCCTGCTTCCGGGACAACCGGCCCCACTCGGTGGCGGACGTGGTGGCCCGCACTGGCATCAGCAAACTGACGGTGATGAAGGCCATCCAGTTTTTTTGCGGAAAGGGGATTCTGGCCAGCTCCGGCAAAGGGGATTCCACGGAGCTGGGGGGGAAGAAGCCGGAGTACTTCCGCTTTTCCTGCGGGAAGTACCTGCTGACTATCCGCATGTGGCCGGAGGACCTGGGCCTGACGCTGTTCGACATGCGCATGAACAAGGTAGACAGCTCCCATCTGGCCTGGATCATCCCGGACACGCCCGAGGAGGCGTTCCGCATCATCGAGAACAGCGCCCTGGCGCTGCTGGCCCGGGCCGGGGTCGACCGGGAGGAGCTGTATGGCGTCAGCCTGTCCTCCTCCGGCATCGTGGACTATGACCATCTGACGCTGAAATACAGCGTCCACACGCCCAACTGGGGGGCGAACGTTCCAATTGGCGATTATCTCCGGGGCATCTTCGGTCCCGGCCCGGCGCTGTCCGAGGAGAACGCCGGAAAATCCATCAGCCGGGCCATACTCAACGAGCAGGAGGACCCGAACCGGTCCATTCTGGTCCTGTTCACCTCCTGGGGGCTCTCCGGGGCGCTGATTCAGGACGGGCGCATTCTGAACGGGCGGAACTCCCTGGTGGGCGAGATCGGCCATATGATCCTGGACCAGAACGACCCGGAGCTTTGCAGCTGCGGCAGCCGGGGCTGCGCAGAACGGCTGGTGTCCGTTGCCCGGGTGCGGAAGATGATCGCCGGGGACCCGCCGCCGGAGGACTCTCCCCTGTCCCGCCTTCCGGCGGAGGCGGTGGAGCTGCGGCACCTCTTCGCCTCCTCCCGGCAGGAGGACGCCTACGCCCGGAAATACGTGGCCTATATGGCGGACCGGTTCGCCGCCCTTTTGCGGAACGTGTCCCTGGTATTCAGCCCGGAGAAGGTGGTCTTCGTGGGGGACTACGCCGTGGCGGACGAGTTTTTTGACCAGAGGATACGTCAGCAGCTCTCCTCGTTCCGCTATCTGTCCCTGAGCCAGCCTATGGAAATTGCCTACAACACCCGGTCCCTGACGGACTTGGACGCCTTGGGCGGCGCGGCGGCGCTCATCGACCACTATCTCTCCCGGCCGGAGCTGTATGAGGAAGCACTCTGACAGCAAAATCCGGCCATGGTCTTTTCTTTGTGTGTACCAGCGCACACGCTGCTCTGAGGATAAGGGCTGATTTATGGCCATGAAAATCTGCATTATCTGATTCAGTCCTGCCATTTTCGTGACAATTTCTGCTTGCTTGGTACGGCTGGATACTCCTTGACCACATATTTGCCCACAGACAGAGAAAAACTGGCCACCGGGGGTGTCCCAGCGTGCCGCAACTCTCAACTTGCCTTATTCTCTGCCCTCAGCCGCTCCTTTTCGGCGGCTACCTCTGTTTTCATCTCGGTTATCATTACTGCCAACAGCTTTTCACATTCCTCCTCCGTGTCTGCGTAGATGTCTCGAGTGCACTTTGTTCCATCGGGCCAGGTCACCGTGTACCTTCCGTTCCAGCGCCCACCTTTGGTCTGACCCAGGTATCCGCTGCCCCAGTAGCGTCGCTTGCCCCGCTTGGGTTTGAAGTCTGTCAAGGTGCGGCTGGCTACCGCTTGGGGATTCTCTGCGGAAATCTCTACTTTACCAATACCTCGGTCGATTTTAGCGGCGGCTTGCCTCTGCATATCATCAGTGACGTGTGCGTAGACATTCAGCGTGGTGGCACTGGAGACGTGCCCGATGACGGTGGACAGAGTCTTTACATCCATCCCATGCTCCAGTGCGTTGGTGGCGAATACGTGGCGCAGATCATGGAAGCGAACTTTTTTACATCCAGCATGCGATAGGATTTTACTAAGCCGGTGGCTGGCGGCGGCTGGGGCCAGCGGAGCGTCCTCCTTTTTGGGCGAGGGGAACATCCATCGGGAGGAGACGGTTTTCTTGTACTCCTTCAGCGCCTTGACCACAGGCGGGGGAAGAATCACGGTTCGGATAGATGCCTTGGTCTTGGGTTCCTGGATCAGCAGTTCCTCTTTGGTTCGATAAACCTGCCGTTCAATCCTCAGTTCTCCGGTCTTGAAATTCAGATCGTCCCACTGGAGCGCCATCAATTCTCCTACTCGGAGGCCAGTGGTCAGTTCCAGCAGGAACACCTCGTAGTAACCTTCGTCTTTGGCCTGGATGAGCAGTCTTTGCAGCTCCTCCCTGGTGAGCAGCTGCATCTCCTTCCGTCTGATTGGCGGAGCCTTGCATTCCTCAATTGGATTCTTTACGATCAATCGCTCTGCCACAGCTTTTTCCAACGCCCTGCGGCAGAGGCTGTGACAGTTGCGCACCATATTGTCCGAGAGACCACCGCCTCTGGTTTCTCTATGCAGCGTACGTCCATCCTTTCGCATCCAGTTGAAGAACCGCTGGAGGTCATTCATCGTTAACTTGTTCAGAGGAACACTGCCCAATTTGGGGCGGATGTAGAGCCTGATAAAGTCCTCATAGGATCGCTGGGAACTGGGGCGGAGCATTGGCTTGCTGTAGTTTTCGTACCAGAATTCCATCCACTCGCCGAAGGGCATATCTGCTCTGATCTTAACGGCGGTTGCGGGAGCCACGGATTCTTTCAGCGATTCCAGTTTCGCCACGCAGTCCGCCTTGGTCTTTGCCAACACATTTTTTGTTTTTGGCAGCCCTTTATCATCGTAGCCAATGACTACCCGGCCTTCCCAGCGTCCATCCTTTCTCAGCCGGACTGTACCCTCGCCGCTTTTGCGCTTTCTTCCCACGGTCTCAACTCCTCTCCAAAAATGTCTGTCAGAAAATCTCCTACCACTTCCGAGGCTCGCTTCTGCATATCGCCAGTGGTGTGGGTGTAGGTGTCCAGGGTGAACGCCGCTCTGGTATGGCCCAGGATGCCTGACAAGGTTTTCACATCCACGCCCGACGCCAGAGCGTGAGTCGCGAAGGTGTGACGCAAGTCGTGGAAGCGAATATTCGGGAGACCGGCCCGCTTCAGCAGAATCTTCAACCGGCGGTATGCTGAGCCAGGATTGACAGACTGCTCCGGCTTCAGCGGGTTGGGGAATATCCACTCAGTCAGTGCGGACTTTTTTCGCTCACGGAGAACTGTAACTGTACTGCCAGGCAATACGACCTTACGAGTACCGGCGTTGGTCTTGGTATCCCCAGTAGTCAGCCCGCCGCCATCTTCTCGGTAGACGGTACGGCAGATTTTCAGTGTACCGCTGACCTCATCGAAGTCCTCCCACTTGAGCCCGCAGATCTCACCCCGCCGCAGACCGGTGGTCAGTTCCGTGTAGAAGAAGTCATGCCAGATTTCATCCTCCGCGATGACCCTCATGAACACATCCAGCTGCTCGTCCGTCAGCACCTGTTTCGCCCTATAGCTGAACCTGGGAGCGGTGATCTGCTCGGTCGGGTTGCTGGCGATCAGGTGAGCCTGCTGTGCCGCCTTCAGCGCACCGTGGAGCGTGGTGTGGATGCGGCGCACTGTACCGCTGGCCAGGGTGTCATTCAGCTTCTCGTAGAACCGCTGCACATCTTTCGGCGTGATTCGAGTCAGTTGCTTATCGCCCAGGCTGGGTCTGACGTGGTTCTCAATGTAGCTGCGGTAGTTCCTCAGCGTGTTGGGCCGCAGAGTATTCTCCATGTCCTCCAGCCACTTGTCGAGCCACTCGCTTAAGGTCATCCGGCTCTGCTCTGTCAGGTCGGCGCCCTGGTAGCTGTCGATGTGCTGGCGG
>CAPOAR010000038.1:0-29537 GCA_948670295.1 uncultured Oscillospiraceae bacterium | reverse complement strand
CTGAAGATTGACGGCATCGACATCAGCAATCAGACCGGCGCCGCCGACGCTATCAGCGTGATCAAGGACGCCATCAACACCGTTTCCGGCGTCCGCGGCGATTTAGGCGCCTACCAGAACCGCCTGGAGCACACCGCCAACAACCTGAGCGTCATGGCGGAGAACATCCAGGACGCTGAGTCCACCATCCGGGATACCGATGTGGCGGAAGAGATGATGAAGTACACCAAGAACAACATTCTGGTCCAGTCCGCCCAGGCGATGCTGGCCCAGGCCAATGCGGTTCCCCAGGGCGTGCTGCAGCTGCTGGGCTAATCCGGACAGTCAGCGCACCGCTGGAACCAAGGCATTTCGCGGGGGGCGGGCCCTTGGCCCGCCCCCCGTTCTCATGTAAGGAGGGATTTGGATGGAAGCCATTGAGATTGCGCGGAAGCTGGCGGCCCTGGGGAGCGCGGCGGAGGCCCGGGACGCGTACAGGCTGGTTATCCACCAGGGAGGGGACCCCGCCGGGGAATTGGAGGCGGCCGTCTATATCCTGCAGTCCGGCGGGGATTATAAGATTTCCTACACCTGCTTCCGGAGCCTCTATAACCGGGGCTGCTTCCGGGAGGAGGTCCTGGCCCTGATGACCGGGGCCTTTTACGAGCCCAACGCGGAGGAGCTGCGGGGCCGTTACGAGCAAAATTGCAAGCTGCTGAAAAAATACCCCTATTTTTTCCGGAAGGATTTCCCGTCCTTTGAGGACCTTCCCATCCGCTTTTTCCCCTATGACGGGACCGGGTACGTGCCCTTTTTCCCGGGGGAGGAGCGGTTCGGGGAATACATTAACTTTAAAAACCCCGTGGTCAGCCGGAACTTTTTCAAGGATTTGGAAAAGCCCATCCTGGCGGGCAACGTTTACAGCCAGTACGAGCTGGAATATTTGAACGACAACGTGCGCAGGAGCGAGGACGTGGGCCGGGAGAACCATGTGTATCTCCATTACGACGTCTGGGAGGTCTTTTGCGCTTATTTGCAGTGCTTAGATTTCCGCCGCCTTTTGCGGGATGAGAAGCTGGTCTTCCTCTTCGGCGGGGAGGTTTCCCGCTATCCCATCGACTTCCAGGCGGAATACGGCGTGGATTACAGCCAGTACCCCCTGAAGCCCGTGGGCATCCGGGAGGTTAGCCGCCTCATCTGGCACACGCAGCTTTCCGCCCACAACGGCGGCGACTTTTTCAATGAGGTCTTCGACGCCCACCCCAACATACTGGTGCTGGCATCCGTGATGATGGAAGAGCTGACGGGCAGCATCGCGGAGATGAAGGAGAAGATGAACCGCGCGAAGTCCCTGAAGGAGGCGCTGGAAGCCTTCGGGGGCTGGCCCGCGCGGCGTGTGGAGGAGCTGTACCGCCTGAAGAGGCGGAAGGATAAGGATTTTGCGGTGGCGGTGTTTCTGGAGAACGGGACCAGCGCGGCGGGGCAGGACTGGTCCTCCCGGATTGCCCCCGCGGTGTTCCTCCAGCCCCACTTTCCCCGGATGGTGTACAACCTCTATGTAGAGCGGGAGAGCGGGCGCACGGTCCTGGAGTCGGAGGACTACGACGCGGTGCGGAAGATGCCGCTTTTCCAGCAGTTTCCGTACATCAAGACCTTTACGCCCATGCGCCGCTTTACCACCAGCTACTGCGGGTCCATGCGCTACATCTATTACAACATCCTGAAGGGCGGGGCGGGTTCCGGGGAGGGGGCGTACCAGAACGTGGCCAGTGACATGGCCAGCGAGTACGTGGTGAACCGGAGCTTCCTGATCGACCCGGAGGACCGCCTGTACCGGGACAGCATCCTGGTCCGCTTTGAGGACGCGAAGCTGAACCCGGTGGCGGCCTTCACGGCGCTGGCGGCGTTCCTGGACGTGCCCTACACGGAGTCCATGACCCGCTGCACGGAGGGCGGGAAGGACTACTGCCAGCCTGGGAATGTGAAGGGCTTCGACACGGCGTCGGTCTACCGGACGTACGACGAGTTTGCCAACGACAGCGAACGCTGCTTTATCGAGTATTTCCTCCGGGACGCTTACGGGCAGTATGGATACGATTTCCACTATTACGACGGGACGCCCATGGACGAGGAGCGCGCGCGCGCGCTGATAGAGGACTTCACCACCCTGGACGGCTATATGCGCTGGAGCTGGGAAAAGGCCTTTGACTCCGTGCGGGTAGGGGAAAACGGGGAGCGGTGCATTTCGGAGGAAGAAGAGAAGAGGCTGGAGGACATCCTGGAGAATCTCATGCGGGAGACCCGGGAGAGCCGGATCAAGTGTGCCAGGATTTTGATGAGGGACCTGCGCTTCGTCAACAAGCGCGGCCAGCCCCTGCGCTTCATGCGGATGCTGGAACTGGACCCCGCGCTGCTGGAGCGGCCGCTGTATCACTGAGAAGATGAAAGAATGGACCATGGAAGACCTGGAGTGCGGCCAGTATTTGCTGGAGCGGATGTTGGAACTGGCGGAAGCGGCGGCTGAGGGGAGCTGCACGGACCAGCGCCGGGCGGCGCTGCAAAAGGGGCTGGCCCTATTGCGGGAAGGGGTCCGGGAGCGGCTGGACAAGAGCGGCGAGGGGGATACATAGGAGTGGGACAAACGGGAACCGTGTACTTTTTCACAGGCCTGGCCGGGGCGGGGAAGACCACCATCGGCAGCCTGTTTTACGAGCGGCTGAAAGAGCAGAGCCCGGAGGCGGTCCTCTTTGACGGGGACCAGATCCGCGGGGCGGCGGGAGATTTCTGCCCGTCCACGGGGGTGATTCTGAAGGAGGAGCGCTACACCACGGAGGCCCGCCGGGCGGGGGCTTATTCCACCTTCAGGACCTGCAGGAACCTGGCGGAGCAGGGGAAGGACGTGGTGGTGTGCAGCATTTCCATGTACTCGGACGTGCGTCAGTGGAACCGGGAGAACATTGCGAATTACCGGGAGATTTACGTCAAGGCCAGCCGGGAGACCCTGTACCGCCGGGACCAGAAGAAGCTGTACTCCTCCGGCGTGAAGAACGTGGTGGGGGTGGACCTGCCCTATGACGAGCCGGGGCATTCCCACGTCGTGATCCAGAACGACGGCCAGGAGACGCCCCAGGAAATCGTCTCGCGCCTGGTAACCGAATTCGGGCTGAAATAGGAGAAACGTATGATTTATAAGGCGGATTTGCATACCCACAGCACGGCGTCCGACGGGCTCCATACGCCCGCTGAGCTGGCCCGCTTGGTGAAGGCGCGGGGGGCGGAGCTCTGGGCCCTGACGGACCACGACAGCGTGAACGGCGTGGAAGAGGCGCAGGAAGCTGGCGGGGCCCTGGGCCTGCGGGTGATTCAAGGCGTGGAGCTGAGCGCGGATGATTATTTGAACCTGCACATTTTGGGATATGGCTTTTCTGCTTCCGCGCTGAAAAGCTGGTTTAGTGGACTGCAAGGCGGCCGGAACGACCGGAAATACCGCATCCGGGATTTCCTGCGCACGAAAGGCCTGGAAGTTCCCCTGGACGAGGTGGACAAGGAAGCCGCCGGAGGTTCGGTGGGCCGTCCCCATTTTGCCATGGTGATGCTGAGGCTCGGAATGGTATCGGTGCGCAAGGAGGCCTTTGACCGCTACTTGGACACACCGGAATTTCAGGAGATTGAAAAGGGCACAAAGCCCAGCGCCCAGACCTGCGTTGAGAAGATCAAGGCGGCGGGCGGCAAAGTTTCCCTGGCGCATCCGTACCAGATCGTATTGAACGGCGAGACGCTGGATGAGCTGGTGGTACGGCTAAAAGGCTATGGCTTGGACGCCATGGAATGCTATTACCCAATCCACACGCCGGAGCAGACAGCGGAGTATCTGCGCCTGGCGGAAAAGCACCGTCTGCATGTTACGGGGGGCAGCGACTTCCATGGCGGGAAGAGCAAACCCGCCAACCCGCTGGCGGCCTGGGAATTGGACCTTGACTGGCTGGTGGAATGAGGAAGAATCATATGGAAAGTACATTTGGGCAGTATCAGAAGGTCTATGGGCTGCTGGAGGATGAAACCTCCCGGGACATCTATTTGAACAGGCTGAACTGGATGATTTCCCACGATATGAGATACATAGAGGCGGTTGTATCGGCCTATTTACCAGGGGTGCCGCATTTTACAGGAAAAACGCCTGCTGATTTAAGGGAGCTTATGCCGGATGACCGGAAGATCGTTTTGTATGGAGCGGGGATAGCGGGCAAAATTGTTCTCCCGTATTGGCAGGATGACGAGCGGTTTATTGGATTTTGCAGCCAGACGGAGGAAAAGCAGAAAAACGGTTATTGCGGCTGGCCAGTTATGAGCCCCGAAGAACTGCTGTCAAGAAAAGACCTGAGCGTTGTGGTGAGTACAACCATGGCGGATAGGGAAATCAAGCGGATTTTGGAAGAGGGAGGCTACCCCCGGGAGCAGGTTTACAGCCTGATCGAATATTATAAATTCGAAGACCCGGGACAGTACTTCTCTCCTGATTTTATAAGCTACGGCAGGGAGGAAGTTCTGATTGACGCGGGCTGCCTCAATCTTGCCTCTTCTTTAGAGTTTAAAAATACTGCAAAAGCGTGAAAAAAATTTATGCGTTCGAGCCGGACCCGGAGTGCTATCAAATCTGCCTGGAGAGAAAAGACAGGGAGTCCCTGTCCGAAGTGGAGCTTTTGCCCTACGGGACCTGGAGTGAGCGGACGACGCTGCATTTTACCGCAAGCGCCGATGGGGCTTCCCACGTATGCAAGGCCGGAGGCAGCAGCATACGAGTGGTTCCCATTGATGAGGTAATTCCTGAAGAAGAGCGCGTCACAATGATCAAGATGGACATAGAGGGCTCTGAGTTGGAGTCGCTGAAGGGTGCGGAACGGGTCATCCGGCGGGACAAGCCGAAACTGGCGGTCTGCATCTATCATAAACCTGAAGATATGACCGCGATTCCTCTGTACATCAAGCAGCTGGTCCCGGATTATAAACTCTATATCCGGCATCATTCCAATTACGGGAATGAAACGGTTCTTTACGCCATCATGCCGTAGGCTGGAAGCGGCGGGCTGCTGGGAGACAGGTCCCTGGCTTGGAAGATTGGGAGGCTTTATGAAGATATTGGTTTTTGGAGCGGGCGAGAACGGAAAGGCGTGCAGGGAATATATTACGCGCTTAAAGCGGGACGAATTCGTGGGGTTTTTGGATAACCAGAAAAAGAACGCCGGGTCCTCTGCGGTAGCTGGAGGGGATGCGGTAGAAATATATCACCCAAGCGAGGTGGGGCGGCTCCCATACGATGTCATTTATAAAGTTCCCATAGGGGATTCCTGCAGCATAGCTGTGATAGCCCATTAGGGAACCAGATGGAAAAGGCGGGAGGAGGGAACGGTATGAATTATGCCATTATTTTGGCCGGAGGCTATGGTATCCGGTTTAATTCCGGGAATTTACCGAAGCAGTTTGTGGAAATGACGGGCATGCCCATGGTGGCGTATTCCATGAAGACGGCGCAATGCAACGCGAATATTGATGAAATCTGCGTGGTGACGCTGGAGGAGTATACCTCCCATGTTTGGGAGTGGGGAAAACAGTATGGTATTCCAAAGCTGAAATACGTTGCGAAGGCGGGGGTTACACGCTTTGACTCCGTGTACAGCGGGATGTGCGCCATCCCGGCAAAAGAGTCCGATACCGTCATGATTATGACGGCGGTTTGCCCGCTTCTTGCCCAAGAGACGGTCAACAAGCATTACAGCCTGATCCGTGAGCACGACGGGGTGATTACCGTGGTAAAAGCGACGGACGCGGTGACCGCCAGCGATGACGGCATCATGGCGGACCGCACCTTGCAAAAAGAGAAGCTCTTTGTGCAGCAGGGCCCCCAGACCTATCGGTATGGCGTCCTGCGGACTGCCCATGAGGCCTACCGGAGCGTTCCCCAGGAGCGGGAAGTGTACGAAGACAGTGAATTGGTGCTGCGCCTGAATGTTCCGGTTGCCATGGTGGAAGGGGACCGATTCTGCATTAAAGTGACCTACCCGGAGGACCTGGCCATAGCCAAGGCCCTGTATCCCCTCTTTTGCGAGAAGGAAGGGCGGCCGGGGTGAGGAAGATGCACAGAATCGTGGAGGAGGACCTCAACCGTCTCTTAGAGGAGCGGAAGGACCTTGGGCGCCTTGGGCATCAAAGCATTTTGATTGCCGGAGCGAACAGTTTCCTGATGTCCTACTTGGTTTACCTGCTGCTGGAAAACAACCGGAGGAACCATAGCGGGACCAAGATTGTGGCGCTGTGCAGAAGCCGGAAAAACGCGGAGGCGCGCTTTGCGCCCTACTTGGACGATCCGGACCTGAGCATCATTACGCAGGACGTGAGGGACCCGGTTGCCTGGGAGGGCGATGTGGATATTTGCGTTCACGCCGCCAGCCCGGTTGGGCTCTCGTCGCGCTGGGAACAGTCTCTTGAGACCTTCCAGACCAACTTGTATGGGTGCCAGAATCTGTTGGAGCTGGCGGAGAGCAAGCGCAGCCGCAGGTTCCTGCTGCTGAGCAGCGTGGATGTGTATGGGGACAGCCCGGACCGGGCCCGCAAGAAAGAGGAGGACACGGGCCTTTTGGATTGGAGGAATATGCGCAATGCCTATTCCAGCGGGAAACGCGGGGCCGAAACCCTGTGCGGGCTTTACCACGCGCAGCGCGGAGTGCCCTGTGTGACGGCGAGGCCGTCCCAGATTTATGGTCCCGGCATATCGCTGTCGGACGGGAGGCTCCACGGGGATTTTATCCGGCAGCTGCGGGAGAAAAACCAGATTGTGCTGAAAAGTGACGGGACGGCGGTCCGCTCTTTTATGTATTTGCTGGATGCTACGGACGCGCTGCTGGACGTGTTGCTCTACGGAAACGCGGGAGAGAGCTATAACGTCTGCGACGAGGCCGGGGAGTGCTCCGTGAAGGAATTGGCGGAGCGGTACGCGGCGGAGTGGGGAAACGGGGCGGAAGTTGTGTTCGACCTGGCGGAGCGCGATACGCCGGAGGTAAAAGGAGCGCTTGCCGCCGTAACTGGCGACAGCGGCAAGCTGCGGGGGCTCGGCTGGGCAAGCAGGACTTCCTTAAAGGACGGCATCCGCCGGACCTTGCGGTTTTATACCGATAACATGCGCTGACGTGCCCGCCGCTGGCCTCCGGGGGAATTGCGCAAAGGAGGACGCATTTTGGAACTGGAAACCGCGCTTCAGGCGCACCGGAATGATAAGATCGCGCTATATGGCCTGAGCCCTCTGACGGGGACCCTTCTAAAGCGGCTGGATGGTTTCCATGTGGCTGGTTTACTGGATGGGTACCAGACAAGCGGAGAGCTCTACGGGAAACCCATTTTTTCCATGCAGGAGGCCTTGGATTCGGGTGTCCGCCTGATAGTGGCGGCGGCGCGCCCGGAGTCCTGTAAGGTAATCGCGAAGCGGATAGGCGACCTTTGCGCGGAGCACGGTGTTGCGCTGCTGGATGTCCATGGAAACGACCTGTGCGCGTCCCCCAAAGCGGCGTATTCCTTCGCGGGTGTCCAGGGCGTCTCAAAAGAAGCGCTCCGGCGGCTCATCCAGGAGCACGATGTGGTCAGCGTGGACCTCTTTGATACCCTGCTGACGCGCCGGACGCTGTTTCCCGCCGACGTGTTTGAACTTGCCGGCCTGCGGCTGGAGCAAAGGGGAGTGAAGATTGAAGACTTCCCCTTAAAGCGGCTCGAAGGGGAAAAGGAACTGGGAAAGGCCACGGTTCCGACGCTGCTGGAGATTTATTCCTACATGGTGGAGCGGCATGCCGTCACGGGTATACGGGCGGAGGAGCTGGCCCGCCTGGAGTGGGAGACGGACCGGGAACTGCTCGTTCCCCGGGAGGAGCTGTGCGCGCTTTTGCGGGAGGTTTTCCAGCAGGGAAAGCCGCTGTATATCGTTTCGGATACCTTTTACACAAAAGAGCAGCTGGAGGTATTTCTGCGCGACTGGGGAATTGGCTATACGGAGATTTTGACCTCCTGCGGCTGCCGGACCGGAAAGACCCAGCAGCTGTTCGCAAGGCTGCGGGAGCGGATTCCAGGCAGGAGCTGCCTGCACATTGGCGATTCCGTGGACGCGGATGTGGAGGGCGCGGAGAGAAACGGCTGTACCGCCTGCCGTCTTTACAGCGGGCTGGAGCTCTTTGAAAAGGCCGGGTACCTGGGCCTTTGGGAGAACATCCGCAGCGTACATAGCCGGATCCAGGCGGGGATGCTGGCGGCCCGCTTATTCAACAGCCCCTTCCAATTTGAGGAGCCGGGGCGCAGCATCCATGTAACGGACGCCTATGAGGCTGGCTACGTGTTTTTTGGGCCTGTCATAACGGGCTTTGTCATCTGGCTGTACCGGCAGATACGGGAGCAGGGCTTGAAAAACCTGTGGTTTTGCGCCAGGGATGGTTACCTGATCAAGAAACTTTACGACCAGTTGGAGGGGGCCGTCCAATCCACCTACTTTTTGACCTCCCGCTTTGCGGCGGTCCGCGCCGGGATTGAGACGGAGGAGGACCTCCGCTATGTGGAGGAGATGCGGTTCAGCGGCAGCCTCCAGGAACAGCTGCGGGAGCGGTTTGGCATTTCCGTAGAAAAGGACGGGGCGCGCGGCGGGCTGCTGGATTACAAAGAGGAGATATTGGAAGCGGCCAAGGCCAGCCGGAGGGGGTATCTCCGGTACATGGAGAGCCTGCCATGGAGGGAGGGCGACGTCGCCTTTTATGATTTTGTGGCCCGGGGCACGGTCCAGATGTATGTCGGCCGCCTGACGGAGCGGCATTTGAGGGGGTTTTACTTTTGGCAGCAGGACCGGGAGCTGATGCGGGAGAAGGGACTGGATATCCAGACCTTTTTTAAACCGGAAGAGAGCGTGGTTTCCCAGTACTATCTGGTGCTGGAGAGTGTCCTGATGGCGCCCCAGCCGTCTGTGCTGGGCTTCGACGGGGATGGAAGGGCTTGCTTTGCGGCGGAGACCAGGACGGAGCGCGAACTGCGCTGTATTCAGAGGGTCCAGGAGGGAATTACCGATTACGTCCGGGCCTACTTGAAGCTGGCTCCCGGATGGGAAAGCACGGAAGAGAACGACCTGGAAGCGTCCATTTTATCGCTGATGCGTGAAATTGAAATCCGGGATGGGGATTTCCTGGCCCTGAAGGACGAGGACCCCTTTTTCCACAGAACGACTGCGGTCTCCGACCTGATTTAGGGCCGGGGGACGAACCATCTTTAAGAGAACCGAGGTGCGGCGGATGAACCCTATGAAAGTCCTTCAATTGGTATCGCCTGGTTTTGGCGGAATTGAGACGTTTGTATTCAATTATTATAAGTACATGGACTGGGAGCGGTTCCGCTTCGATTTTTTGACGCAGAATCCCGCGCTGGAAGGCGCGGAGCAGTACCGGGATTTTCCGTATGGGGTTCATCTCCTGAAAACGACGGCGGGGCAGAATAAGGACTTGTTTGTTCGTAGAATCCGGGAAATATTTGAGAGCGGATACGAGGTTCTGCACTTGAACAACTGCTTCTGGACGGGGTTTTTGCTGGAAGAGCTGGCGCGGGAGGCGGGAATCCGGAAAGTGATCGTCCACTCCCACTCCACGTTCATAGACGAACCGGACGAAGTGAAGCGCGCGGAGCTGCTGCGCCGCCATGAGGAAGTGAAGGAGGCCTTTTCGCCGGAGCTGGCCACGGATTTCTGGGCCTGTTCCAGCTTGGCGGCGGACTGGCTCTTCGGACCCCAGATTCCCAGGGACCGGATACGGATGGTGAAAAATGCCATTGATGTGGAGAAATACCGCTTCCAAGCGGAAAAGAGAGCCGCGGTCCGCCAAGAGCTGGGCCTGGAGGGCAGCTTCGTCCTGGGAACCGTTGGCCGGATGTCTTATCCAAAAAACCACGCGTTCCTAATCAGCCTTTTCGCGGAGTTCCACCAGGCGCACCCCCGCTCCAAGCTGATGATCGTGGGAGACGGGGAACTGCGGGAGGCTTTGACGGAGCAGGTTCTCAGCCGGAACCTGGAGGGAGCCGTGCTTCTGTTGGGTTGGCGGACCGACGTTGAGGCGTATTTGCAGGCGATGGACATGTTCCTCCTCCCCTCCAGGTTTGAGGGACTTGGAATCGTGGCGGTAGAGGCGGCGGCTTCCGGCCTGCCCTGCGTGGTGTCCAGCCAAGTGCCGGGCGATGTGGCGTTTGCGGAAAATATTTGGCACAGGCCCCTGGAGATTCCAGTGTGGCTTTCCGCCGTGGAAGAGCTGGCGTCCCGGGAATATGACCGGAATTCCGGCCTGGAAGCCGTACGGGCGGCGGGCTATGACATCCGGCGGCAGGCGAAGGTCCTGGAGGATTTATATGCGGGGAGCGGAGGATGAAAATGGAGAAGCAGGTCATTCTGTTTGGCGCGGGGCGGTACGGGAAAGAGGCGCTGGATTACTTTGGCCGTGAAAGGGTGTTCTGCTTTGCCGACAACAACCCGGCCCTGGAGGGACAACGGATTTTCGGCCTTCCGGTGATTTCCTTTGCGCGGTTGAAGGAAGTGCACGGGGACTACGATGTTGTCATTTCGACCGGGGTGTCCGTGCTGTTTGCGATTGCCGCGCAGATGGAGGAGGCCGGGATTCATCACTACCGCTTTTTCCTGAACATACTGGAGGGAGAAAACCAGGGCCTGCCTGTGCCGGAACAGGAGGATTTGCCGGAAGAGGTGCCGGAGGGCTGCAAGCGGGTGCTTATGGCGGCG
This sequence comes from uncultured Oscillospiraceae bacterium, assembly GCA_948670295.1. Taxonomy (GTDB): domain Bacteria; phylum Bacillota; class Clostridia; order Oscillospirales; family Oscillospiraceae; genus Enterenecus. The sequence continues at coordinate 18,763 of CAPOAR010000038.1, read as the reverse complement.
TACTTTTTTCCGCCGTTGTCCGGTTCCGGCGTTTTCCGCTCGATCAAATTTGCGAAATACCTGCCGCGGTTCCACTGGTGGCCCACGGTCCTGTCCACGGACCGTCCGCCGCTGGAGATGAACTACTGGGACGAAAGCCTGCTGCGGGAAATCCCGGCGGGAATGAAGGTGGTACGGATTCCAGACCCGGTGTACAGCGTGCGGATGCGGCTGTTTTCCCCGGAAACAGAGAAGGCGCTGCTCGCGTTTTTGGAAACGGTTCTGCGGCATGACCAGGAGGCGGCTTCGATTGCCAGGGCCCTCGTCCAGACGGGGGAGGGCAGGGCCAGGCTGCTTACGTTCCCCAGCCCGGCCCTGCTGTGGGCCTATGAGGCGGTCCAATATATCGAGACACAGATGGACCTATCAGAGTTCGACGTGGTCTATACAACGTCGGGTCCTTTTAGCGCGCATTTGATTGGATTTTACTTGAAGGAAACATACGGCATCCCGTGGGTAGCGGATTACCGGGACCCCTGGACGGACATCCATCAAAAAGACTGGAGCATGGCCAGCCCGGACCAGAAGCTGCTGGTCCTGCTGGAGAGAATCCTGCTAAAGGCGGCGGACTGCAGCATTGCCGTGGAAGAGCATTTTGCGAAGTCCTACGTGGAGCGCTTCCAGATTCCGGAGGAGCGGGTTTCCGCCATTACGAACGGATACGACGAGGCCGATTTTTCCGGGCTGCCCGTGCCGGAGGAACAGCCCCCTAAATTTACGATGGTATACAGCGGAATCTTATATGACAAGTATAGGACCACTGGCTTTGCGGCGTTCCTGGAGGCGCTGGGCCAATTGATCGCCGAGGGCAGCATGGATCCCGCGGACATCCAGCTGCGCATGATTGGGGCGATGACCATTGAGGGACGGGACGTATTGCGGAAATATGATTTGGGAGCGGCGCTGGAGGAGACGGGCTATCTTTCCCATCAGGAGGCTTTAAAGGAAAATTACCGTGCCAGCATGCTGCTCCTGCTGCTTGGGGATGAGGACGGCATCAAGTTTTCCTATACGGGAAAGTTCTTTGACTATTTGCGCAGCGGGCGGCCCATTTTGGCCTTTGCCCATGGGGACGGCGTGATCGCCCAAGCGCTCAGGGTGACCGGGCATGGCATGGCTTTTTCCAGCACGCAGCTTCCGGAGATCAAGCGGTTTATTTTGCGGGAATATCAAACGTGGCAACGGGGCGGGAAACGGGAGCTGCTCCATTCCCCCCGGATAGAGGCCTTTGAACGGAAAAACCTGACTGGAAAGCTGGCGGAGATTTTGGATAGGACTGGAGCTGGCGGTTACCGCCGGGGGAAGTAAGACATGGAGTTTACCTACGCGTCCTATCGAGCGCTTCTGGCCCTCCTGCGGGAGCGCGGCTACTCGTTCCGGGATTACCATCATTACGGGGACGTTTCCCGCTGCGTAATCCTCCGCCATGACGTGGATTTCAGCCTGGAGCGGGCGGTCCGCCTGGCGGAGCTGGAGGCGGAGATGGGCGTGGGCGCCACCTATTTCGCCTTGCTCCGTACGGACTTTTACAACCCGGCTTCCCAGCGGGGCGCGGCGGCCCTCCGGCGGATCCAGTCCCTGGGGCATGAGATCGGCTTGCATTTCGACGAGAAGGCCTACGGGCCGGAGCTCTCCCCGGAGGAGCTGGCCCAGGCGGTCCGGAAGGAGTGCGGGATGCTGTCCGCGCTTCTCGGGACCCCGGTCTCGGCTGTTTCCATGCACCGTCCCTCCAAAGCCGCCCTGGAGGCGGACTACCACATCCCCGGCGTTGTCAATTCTTACGGGAAGACCTTTTTCCGGGAGTTCAAATACCTCTCGGACAGCCGCCGGAGATGGCGGGAGCCCGTGCTGGATATTGTGAGGTCCGGCGCGTATGACCGCCTGCATATTTTAACGCATGCCTTCTGGTACCATGAGGCGGAGCGGAGCCTTGGGGAAACGGTGCGTGGTTTTACCTCTTCCGCAAACCGGGAGCGTTGGAAGCAGCTGGAGGAGAACTTCACGGACTTGGGTTCGATTTTGCGGGAGGAAGATTTGTGATGCGGATTTTGGAGATACTGTCTTTTTTGCAGTCGGAGGGAATTCCCTTTTCCTTCTCCGGAAGGGAAACGGACGAGGTGGAGGGCTTTTCCTCTCTCGCCCGCTACCGGCCCGGGACGTTTACCTGGGTGAAAAAGCCGGAGAATATCCCGGCGGGCTTGGACGGTTCAGGGGTTAGGCTTGCGGTGGTTTCGGAAGCGGTGGAAGGTTCCTTTCAAAACGTCATCCGGACGCCGGAGTCCAAGCGCGCCTTTTTCCACACGGTTGAGCATTTTTATGGGGAGCGGGAGGCGCGGCCCGCCGTGGGGCAGTTCACCTATATCGGGCCAAAGGTCAAACTGGGAGAAGGCGTCCGCATTGGGCACAACTGTACCCTGGACGGGGACATTACCATTGGGGCCGGAACGTTGATTTGGAATAACGTGGTGATTATAAACCGGGTGGACATTGGGGAGAAGTGCGAAATTGCCTCCGGGACCACGATTGGGCACGATGGGTTTGGCTACACGGAGGATGCCAGCCACAAAAAGACCATGGTGAAGCACTTTGGCGGCGTGGTCATTGGCAGGGAAGTGACGATCCTGGAAAGCTGCAACATCAGCAGAGGGGTCATTGACGACACCATCATTGGAAGCGGAGTCAAAATTGATGCGGGGACCCGCGTGGGACACAACTGTGTCATTGAAGAAAACGCCTCGTTTGTCGGCGGAAGCATTCTGTATGGTTCCTGCCGCTTTGGAAAAAACGCACATTTTGCCAGCGCCACCATCCGGAATCAGCTGACGGTGGGGGAAAACAGCCTGGTCGGAGTCGGATCGGTCGTTTTAAAGGACGTGCCTCCGGGGGCGGTCGTGGCGGGCAACCCTGCCAGGCCTTTTATGGGAAAGAAGGAGTAGCTTCTGCAATTCATTGATTTAAAAGCCCAATACCGGGCCTTGAAAACCGAGATTGACGCCAACATCCAGGCCGTCCTGGATTCCGCCCAGTTCATCGGCGGCCCCTATGTGGCGGAGCTGGAGAAGCGCCTTGCCGCGTTCGCTGGCCGGGGGTATTGCGTCACCTGCGCCAATGGAACGGACGCCCTCCAGGCTGCCTTTATGGCAGCTGGCGTAGGGAACGGCGACGTTGTGTTCTGCCCGGATATGACCTTCGTTGCCTCTGTGGAACCAGCGAAGATGCTGGGGGCCGTCCCGGTCTTCTGCGACATCCTGCCGGACACATACTGCCTCAGCCCGGAGAGCCTGGAGCGCCAGATTCAAGCCGTCCTGGCGGAGGGAACGCGGACGCCCAAGGCGGTGGTTGCCGTGGACATATTGGGCAATCCCTGTGATTATGACGCCATTGTCCCCCTCTGCGAACGGTATGGCCTGATCTTGATTGAGGATGCCGCCCAGGGCTTCGGCGCGTCCTACCAGGGGCGGCGGGCCTGTTCCTTCGGGCAGATCGCGGCCACCTCCTTTTTCCCCGCGAAGCCCTTGGGCTGTTACGGCGACGGGGGCGCGGTCTTTGTAGATGACAGCGGGATGGAGGCGCTGGCCCGCTCCCTCTGCGTTCACGGCCAGGGCCCCGGCGGCAAATACGACAATGTGCGGGTTGGCATCAACTCCCGGCTGGACGCGATACAAGCTGCGGTCCTTCTCCCGAAGCTGAAGGCCTTGGAGGATTACGAGCTGGATGCCCGGCAGGCTGTGGCGGAGCGGTACCGCGCCGCTTTTGCGGGAAAGCTCGTCACGCCCGCCGTCACAGCGGGCGGCGTATCTGCCTGGGCGCAGTACGCGCTGCTGGCGGAGAATGGAGAGCGGCGGGACCGGATTCTCGGGTATTTGCGTGAGCGGGGGATTCCCAGCATGGTTTACTATCCCAAACCCCAGCACGCGCTGCCTGTGTTCCAGGGCCTGCCGCGGTATGGGGAGACCTATCAAAATGCCATGGACTATTGCGCCCGGACCTTCTCCCTGCCCATGCACCCCTATCTGGGGGAGGCGGAGCAGAAGGAAGTCATCGCGGCGGTGTTGGAGGCTCTGTGATGGATAAGGCGTATTTTGTACACGGGTCCAGCTATGTGGACGAGGGCTGTGAAATTGGGGAGGGAACCAAAATCTGGCACTTTTCCCATGTTATGGCCGGGAGCCGGATTGGAAAAGAATGCACCATTGGCCAGAACGTGCTGATTGCGCCGGAGGTCCAATTGGGGGACGGGTGCAAGGTCCAGAACAATGTCTCCGTCTATACGGGCGTCATTTGCGGGGACGGCGTGTTCCTGGGCCCTTCCTGCGTGTTTACCAATGTGATCAATCCCCGGGCTTTTATGGAGCGGAAACACGAGTTCCGGAAGACCGTGGTTCAAGAGGGTGCCAGCATCGGGGCCAACGCCACGATTGTGTGCGGCCACACGATTGGCCGTTACGCGCTGGTGGGAGCGGGGGCCGTGGTGACAAAGGACGTGCCGGACTATACGGAGGTGCTCGGCGTCCCCGCGGAGATTCGCGGGTATGTGTGCCAGTGCGGGGAGCGGCTCACGTTTTCCGGGGGCCGGGCGGCCTGCCCGGCCTGTGGGAAGGCATACCGCATGGAGGAGCCGGGAAACCGCGTGAAGGAGGCCGTTTAAATGGCGATCAAAGAGGACCTTATCGCAAAAATTCAGGACAGGACCCTGGTTATGGGCGTATGCGGTTTGGGCTACGTGGGCCTCCCGCTGGCGGTGGATAAGGCCAAACATGGGTTTCAGACCATCGGATTTGACGTCCAGCAGGAAAAAGTGGATATGGTGAACGCCGGGCACAACTATATCGGAGACGTGGTGGACGCGGATTTGGCGGAGCTGGTGAGAGCCGGGCGCCTGCGGGCCACTTCGGATTTCGGCTTTGTCCGGGGCGTGGACTTCATCGCGATCTGCGTTCCCACGCCGCTGGACAAGCACCAGCAGCCGGATATCCGCTATGTGCGGGATTCCGTCATTGCCATCGCGGAAAACTTGCGCCGGGGGATGATCGTGGTCCTGGAATCCACCACCTATCCCGGCACGACGGAGGAGCTGGTCAAGCCCCTTTTGGAAGAGGGCTCCGGCTTGAAATGCGGCGAGGATTTTTACTTGGGATTCTCCCCGGAGCGGGTGGACCCGGGAAACCTGGTTTACAAAACCAGCAACACCCCCAAGGTGGTGGGCGCGGTGGGCGAGGACGCCGCGGAAGTCATCGCCATGGTCTACCGCGCGATTTTGGACGGCGAAATTCACACCGTCTCCTCTCCCGCCGTGGCGGAGATGGAGAAAATCCTGGAGAATACATACCGTAACGTCAACATTGGCCTGGTAAACGAGCTGGCGATGCTCTGCCACAAGATGGGAATCAACATCTGGGAAGTGATCGACGCGGCCAAGACGAAGCCCTATGGCTTCCAGGCGTTCTACCCCGGCCCCGGGCTGGGGGGGCACTGTATTCCGCTGGACCCCTACTATCTCAGCTGGAAGGCGCGGGAGTACGGTTTCCACACCTCCATGATCGAGAGCTCCATGATGATCAACGACCGGATGCCGGAATATACCGTGGAACGGGCGGGGAAGCTGCTCAACCGCCTGAAAAAGCCGCTGAACGGGGCTCGGGTGCTGCTGCTGGGCGTGGCGTATAAGCAGGACATTGCCGACTACCGGGAGAGCCCCGCCCTCCGGGTAATGGAGGAGTTCCGCCGGAGCGGCGCGGAGACGGCGTATTACGATCCCTTCGTCCCCCGCTGCCGCTATCAGGGACAGTGGTATGCCAGCCTCCCGGAGCTTACGCCGGAAGCCGCCGGAGCCTTTGACTTGGCGGTGGTTACCACGGCGCACAGCGGAGTGGATTACGGGGCGGTTCTAAGGGCTGGCGTCCCCGTGTTTGACTGTAAGAATGTGATGAAGGATTTCCAGGACCGGACGAATATTGAGGTGCTGTGAGTGAAAAAGATTTGCACGGTAGTCGGGGCGAGGCCGCAGTTTATCAAGCTGGCGGTGGTTTCCCGCGTGCTGAGGAACCGCTTCCAGGAAGTGCTGGTCCACACCGGGCAGCATTATGACCCCGGTATGTCCGAGGTGTTTTTTGAGGAAATGGACATTCCAAAGCCGGATTACAACCTGGGCGTCTCCGGCGGAACGCATGGACAAATGACCGGGCAGATGCTCATGAAGATCGAGGAGGTCCTTCTGCGGGAGCGGCCGGATATGCTCCTGGTTTTTGGCGATACCAACTCCACCATGGCGGGAGCGCTGGCGGCGGTGAAACTTGGGGTTCCCATCTGCCACGTGGAGGCGGGAAACCGCTTGGGGACCCTGGGGAACCCGGAGGAGGCCAACCGGGTTGTGACAGACCGTATTTCCGCCCTCCATTTAGTCTGCACGGCCTCCGGCGTTGCCTTTTTGGAGCGCGAGGGCTTTTCCGGTTCGATCCATTTGGTGGGCGACCCCATGTATGACGCGTTTTGCTACTACCGCGCGCGTCTGGACGGCGGGGAGCTGGAGAACATCCGCGCCTTTGACGGGCGTCTCGTTGCGGTCCCGGAGCGGTTTTACTATTTGACCAGCCATCGGCAGGAAAATACGGACCGGGATGAAAAGCTGGACCAGATCTTTCAAGCGGCAGAGGAGTTGGATGCGCCGGTTGTGTACCCCGTCCATCCGCGCAATCATGAGCGGGCCGCGCGCCTGTGCCGGGCGAACGGGTACCGGAACATCATCCTGACGGCTCCGGTGGGGTACAAAACATCCATTTCCCTGGTGAACCGGGCGGAGAAGATCGTTACAGACTCCGGCGGGCTGCAGCGGGAAGCCTTTTTTGCCCAAAAGCCCTGCGTCACAATCTGCGATTATGTTTCCTGGCCCGAGACGATGGTGAACCGCTGTAACCAGCTGGCGAAGCCGGAGAAAGCGGATATCCTGGAAAAGCTGGGCGTTCCGGTGCGGTTTGACCCTGCGTACCAGCCCTTCGGGGATGGGCACGCCGCGGAAAAAATTGTGGAAGCGGTCCGCCAGTTTCTCGCATGAAAGAGGGGAGTTCGAAATGAAATACGCGCTGATTGGCTGCGGGCGCATTGCCGCAAACCACATAAGGGCCGCGCTGGAGAACCGCCTGGAGATAGCCGCCGTATGCGACGTGAGGCCGGAGGCGATGGAGGCCCTGCTGGAAACATGCGGCCTGGCGGGCGATGCCTCCATCAGACGCTATGGGGACTATTCGGCCATGCTGGCGGAGACGGAGCCGGAACTGGTGGCGGTTGCCACCGAGAGCGGCCTTCACGCCCGGATTGCCCTGGACTGCATAGACCGCCATATTCCCGTCATCATCGAAAAGCCCATGGCCATGTCCATGGAGGACGCGGAGGAGATCGTCCGGAGAAGCGGGGAGAAGGGCGTTCCGGTCTGCGCCTGCCACCAGAACCGCTTTAATGTAGCGGTGCAGGAAACCCGCAGGGCGCTGGAGGCGGGGCGTTTCGGCAGGCTGTCCCACGGGTCTGTCCATGTGCGCTGGAACCGGAACCGGGCCTATTATACCCAGGCGCCCTGGCGGGGCACCTGGGCGCAGGACGGCGGCTGCCTGATGAACCAGTGCATCCATGGCATCGACCTGCTGCGCTGGATGATGGGGGACGAGGTGGAGGAGGTCTACGGCGTTACGAAGCGGCAGTTCCATGATTATTTGGAATGTGAAGACGTGGGCATGGCCGTTGTGAGATTTAAAAATGGAGCCATTGGAACGATTGAGGGAACCACCAACGTCTACCCGGAAAATTTAGAAGAGACGCTCTACCTCTTTGGGGAGGCCGGGACGGTAAAGCTGGGCGGCACGTCTACGAATACGATTGATGTGTGGGACTTTGCGGATGCGGACAGCGCGGACGGGCGGAACAGGGGATTGCAGGAGGGGACCCGCGATGTCTATGGCAATGGGCATGCCAGCCTCTATGCGGATATGATCGAGGCGGTCAGGCAGGGGCGCAGGCCCTATGTGGACGCGGTGGCGGGCCGGAACGCCCTGGAGATGGTGCTGGCGGTTTACCTGTCCTGCGCCACTGGGAGGCCTGTAAAGCTGCCGCTGAAGCGGGTGGCGTCCACAGATTTCATGGAGCTGTTTGAACGTCCGGATAAACAGGGGGTTCCTCCGGACGGAGTATTTTGAAAAGCCATAGGCGCTGGGAGGCGGGAACATGGACCGGAAAAAGGTAATCATCTTTGGAACGGCGAAGAGGGGAAGCGAGGTTTTGGCAATCCTGTCGCAGCTGCCGCAGTATGAGGCCGCCGCGTTTTCCTGTAATGACGAGGCCCTCTGGGGGATGGAAAAAGAGGGGCTGGGTATCATAGCGCCCGCGGACATGCGCCGCCTGCATCCTGGCGCGGCCGTTGTGATTGCCAGCGCATCGTACATGGAGATTGAAACGCAGCTGGCGGACGGCCAGCTTCTGCCGGATGCCGGGTGCCTCCGCATGGAGCGTCTAATTGGGGAGCTCTCGGATGAGGAGAAAGCGGCTCTTAGCGCCAGGGTTCAGCGGGAGACCTGTTTTTATAACCTGGACTACAAAGAGGTCCGCGTGCCGCCGGAACCGGACACCGGGGAGAAGTATTTGGTGATCTGCACGGGCGGATACCCGTCTGCCGCAAGCCCCCGGTGCATGTTTGCCCACGAACGGGTTCTGCAATACCAGAGGGCCGGATTGAAGGTGGAGGCCTTTGGGCTCATAGAGGGCGCGCCCTTTGAAGAATATGAGTATCAAGGCGTGCGTGTTTTTCAGGGCGGCGTACTGGAACTTGAGGAGTTCCTGGGCGGCAGGAACTACCGGAAATACCTGGTCCATTTTGTCTGCCCGGATATTTTGTATGCCGTTGACCGGGCCGGAAAAACGGATGTGCCGATGATCGTATGGTGCCATGGGTATGAGGTTTTACCGTGGTATCGATGCTGGTTTAACTATACAAAAGACGAAAGAGAGAACGGGGCCGCCGCTTTATATAAAAGAGACGACGAAAAGAGACGTTTTCTGAGGGACATTTTTGAAAGGAACCAGATACATTTCATATTTGTTTCAGCCTGGGAAATGGACCGCTCAAAAAAGTTTGTTGGAACACTTCCGAAAAATTGCTGTATCATTCATAACTTTATTGACCATGAGTTTTTCGCCTTACCTGAGAAAAAAGCAGAAGATCGGTCTCGCATATTATCCGTTAAAAGCCATGGAACAAGGATGTATGCAAATGATTTAACAGCAAAGGCGATTCTAGAGCTGTCAAAACGCGAATGCTTTGCGGATTTGACCTTCGAATTGTATGGCGACGGGGTTTTGTTTGAGGAGAATTTTAAGGAATTATTGGAGCGCGGTTTCTCAAATGTACATATTTATAAACGCTATTTAAACCACGAAGAGATGCGGGAACTATTTCGTGAAAATGGTATGTTCCTCTCCCCCACCAGATCGGATGCGCAGGGAGTGACGGCGAATGAGGCAATGGCCGCTGGTATGGCGGTTATATCCTGCAATACCTCTGTAATCAAAGAATTTATGGATGAAAGCTGCGCCTCCCTTTTTGAGTATGACAACTATTGGATGATGGCGGAAGAGATTGAGTACTTGTACAATCACCCGGACGAGTTTTTGGAAAAAGCGAAGAACGCCAGGGAACGGGTTGTGCGCCAGTGCGGATATGACCATACCATTAGGCAGGAGCTCCGCTTGATTTTGGATGAGGCATGAGGGGGGAAGGCGATGCCGAACTATTCTTACCTTCTGCGGTATTTTCAGGAAGGGGATAAAATCCTTCTATACGCGAGGGGAAAAAACGGCAGGGATATTTATGAGTACTTAAAGACACAGCCCCAATGGGAAGTGGTTGGTTTTGTGGACCGGAACGCGGACAAATTGACGGGCCTGGAGGTTCCCGTATACCGTCCGGACCAGCTGAAAACCATTCCGCCTGAGGCGTATGACAAGATCGTCATCACGGTGATGAGCCAGGACATGGGAGCGGACGTCTGCCGGATTATCCGGGAAAGCGGCGTTGAGGAGGCAAAGATCGTGGCGCCCTATACCTATATCGGGCCGGTTTCCGCTGTTCCGGCAGAAGATTTTGTCTCCAGCCGCCAGGCCCTCCAGCAGGAAATAGGGGCCTTTCTTGCCCACGGGTATGGGAACTTGTTATATTTCGACCCCTTGATCCAGGCGCTGAAAGCAAAGAAGAAGGAGCGGGAGCAGCTGCTCCCGCAGCTGAAAGAAGTTTCCTCCGGCCTGTCCTCTTTAGAAACGGTTGTGTTTTTATGCCTGTTGTATTGCGCGGACCTGTTCGACGCGGAGCTGATGGAGCGTTTACTTGAGAACATACTAAAGATTGACGACCCGGCTTTGCGGCAGTTTTTACAGGGGCTGTTTAACGACACCTCGGCCATGTGCTTTTTGCATCCGGAGTATTTATTTCCATCCTTCTACCGTTTGCGCCGCCAGTTCCTGAAGAACTTATGCGGAATGTATGATTTCCATATGAAGGCGGACAGGATCAGGAGGAGCCCCGATGGGCGCATCCGGAGAATCTGCGTCCTCAACCACATGCTGTTTGGCGAAAAGGCTTCGCCTACGCAGGTATCCATCCAGGTGAGCAACATGCTGAGCGGCTTTGGCTATGAGGTCATGGTAATGCCGCTGGATGTTTACAGCTATATACCGCTGGAGACTCCCATATTCCGCCCCATTATCAATGTGGCCTTCAGCGGTTCCAAGGAGCTTGAAGAGTACCACCGGGAGGCATACAGGCCGGAGGTACGGCTACGCTACACGGATGTTCCCATCTTGCAGGAAAAGATGCAGATGCAGCTGGACGCGCTGGCGGAGTTTTCGCCGGACCTGATTGTGGATATGTCGGATGATTTTTCCATACTTTCCTATATCTACAGCCAGTATTTTACCACAGTATGTCTCCCCATGCGGGGTTATCAGTCCAGCAGCTTTTTTACTTATTTTGTGGCCGCAGAGTTGGATTCCTTCCAAAAAATGAATGAGGTCTACCATTCTGTAAAGGACAGCCAGGTGATCGAATGGCCCGTATGTATCCTTCCACCGGAGCCAAAGGCGGCGTACCGCCGGGAGCAGTTTTTCTTAAAAGGCGAAGATTTTGTTTTGGTTACGGTTGGCGGCCGCTTAGAGACGGAAATGTCCAAAGAATTTGTGGATGCTGTCTGCCATGAAGTGCTGGGGCATCCGTCTGTGAAGTGGTTGGTCATTGGAAGCCAAAATGAGTATTTGTCTGAAAAATATGGGCCTTTGCTGGATGAAGGTAAGATTAGGTACATCCCATATGAAGAGGACCTGCCTGCTCTTTACCAGCTCTGCGATGTATACTTGAACCCGGAACGGCAGGGCGGAGCCACCAGTGTTTTTTGGGCGATGAATTATATTCCGATTGCGATGATGCGGACAGCCTGTGATATGGCCCAAGTGATTGGCTTGGAAAATATGATAGACGGCACATTCGGCCAAGTGATGGAGTATGTACGGGAGCTCAGGGAGAATCCGGTTTTTTACCGCCAGGAGCGGGATAAGTTTTGCCAACGCGCCCAACGTTACGCAGAGCATCAAGGGCAATTGCTGAAAAGTGTAGTCGAAGCTATGGAGCGGCAGGCGGGACAAGGACCTAGTGGAGAACATCAAACATGAAAAAGGTTGCCATTTTGCAGTCGAATTATATTCCCTGGAAGGGATATTTTGATATAATTGCCAGTGTGGATGAGTTTATCTTATACGATGACATGCAGTATACACGCCGGGACTGGAGAAACCGCAATAGGATTATGACCCCAAATGGCCCACAATGGCTCACCATTCCAGTTTCCGTTAAGGGAAAGTTTTATCAAAGAATTAATGAAACGAAAGTTGCCAATCATGACTGGATTGACGACCATTGGAAGGCCATCCAAATGAATTACGCGCGGGCCCGCTTTTTTCAAGATTACAAAGACCGCATCCAGTGCGTTTATGAGAAGTGCCGGGAGGAAGATTACCTTAGCCGGATTAATTACCGTTTTTTGAAAGAGGTATGTGATATTTTAAATATCAAAACCAATATCACGTGGAGTTCCGATTATCATTTGGCGGAGGGAAAAACGGAACGGCTGGTGAATTTGGTAAAGCAAGCGGGTGGAGGCTTTTACCTCTCGGGCCCTGCCGCAAAAGACTATATAGTAGAGGAATGTTTTCAGCAGGAACATATTGAACTGGCGTGGATGGATTACAGCGGTTATCCAGAATATACCCAGCTTTCTTCGGCATTTGAGCATGGCGTTTCTGTTTTGGACCTCATTTTTAATGAAGGGCCGTGTGCTCGGGATTATATGAAATCACATTCAGGGCGGTAAGAATTCGGAATCTTTATATGGAGGAAGTACGATGAACTGGCGGAAAGAGACTTGGATTTATGACCCGGAAAACCATATGGATCAGTTCGCAAAGCGGATGAAATACGGCGCGAATCCAGTTCCAATATGGATCCGGGAAGATTTATTTAGAATTTTTTACAATGTGCGGGACGAACAAAACCGCTCGTATATCACATATCTTGACTATGACATTGTAGAAAAGAAAATCATATCATTGCCTGGCAAATTATTGGTAGGCCCTGGACTGCGGGGAACATTCGATGATTGCGGGTGCTCGCTGGGAAGCGTTTTGGATTTAGGGGATAAATGCTATATCTATTACCTGGGGTGGAACCTTCCGCGCAATGTTCCTTGGATGAACACGATAGGAATGGCAGTTTACGATAAAAAATCAGACTCATGCGAAAAGATATCCCCCGCTCCGATTATGGACCGGAGCAGCGTAGACCCCTTGTCAATTTCGTATCCCTTTGTCCTGAAAGGGAACACTGGATATCAAATGTGGTATGGTTCCAATTTAACCTGGGGAAATACCACGCCGGAAAATTATGATTTTGAATATGTAATTAAACATGCGGAGTCAGATGACGGGATACACTTTCATCGGGATGGAAGGATTTGCATACAAGGAAATAACTTGGCAGACCGGGTTTTTGCGCGCCCAGCGGTACTTTTAGAAGATGATTTGTATAAAATGTGGTATACGTACAGGGGAGAAACCTATCGTATTGGATATGCAGAATCCCGTGACGGGCTTAATTGGACACGCATGGATGATAAAGCCGGAATTGAAGCAGACGCTCTTTCCGCCCGGGAAAATGGAGAAATATGCTATCCGTTTGTATTTAGGCATTTGGAAAAGCTGTACATGCTTTATTGCGGCAGACGGTATGGATTGACAGGCTTCGGCCTTGCTGTGATGGCGGATGACGAGCGTGCGGGAACCCCAATTTTGTGAAGCGGGCTGGAAATTCTATGAAAAAATTGATTATTTTTGGTCTGGACGACATGGCCGAGGTAGTAAAATTCATGTTCGAGCGGGATTCGGATTACCAGGTGGCCGCATTTACGGTGGACCGGGCCTTCAAGACGCAAGAGTGTTTCTGCGGCCTTCCGGTGTGTGACTTTGAAACGGTAGAACAGGTATATCCTCCGGAAGAATACGAGATGTTTCTGGCGGTTGGTTATTCTCATGTTAACCGTGTGCGGGAGGCAAAGTTCCACGAGGCCAAGAAAAAGGGGTACCGCCTGGCCAAATATATTAGTTCGCATGCCACGTGCTTTATTTCCCTGGACGACATTGGGGAAAACACATTTATCTTTGAGGACAACACCATCCAGCCCTTTGTCCAGATAGGGGACAACGTTATCCTCTGGAGCGGCAACCATGTGGGGCATCATGCCAGGATAGGCAGCCATGTTTTTATTACCTCCCATGTCGTTCTGTCAGGAAGAACATCCGTGGGCGACCGGTCCTTCATAGGCGTGAATGCCACGGTGAACGACCACATCCAGGTTGCGGAACGCTGTGTCATTGGCTCGGGAGCCTTGATTACCAAAGACACGGAGCCGGATTCCGTATATAAAAACGAGCGGACGCGGAGGAGCCCCCGGAAAAGCCACGAGCTGGGTTACTTCTCTGGAAAGGCTGGCAAAGGCCAGCCGGAGGAAACGGACGGCATATGATGAAAGCAATCGTATTAGCTGGGGGCCTGGGGACGCGGCTTTACCCCATGACGACCGTAATCTCGAAGCAATTGCTTCCGATTTACGACAAGCCGATGATCTACTACCCGCTGTCCGTCCCGCTATTGGTAGGGCTCCGGGACATTCTGCTGATTTCGACGCCCCAGGCCCTCCCGCTGTACCAGCAGCTTCTGGGGGACGGGTCCCGCCTGGGGGTGAATATTCAGTATGCCGCCCAGGAAAAGCCGCAGGGGCTGGCGCAGAGCCTTTTAATCGGCGGGGAATTCATAGGAAACGGCCAAGCCTGCCTCATCCTGGGGGACAATGTTTTCTACGGCCACAACCTCACAACCGTGTTGACGGAGGCCTGCAGCGGCCTGGAGGGCGCGTCCATTTTCGGCTATCCGGTGAAGGACCCGCGGTCCTACGGCGTAGTGGAATTCGATGCGCAGCACCGCGTCCTGTCCCTGGAGGAAAAGCCGGAGCGCCCAAAATCAAATTACGCTGTGCCCGGGCTCTACTTCTATGACAACCAGGCGGTTGAGATTGCCAAGCACATCCGGCCCTCCGCCCGCGGGGAGCTGGAGATTACTGCGGTGAACCAGGAATACCTGCGCCAGGGGCGGCTGAAGGTGACGCTGCTGGGCCGCGGGATCGCGTGGCTGGATACTGGGACGCCGGAGGGGATGCTGAAGGCCTCGGAGTATGTGGAGGCGGTGCAGTCCCGGCAGGGGTTTTACATTTCCTGCATTGAGGAGATCGCCTGGCGGCGGGGCTTTATTGACTCCGAACAGCTCTGTCAGCTGGGACAGGAGCTGAGGTTCACGGAATACGGAAAATACATTCTGTCATTGGTAGGTAGAGGGACATGAAACACGTTTTGGTAACTGGCGGGGCGGGATTTATCGGCTCGAATTTCATCCATTACCTGTTGGAGCACAGCGGCTGTGAGGTTATCAATTTTGATGCGCTTACATATGCCGGAAACCTGGAAAACCTGCGGGACATTGAACAGGACCGCCGCTATACGTTTGTAAAAGGGGACATCCGGGATGCGGAGCAGGTGAGGGGCGCGCTCCGCAGGTTTGAGGTGGACACCGTGGTCAATTTTGCCGCCGAGACCCACGTGGACCGGAGTATCCTGACGCCGGATTCCTTTGTGTCGGTCAACGTGCTGGGGACGCAGACCCTTTTGGAATGCTGCCGCCAATATTGGAGCATGGCTCCGGGGGACAAGCATAGCCGGGCCTATCAGCCGGGGACGCGCTTCCTCCAGGTGTCTACGGATGAAGTCTATGGGTCCCTGGGCGCGGTTGGAAAGTTCCGTGAGGATTCCCAGATAGCGCCGAACAGCCCCTATGCGGCCTCCAAGGCCGGAGCCGACCTATTGGCCCGCGCCTATCATGAGACCTTTGGTTTCCCGGCGCTCGTTACCAGATGCTCCAATAATTTCGGGCCCTATCAGTTTCCGGAGAAACTGATCCCGCTGATTATTTACAACAGCCTGCACAACCGGAAGATTCCCGTTTATGGAGACGGCCAGCAGATACGGGATTGGCTGTATGTAGAAGACCACTGTTCCGCGCTTTGCAGCGTGCTGGAACATGGGAGCCCCGGCGAGGCCTATAACATCGGCGGGGATGCGGAGAAAACCAACCTCCAGGTGGTACGGATGATTTTATCCTTGGCGGGCCGCCCGGAGAGCCTGATTCAATTTGTGGCCGACCGTCCCGGCCATGACAGGCGGTATGCCATGGATTACACAAAGCTGAACCGCCATACCGGATGGAAGCCCGCCCATTCCTTTATGGAGGGGTTGGAGCGCACAGTTCGGTGGTATCTGGGAAACGAAGCGTGGCTGGACGCCGTGGCGGGCCGTGACTTTCAGGCATATTGCAATACGATGTATACATAAGGGGAGGGAAGCCATGATACCATTCAACCGCCCGCCTGTTCTTGAAACATCCTTTGACTATATGCGGCAGGCCGCGGAGGGGCAGGGGAAGATCTGCGGCGACGGGATATTTACAAAAAAGTGCTCGGCTTGGATGGAGGAACGCTTTCAAGCGCAAAAGGTCCTTCTGGCCACCTCTTGTACCCATGCCCTGGAATTGGCGGCGCTGCTGTGCGATATCCAGCCGGGGGACCAGGTGATCATGCCGTCGTATACGTTTGTCTCCACGGCGAACGCCTTTGCCCTGCGGGGGGCGGAGATCGTCTTTGTGGATATCCGCCCGGACACTATGAACCTGGACGAGCGTCTGGTTGAGGCGGCAATCACGCCGAAAACAAAGGTAATCGTTCCTGTTCACTATGCGGGTGCCGCATGCGAGATGGACGCGGTTTTGGACATTGCGCGGCGGCACGGCCTCCTGGTTGTGGAGGATGCGGCCCAGGGCGTCATGAGCACCTATCACGGAAGGGCGCTGGGGACGCTGGGCGACCTGGGATGTTACAGCTTCCATGAGACGAAGAACTATAGCATGGGCGAAGGCGGCGCATTGGTGATTAACCGCCCAGATCTCATTGAGCGGGCGGAAATCCTGCGGGAAAAGGGGACCAACCGCTCCCGCTTTCTCCGGGGCCAGGTGGATAAGTATACATGGGTGGACGTGGGCTCCTCCTATCTTCCCAGCGAGCTGAACGCGGCGTATTTGTACGCACAGCTGGAGCTTGCGGATGAGATCAATCATGACCGTCTTAAAAGCTGGAGCGCATACCAGGAAGCACTGGCGCCGCTCCAGGAAAAGGGACTGCTGGAACTCCCGGCGCCGCCGGAGGGATGCCGCCATAACGCGCATATGTTTTACATCAAAGTGGGCGGCCTGGAACAGCGGACGAGGCTGATCCAGTTTTTGAAGGAACGGGGAATTGGGACGGCCTTTCATTATGTTCCGCTGCATTCCTCTCCGGCGGGCATTGGGCGAGGGAGGTTTCATGGCAGCGACCGCTATACAACGCAGGAGAGCGGGCGGCTTTTAAGGCTTCCCATGTTTTATGGATTACCCAAAGAGGCTTCCCGGATTGTGAGGGAGCGTCTGGAAGAATTTTTTCGTATAGAAACAAAATGAACGCAAAAGCATGGTACCATGCTTTTGCAGCCCGTGTACGGGCTGCAATACCACTTGTATGAAGGGAATCAATATGGAACAGGTTATTATTTATGGAGCGGGCAAAACGGGAAGGCTTGCCTATGATTTTCTATCGCAAATGTACGAGGTTTACTGCTTTATTGACGGAAAAAAGCCGGAGAAGTGGGGGACGGAGATCTGCGGAAAAAAGGTGTACGGCCCGGAAATCCTGAGAGAGCATCAGAATACGCCAGTCGTCATTGCCAGCATTTACGCCCATGAAATCCTGCCGGAAATCCGGAAATATCAATTGAAAAAGATTTATAAATATGAGTGCAGGCTTACCCCCTGCGTTTTGGAATTAGAAACCAGGCTGAAAGAAGAGCGGACGATTGATTTGGGCGCCTTTTTCCGCAGGCACGGGGATTGCCTTACCTGCAAGGCATTGACGTTTGTGAATGGTGGTTCCGGTGTCCTTGATTACATGTTTATCAAGCAGGTTGCGGAGGTGCTCCATTGCAAAGAATACCTTGAAATTGGGACTTATATCGGCGAAAGCATTAATATACTGACAGACTGCTGCGAAAAGCTATATAGCATTACGGCTCCGCTGGATTCGGAATTTTCAATGAGTGCGTTTTGCAAGGCCTATGGGCTTCCGGACTATTCCGGCAGGCTGGCCAAAGATCCCAAAATTATATCTTATTATGCGGACTCAAAGGCCTTCGATTTTTCCCAGCTCTCGAAGGAGATTGATCTGTTCTTTGTTGACGGAGACCACAGTTATGACGGCGTTTACAGCGATACAAAAAATATTTTCTCCATAAAGAAAGACGACGCGGTTGTGATCTGGCATGATGTGAAGTATGCGTCGGGATACTTTAATCCGGATGTGCTTTATGCGGTCCGGGATGTGCTGGGGGATAGGTTCCAGAATTTTTATATTACGGATCGCAATATGTGCGGCATTTATCTGCCGGATAAAGTGAAGGACCAATTTCCTCTCCTGGTGAACCCAAATGCCGACGGGGCTCCGTTGTGTACTTATGATGTTACAATTGGGAACTATTGCTACACACTATAATAAAAAAATTATGGGTGAATTTAGATTATCTCTTTAGAAGTTCTTATATGTCGGTATAGCCCGTATTTCCGGGCTTTCCCGGCAGTTTAGATATGGGGAGAAGTTCTTATATGCCCTCATAACCTTGCTTGCACGACAGGAGTTTCAAAAGAAGATACAACTGCCAATCCTATCTTCTCTTGACAAAGGGAAACAGAAAACTAATAACATAATAGGCTGTCAACCTTACACAAAGCACCGCTTCCAACAAAATCGGAGCGGTGTTTTTGTATGTGTTCTGGACATCGTGACCAGAAGCGCCCCCGCCCGTTTTCACCGTTCCGTCCACGGAGTCTCTGCCGGATATATCCCCCGTCGCCGCGCCACCCATAGCACAGCCGGGGCTGCCTGTCAAGGGCAAAGCCGCCGCTGCGCGGCGGTGCTCCGCACCCTTGACTGGCAGTCCCGGCTGTGCTACCTTCCAA
>CAPOAR010000037.1:0-29848 GCA_948670295.1 uncultured Oscillospiraceae bacterium | reverse complement strand
GATAACAAAATTGATACCATTATACATATCTTTACGTCCATTCCAATAGCTCTCCCAAACTGGATAACAAATCCAACGGCATATATAAAACTAATTATAAGATATACTTTACGTGTATGATTGAGATAAACCATACACAGAAACAAAATTGGATAAATCCACGCAAAAATCGGAACACACCATTCTCCGTTGGACATTACATAAATTAGAAAACTTAATATTGAAAAAACTGCAAAGTATTTATTTTTCGAGGAATTTTTCATATTTATAATATTCTCCTAAACACTTATTTTCGCTTTATTTGCTTCCCGATAAACACCGATTTATCGCTCAGTTTAGTGTTAATATATCACATAGAAGCACACCGCGCAAGCCCCCTAAACAAGCAGGGAGCGCCCGGTCAAGCCGGAGCGCTCCCTCTGTATTTCAAAAACAACCTATCCAGCGTGGGCCGTGAAACTCCCAATTCGCGGGCCAATTCGGCCTTGCTTGCCTCCCGGTTCCTGTACCGCTCATAATACTGCCCAATGTCCGTAATGACAATATTCTTGCGGCCCTTGTATTTTCCCTCGCGCTTTGCAATGGCAATTCCCTCCCGCTGGCGTTCCAGCAGATTAGCCCGCTCAAACTCATTGATAGCCCCTATCACGGTAACAATCAGCTTTCCCGTGGCGGTGGTGGTGTCTATGTTCTCTTTGTCGCTCATCAAAGCAACCTTTTTTGCGTCCAACGTGTCCAGCAGTTCCAGCAAGTCCTTTGTGCTCCGGGCAATACGGGACAAGTCATGGATAAAAATAGTATCACCTTCCCGCGCCCAGTCCAGTATTTTTTGCAGTTCCGGGCGTTTTGTATTCTTTCCGCTGGCCTTTTCGATAAAAAACTTGTCAATATTGTGTTGCTCCAATGCCTCTCTCTGGCGTGCTTCGTTCTGTTCCTCTGTGGAAACTCTGATATAAGCGATATTCAAAATAAATCCCTCCATATGTAAAAATAAAGTCTTGATGTTGTCTGCAACGTGCAAAAGAAAGCGGAAAACAGGTCTATTTTTACGTTTTTCTGCTCCCTTCCATCTGTAAAGCGGGGGTATACCCCAAACTGCGGGTAAGCCCCCTGTAAAAGCTCGTCTGACGCTCCGCGAGGGTGGGCCAGACGGGCCTTTACAGGGCTTTTAAGGGGCGTTACATGGCGCGGGTGTTGCTGTACCAATAATCAGTCGCGGCTTTGAGAATGGGCGCGCAAGGGCCGCTGTAGAGGTATGCCGGGGAGAGGTCGGGGTAAGGCCCGTCACCAACTGCCAGATTTGCCGTCAGAGCCAACAGGCGGCGGGTGTCGGGGGCGGCGGTTCCGCCCGGCCAATCCTCCGGCAAACCCCGAAAATTGCCGTCCAGGTCAACCAGGCTCCAAAAATCGGCGCGGGTGTCCTCATGAGCGGACAGAAGATAAATCGCGGCGATATTGGGTGGGTATGCGGTGCCTGTATCGTGCATCGCGTTTTCAAACAAGGTTTTGTGCTCAAAATCCATAAAAGGAAGATTCCGAAAATCCATAATATAGTCCTTTCTGCCCCTGTCGGGGCGGTCAATTTGTCAGCGCGGACACGTTTCCGCACCATTTTGTAATAAAATCGCTGTCAACTACGCCGATGCTGGCGCGGCCATAAATTTTTGCGCCCTCTAAGCGATATTGATAATACCTGGTTTTCGATGTGCCGGGGGCAATGGCTGTAAATGCGTTCATCAGCGCCGCTTTGTGGTCCCAGTCCAGGGCGTATACCCATAGGCCCGTTTCGTATTCGGGCAGCAGAGAAGTTACCCAAAAATGAGCGTCTATGAGCCAGTCCATGAGACGGCGGGCCTTGGTTTCCCGTCCGGCGAACAGCACAAAACCAACCTGTTTCTTTTTCTCAGACAGAAAATAAATGTAAATGCCCCGGCGGTGTAGCTGCTCCAATGTGGTGATGGGCGGGGCGTATTCCTCGGCTGGGGCGTTGCCCTGGGCCATCGTGCGCCGCTGTATGTCGCTGAGTTCCAATTGCCGTTCTTGTTGACAATAATTATCCGGGCGGACATAGGACAGGATGGGCGCTTGCTCTTGATAGTACCCTAACAAATCCGGGAGCCGGAGGAACATGGTACAGCCTATGGCGGATAGATGGTATTCCAGGTCCGCCGCGCTGGTGATACCGTTCTTTTCGATGAAGGACAGCAGCCAGTCAATTTTCCTTGCCCCCAAAAGGTATGGGGCCATGGTGTGGGGGCGGCGTGGGGTGGCGATTTCCTGGCTGGTTTTGCCCTCAAAAAAGCGGTAAACATATTTTCGGGACAAAACCAAATCGCTATTGTTGTCTACCCACGTCTGACGGGTCAGGATTTCGGCAGCTTTCAGCGCACGGACAGCCCGGTTGACCGTCTGGCCGTTCATGTCCAACAGGACGGCGCACAACGCCCGGAGTTGGGGCAGAAGCATAGCACCGCCGCCGTATTGGAGAATCAGGGCAAGCAACGCCTGGAATTTTTGGCACAGCATTTCTTTTTCTTCGTTTTTTGTCAAAGGTTTCACCCCTTTCATGCTCTACAAAATTCAATCTGCGCGTCAAGGGCCTCTGCGGCCTCTTCCTTGGCCTCTATCTCCGCTTGACCATAACTATCCGTCACGACCTCGAACGCCATAGAAACGCCGCCAGAGGCCGTATAGAGAGCGTCAGGCATGGATATGTGGCCCTCCCGCATTTTCTCCCACAATTCCCCCGCCCGTTCTTCCTCGCCCTGGTTTCTCAACTGCCTGATGTGGCCGAGCAGTATATCCCGGCATTGGGTTTCGGTTTTCCAGGTGGCCCGCTCATGCTCGGTCAGGGACAGGTAGCGGGTGGTCAGCGGCAAATCATGGGCCGGGTTCTGGGCGCTGTATATGTGGTCAATAGACAGTTCGCGGCGGCATAAATCCCGCCCCTTAGAGGTCAGGTGATATACCGTTTTATCCTGGCCCTTGCCCCCAGGCTGGCTGTAGACTGATTTTTCAATCAGCCCATCTTTGCAGTACCCGGAAATCCGTTTATCGCGCAAAAACTCCCGTAGCTGCTCATGTGTGGTGTAGCCACATTTTGCGAGGGTGGTTAGCGCGTTCCTGTCGCGGGGATAGATATTTTGGATATGCTTTTTTGCCATGCAACAACTCCTTTCTGTGACGCTGGGTGGTACGCGCTCCCTCCCCGCGCACGGGGCCGAGCGGAGGGGCGGGGATTGTAGGGCTTGGCCCACCAGGGCCAAACCGTTAAGCAATCCCCGCGAAGTATCGCCCCTGGCTTCCCGGACTGGCCGGGCCAGTTGGGAAACCGGGAGCGATACCCCGGAGCGAGGCCCACTGTCCCGGTTTGCGCCGCTGTTGGTTTGCTGGTTTCGCGCCATGTCCTTTTGCGGACGGCGTTCCAGGTTCCGGCTTGCCCCTGTCAATCCTCATGCGGATTGAATCACCCCCGGCCTTTGGCAAATCACGCGAACGGGAGCGATAAAAGCAGGGGCGGCAATAGCTTTGAGCGGCTGTGCGGCTACTGCTATCCTCATATATCCAAAAACGACAAACTTTATAACGAGGCACTTTTTTGACGGTGAATCAGGTAAAATAAAACGACCATGGGCAGAATGCAAACTTAGTTGCGTTTGTCCATGGCCGCTTGCAGATGGCGCTCGGTGGCGCTATTGCTTACTGTGTAACAGGTATCAGAGACTATGCGTTGTGCCTTTTCCGTTTGTCCACCCTTATCGGTGTGTCTCTAAAAACACATTCCTGCGGTTGAGCAGAAGCCCCAGGTTGGGGGCGGACGCGCCCAAGCCGTCGTTGGTGGACGCCGCCAGCACCAGGGGCCTGCCGTTGCGCAGGTGGGCTTTGGCCGCCATGGTGACGGCGGTATCGGTGATGCCGTGGGCCAGCTTGCCCAGGGTATTGCCCGTGCAGGGGCACACGACCAGCACATCCAGCAGCCCCTTGGGCCCGATGGGCTCCGCCCCGGCCACGGTGGATACCACCCGCCTGCCGCAGATGCGCTCCATCTCCCGCATGAAGTCGTGGGCCGCGCCGAAGCGGGTATCGGTGCGCGCCACCGTCTCGGACACGATGGGGGCCACCGGCCCGAAACGGGCGGCCGTCTGTTCCAGGGCGTTCAGCGCCCTGTCCATGGTGCAGAAGGACCCGCAGAAGGCGAAGCCCACACGCAATTCTTTGAGATTCACTGCTCTGATTCCTCCATGATATGATAAATGGTGTCCTTGATGTACCGCCCCGAGGTGACGGGGGCCACCTTCCCCGGCAGCGACAGGGTCCATACCACCCGCACCCCCAGAGCGGCGGCGGCGTCCAGGTCCACCCCGCCGGGGCGGGAGGCCAGGTCGATCACCAGCGCGCGCTCCTTGAGGGCGGCCAGCTCCTCCACCCCCAGCACTGGGGCGGGCACGGTGTTGAACACCAGGTCGTAGCTGCACAGCCAGTCGGACAGCCGCTCCACTCCCTCGCTGCCCAGCCCCATGCTCTCGGCGGCGGCCCGCTGCTCATACCGCCGGGCGCACACCCAGACCCGGGCCCCCAGCGCGCGCAGCCGGGGGGCCAGCGCCCGCCCCAGCCGTCCAAAGCCGATGACCAGCGCCCGGGCGTCGTGGATGGTGATGGGCAGCTCCTCCATGGCGATTTGGAGGGCCCCTTCGGCGGTGGGCACCGCGTTCATCACCGCCAGCTCCTCCCGGGCGAAATAATCCCGCAGGCGCAGCTCCCGCTCCGCCGCCATCCGCTCCAGCTCCTCCCCCGCCATTCCGGCGCACACCAGCTGCCCCGGGCGCAGGGCGTCCAGCACCTCCGAAAGCTCATGCCCCGCCGCCGCCAGGGGGGCGTTCAGCCGCCCGTCCGGCCCCGCCGCCGGCAGGGGCAGCACCACGCAGTCCGCCCGGTCCGCCCCCGCCATGGACGGCTCGCAGGCCGTCCCCTCCCCCCGCTCCAGGGCATAGGTATGTACGCTGTGTCCGTCATCGGCCAGCAGCGCCGCCAGCGCCGCCTGCCGGGGGTCGCCCCCCGCCACCCAAATGTTTTTTGCCCGCAGCATGTGAAACCCTCCTGTCCGGCCTTTGGGCCTGATTCGTCGTCATTCCAGTGTATTCCCCGTTTTGCCGGAGGTGACTGCCCGCCATTGACACCGCCCATCCGATCTGATATACTGCCGGTGACAACTGAATAGCGGTAATGTCTTCAGGGCAGGGTGAAATTCCCGATCGGCGGTAAAGCAGCCCCTGGTCAGACCGGCAGGATCGGTTTGGTCAGGGCGTCTAAAGTCCGCGAGCGCACAAGCGCTGATTTGGCGTA
This sequence comes from uncultured Oscillospiraceae bacterium, assembly GCA_948670295.1. GTDB lineage: Bacteria > Bacillota > Clostridia > Oscillospirales > Oscillospiraceae > Enterenecus. The sequence goes on along the minus strand of CAPOAR010000037.1, from coordinate 24,505 downwards.
ATTCCAAAACCGACAGTGACAGTCTGGATTCGAAGAAGGTGTGTGGAAGCAGTCAGCGGTGACGCCGGCTTTTTGCGCTTTTTTCGTCCATCTGCCCTTTGCCCTGCGGATATGCCCGGCACACCTGAATTCTTTCACGCCCGGACGGCATTTTGCCGCGTTCGGGCGTGAATTTTTTTCAGGAGGTCTTTTTTATGAACGGAAAAACAAAAACCATCGCGGCAATGGGAATGCTCTGCGCCCTGGCCTACGCCGCCACCGCCGTGGGGCGGGTCCCACTGGTGCTCTTTTTGAAGTACGACCCCAAGGACGTTATCCTTGCCATCGGAGGCTTTGCCTTCGGCCCGTCCGCCTCCTTTGCCGCCGCCCTGGCCGTCTCCCTCGCGGAGCTGCTTACCATCAGCGAAACCGGCCCATGGGGGTTTGTCATGAACGTTATTTCCAGCTGCTCCTTTGCCTGTACGGCCTCGTTCCTTTACAAGAGAAGGCGGACGCTCCCGGGAGCCGCCGCCGGGCTTTTGGCGGGCTGGGTATGTATGGTCTGCGTCATGCTGTTCTGGAATTACCTGGTCGCCCCCATCTACATGGGCTATCCCAGGCAGGCTGTGGCCCAGCTGCTCCTTCCGGTGTTTCTGCCCTTTAACCTCATCAAGGGGGGAGTGAACGCCGCCCTCACCCTGCTTTTATGCAGGCCCCTCACCGCCGCCCTCTCCCCCCTCCGTCCGTAGCCGCCCCGCGGGCAAATTCCGCCCGCTTGAACATGGACGGCGTGCCCCGCGTCCGTGCATGTGGGCAATGTTTAAACAGACCCTATTCCGAAAGCGCAATATTTTCCCAAAACCGGGCATACTACCCCTACCAAATACATTTGGAGGGATCACCATGCAAAGCGCCTATGAAAACTACCACAAGGGCAAAGTGGACTTTATGAAGAGCCAGACCCGGGAAAACCTGATGCGCTCCTTCGCCGGGGAGAGCCAGGCCCGCAACCGCTACACCATCGCCGCCTCCGCCGCCCGGAAGGAAAAGCTGGAGGTGGCCGCCCGGGTGTTCGAGTTCACCGCCGACCAGGAGCGGGCCCACGCCAAGGTATTTTACGACCTGCTGCTGCCCTCCGCCGGGCAAAACATCGCCATCGACGGCAATTATCCCATCGACCTGTCGGACAAGACCCTGGACCTGCTCCGCGCCGCCCGCCACAACGAGTACCAGGAGTTTGAGCACGACTACGCTGAATTCGCCAGGATTGCCCACCAGGAGGGCTTCGATTTGATCGGCGGGCAGTTCGAGCTCATCGCCCAGATTGAGAAAACCCACGGCGACCGCTTCGGGCTGCTGGCGGACCTGCTGGAGCAGGGCACGCTGTTCGGCCAGGACAATCATCAGACCGTGTGGATGTGCCTGAACTGCGGGGAGATTATCACGTCCTCCCTCGCCCCCCAGCTCTGCCCCGTCTGCCGCCACGGCCAGGACTTTTTCATCCGTCTGGACTGGGCGCCCTATACCGCCGGCCACTGAGGCCGGCCGCCCGCCCGGACGCAGGGAATCCCCGGATTCATTTCATGAATCCGGGGATTCCCTGCGCTGCGGCTCAGCGCTTTTGCTGTTCTCACGCTTCGCCTGCTCACAACGCGGTTCTAAGCCCTCCGACTGCGTGAATTGTCTCCGCCGCCCCCGGCGGCTTTCGCCAATTCCCTCCGCTTCGGCCTTAGCCCGCTGTTCGCCGCGGCTCAGCGCTTTTGCTGTTCTCACGCTTCGCCTGTTCGCAGCGCGCGGCTTCCCTCCGTCTCGGACAAAAAACATCCGGGCCTTCGCCCCGTCTTGGCTTTTTGTCCTCGCTCCGGTCCATCCGCGCTGCTCACGACGGCTCAGCGCTTTTATGCTTGCTTTTACTGTCAAGACAGCTTATAATGGGGGCAATCCGAATAGGGAGGGGTTCTCCGCATGAAACACGACATCAATTATACCATGCTCTTCGATTTCTACGAGCTGACCATGGGCAACGGCTACTTCCAGACCGGCCTGAAGGACCGGGTGTGTTACTTCGACGTGTTCTTCCGCAGCGTCCCCGACGGAGGCGGCTTCGCCATCGCCGCTGGGCTTCCCCAGGTCATTGACTACATCCAAAACCTCCGCTTTGACCAGGAGGACATCGAGTACCTGCGGGGCAAGGGGTGCTTCGCCCCGGAATTCCTGGAGTATTTGAAGGACTTCCGCTTCACCGGCGATATCTGGGCCGTGCCCGAGGGCACCCCCATCTTCCCCCGGGAGCCCATCCTCACCGTCCGGGCCCCCGCCATCCAGGCCCAGTTCGTGGAGACCTACCTGCTGCTGGCCCTGAACCACCAGTCCCTCATCGCCACCAAGTCCAACCGCATCGTCCGGGCCGCCGAGGGCCGCCCGGTGTCCGAGTTCGGCTCCCGCCGGGCCCAGGGCTCCGACGGCGCGGTGCTGGGCGCACGGGCCAGCTACATCGCCGGCGCGGGGGGCACCGCCTGCGCCATGGCCGACGAGCTGTACGGCACCCCTGCCACCGGCACCATGGCCCACTCCTGGGTGCAGATGTTCCCCGACGAGTACACCGCCTTCAAGACCTACTGCCAGGTCTACCCCACCGCCGCCACCCTGCTGGTGGACACCTACAGCGTCCTCCACTCCGGCGTGCCCAACGCCATCCGGGTCTTCCAGGAGCTGGGCATCACCAGCGGCGGCATCCGCATCGACTCGGGGGATCTGACCTACCTGTCCAAAAAGGCCCGGGCCATGCTGGACGAGGCGGGGCTGCCCGGCATCAAGATCGTGGCCTCCAACTCGCTGGACGAGTATATCATCCGGGACCTCATCACCCAGGGGGCCCGCATCGACGCCTTCGGCGTGGGCGAGCGGCTGATCACCTCCAAGAGCGAGCCGGTGTTCGGCGGGGTGTACAAGCTGGCCGCCATTGAGGAGGAGGACGGCTCAATCACCCCCAAAATCAAAATCAGCGAGAACGCCGCCAAGGTCACCCTCCCCCACTTCAAGAAGGTGTACCGCCTGTTTGAAAACGCCACCGGCAAGGCCATGGCCGACTACATCTGCGTCTTTGACGAGCAGCCCGACTTCACCCAGTCCCTGGAGCTGTTCGACCCGGAGGCCACCTGGAAGCGCAAAACCGTGTCCGACTTCACCGCCCGGCCCCTGCTGGCCCCCATCTTCCAGGGCGGAAAGCTGGTCTATCAGATCCCCGCCATCCAGCAGTCCCGGGCCTACTGCCAGCGGGAGGTAGACAGCCTCTGGGACGAGGTGAAGCGCTTTGAGTACCCCCATAACTATTACGTAGACCTCTCCCAAAATCTGTGGGACGTGCGCGCCGCCCTGCTGGCGGCCAGGCATTGAGCCATGCGCGCGGCGATATTTGCCATGCACAAGGAGACCGCGCCCCCCTTCTCCGGGGGCGCGCCGGTGGAAAATGGCGCGGGGCTGACCCTGCGCCGCCTGCCGGGGGATCTCATCGTGTGCGTGTGCGGCGTGGGCAAGGTGAACGCCGCCCTGGCCGCCCAATACCTCATCGGCCGCTTCGCCCCCGCCGAGCTGTGGAACGCCGGGGTGTCCGGCTGCTTCCGCGACCTGCCCGCCGGGACGGCGGTGGCGGTCACCCACTGCGTCCAGCACGATCTGGACGTGTTCGGCGACCCCCCCGGGCTGGTCCCGGTGCTGGAGCAGGTGGAGCTGCCCTGCGCCACGCCGGAGGAGACCTTGGAACGGCTGGCCGCCGCCGGGCTTGACGCCGTGCCCGGCGTGGCCGCCAGCGGGGACTGGTTCGGCCGGGACTTGGCCCGTGCCCAGCGCATCCGGGACCAGTTCGGCGCGCTGGTGTGCGATATGGAGGCCGCGGCCATCGCCCAGGTGTGCCTGCGAAACGCCGTGCCCTTCCGCTGCGTCCGGGTGGTGTCCGACCACCTGTTCCACCCCGCCCAGTATGAGGAGTACCAAGCCAATCTGCCCGCCGCCGTGGCCATCCTGAACCGGGCCCTGGCAGCGGCCATGGATATCAAGGAGGAGTGAATCAAAATGGAACGAATCGCCAGCTTTTCCATCGACCACACCCGGCTCCAGCCGGGCATGTACCTCTCCCGCCGGGACGGCACGGTGGTCACCCTGGACCTGCGCTTCCGCCGCCCCAACACCGACGACCTGCTCAGCAACTCCGCGCTCCACTCCCTGGAGCATATCGTGGCCACCATTTTGCGCAACAGCCCCGAGAAGGACGCGGTGGTCTACTTCGGCCCCATGGGGTGCCAGACCGGGTTTTACGTGCTGTTCGACGAGGCAAAGCTCCCGCTGGACGGCATCGTGGAGCTCTTAAAGCGGGCCTTCAACGAGGCCGCCGCCTGGGACCGGGAGATGCCCGGCCAAAGCCCCTACGAGTGCGGCAATTACCGCAACCTGGACGTGGCGGTGTGCCGGAAGGAATGCGCCTACTACGCCCAGGTCATCCAGGACTGGACCGTGGACAAGCTGGAATACGAGTTCAGGCTGTGACCCCCACTGCAATGATATAGTTAGATACATTAGAGGTTTGAGGAATATTCAAATGATTCGGCCAATATTAGCTTGTGAAGATCCGTATGACGCTGCATCAAAATTTGTAAATGCTGGATGGACTCTTGACTTTTCGCAGCCCCCAGAAAGCGGAGATCCCTTGGTTGGCATATCACTGTACGATAATTCGATTCTGTTAGGGGTCACAGATGGTTATGTAGCCAATAGTGAGAAACAATACCTTGGCTGTGGTGTAGAGATCTATCTTACCATTCCATCAGAGTTTTTTGAAGAAGTACACAAAAAGCATGGTGAGCTAGCTCCAACAGATATTGAGTTGCAGCCGTGGGGAGTTTATGCGTTTGAGGTTTATATTGAGAATTACAAGTTTATGATTGCTGCGGTATAATTTCCCTTTTAGCGAATTGGGAATTGAAAAAAACGGGCCGCTGTGCTTTGCGCACGGCGGCCCGTTCATTTTTTTGCTCAGCCCACCCTGCGGCTGCGCTCCAGGGAGATGCGGTCGGCGATCATGGCGATGAATTCGCTGTTGGTGGGCTTGCCCTTGGCGTTGGACACGGTGTAGCCGAAATACTTTTGCAGCGTCTCCAAATCGCCCCGGTCCCAGGCCACCTCGATGGCGTGGCGGATGGCCCGCTCCACCCGGCTGGCGGTGGTGCCGAATTTCTTGGCCACCGCCGGGTACAATACCTTCGTCACGGCGTTGATGATCTCCATGTCCGCCACCGCCAGCCCGATGGCCTCCCGCAGGTACTGGTAGCCCTTGATATGGGCGGGCACGCCGATCTCATGGATGATGGCGGTGACCTGGCGCTCCAAATCCCGGGCGTCGCCCTCCTCCTGGAGCTGGAGCGCCGGCACATCGCACAGCAGCCGGGCCCGCTCCACCACCGACTGCGGCCGGCAGGGCTTGAGCATGCAGTAGTCCCCGCCCCGCTGGGAGATCTGCCCGGCCAGCGCCGGCCCGCCGAAGGCGGACAGCACCAGCACCTTCGGCCGGTCCTCCCCCAGCTCCTCCAGCACCTCCAGCCCGTCCATGCCCGAGAGCATCAGGTCCATCACCACCACATCAGGCCGGTGGCGGGCAATCAGATCCAGCAGCTCCTCGCCGCTGGCCGTCTGGGCGCACACCGTCAGGTCCGCCTCCCCGCCTATCATATCCGCCAGCATTTGGCGAAACTCCTCCGCGGCGTCCGCCAGCACAATCTTCTTCTTGTCGCCCATGTCTCCTGTTCCTTTCCGGTCTGTGACCTGAGTTTAACAATCCGTTTTACCAAGATTTGGTATGCTCTTAAAATACCACAGAATCCTCCACATGGCAAGAAAGTTTTTCACATTTTTTCAAATTATTCTTCGACAACTCTTGTCATAATTCGGCCACATACCGACTTTTGGAATCAGAAAACGAGAAATTACAATTAGTTATCACATTGTTGCAGCATCCGGCCGACCCAGATGCCGTAGCCGCTGGTTGGGTCGTCCACCAGCACGTGGGTCACCGCCCCCACGATCTTTCCGTTCTGCAAAATAGGGCTGCCGCTCATCCCCTGCACAATGCCGCCGGTGGCGTCCAGCAGCCGCGGGTCGGTGACCTTCAGGAGATAATCCCGGCAGTCGTCCTCCCGCTGGGGGAACACCTTCTCGATGCGCACGGCGTACTCCTCCACCCGCTCCCCGGAGATATTGGACAAAATGGTGGCCTCCCCGGGCTCCACCTCTTCCCGGGCCGCCGCCTCCACGGGGGCGCCCTCCACCCAGGTGCTGTCCGCCATCACGCCGAACACGCCGCCGTCGGTGTTGGCGCTGAGCAGGCCCAAGGTGGAATCGGTGTCAAACACCCCATGAAGCTGGCCGGGGTCGCCGCCCCTGCCCTTCTGCACCCCCGCCACGGTGGCGGGCAGGATAGAGCCGCTGTCCAGGGGCATGAGCCTGGCGGTGTCCACGTCGTTGATGCCGTGGCCCAGCGCGCCGAAGGCCCCGGTGTCCGGGCAGTAGAAGGTCACCGTGCCGATGCCCGCCATAGAGTCCCTGATCCAGGCGCCCAGCTTATACGCCCCGTCGGAGGCGCACAGCGCTGCCGTGGCGGTGAGCTGCACCTGCTTGTCGTCCCGGATGGCCCGGATGCTCATGGCCTCCCCCTCCAGCTCCTGGAGCAGGGCGGACACCTCCTCAATGGTGTCCACCTCGGTGGAGTTGATGTGGGTGATGATATCCCCCTCCTTCAGCCCGCAGGCCTTGGCGGGGTTGACGCTGCCCTTTTCGGTGGCAATGTCCGAGGTGCCCACCACCACCACGCCGTCGGAAAAGAGCTTGATGCCCACCGCCCTGCCCACCGGGATCACCGTGGGCGCGCTGGCGTGGGCCGCGCTCACCGCCGGCCACATGGCCAGCACCGCCGCCAGCAGCAGCCCCAGAAACCGCAGCGCCGCCGCCCCCATAAATGGTCTGGCTTCTTCATTCAAATCCATTCACCGCCTTTTCTATAACTGGCAGGTGCTCCGGCGGCCGTGGAATATGCCTTCCATGGACGCCGTAACGCCCGCTATGTTAATATGGCGGCGGGGACGGATTTTCACCGTGGCAATGTCAGGCGGGTTTGACAGGGGAATTTCCGGCGCTGCCGGAACTGCGGGCTCTCCCCGGTTTATGCTGGAACGTTTTGGCCCCTTTGGCGCTTATTGGACAAAATTCGACAAAATACGCGAAAAAAAGCGGGGCGCAGGACAAACATAGTCTGCCCCGCGCGCCGCATACTTTATAGAGAAAAGCGAGGTGCGACTATGGAAAAATCGACCAAAAAACTGCTGCTGTTCTACCTGGCCGCCGCGGCGCTGGGCGCGGCCCTCCACTTCCTCTTCACCTGGCTGCCCAGCCCCGTAACCGCCCTGTTCTCCCCGGTGCGGGAGAGCGTGTGGGAGCATGTAAAGCTGCTCTACTTCCCCCTGCTGGGGGCGGCGCTGCTGCTGGGCCGGGGCGGGGGCGGCATGGGCCGCACCCCCTGGCTGCTGAGCCTTTCGGCCGCCTGCGCCATTCTGCTGGGGGTGGGGTACCTGTACCACATCACCCTGCGGGGGGAGAGCCTGTACGTGGACCTGGCGCTCTATTTCACCCTGCTGGCGGTGGGCTTTCTTCTGCCACGGGCGCTGTGGCCCCTGTGCGAGTGGCCGGGGACGGACAAGGCCGCCCTCCTCCTCACCGCCCTGCTGGGCGGCCTCATCGTGTGGTTCACCTTTTTCCCGCCGGACACGGCGCTGTTCGCCGACCTGGGGGGCGCGGTGCGCACCTTCCTCACCATCCCGGTTTAGTATCGAACTAACGTTTCACGTGAAACGCCAGTCAAGCCGTCAGCGCACCTGCCCCGTCCCCCGCACCACATACTTATAGGTACACAGCTCCGCCAGCCCCATGGGCCCCCGGGCGTGGAGGCGCTGGGTGGATATGCCCATCTCGCAGCCCAGGCCGAACACCCCCCCGTCGGTGAACCTGGTGGAGGCGTTCCAGTACACGGCGGCGGAATCCACCAGGGCGGTAAAGCGGCGGGCGGCCTCCTCATTGGCGGTGACAATGGCCTCGGAGTGGCCGGTGGAGTGGGCGGCGATGTGGGCGGCAGCCTCGTCCAGGCCGTCCACCACCATCACCGCCAGAATGTAGTCCAAAAACTCCGTGTCGAAGTCGTCCGGCCCGGCTCCCCTTCCGGGGATGAAGGCCGCGGCGGCCCCGTCCAGCCGCAGCTCCACCGGGGGCAGGCCCCTGGCCTTCCGGCCATCCACCAGGCGCTCCTTCAGCCGGGGCAGAAGGGCCCCGGCGATATCCTTGTGCACCAGGCACACCTCGGCCGCGTTACAGACGCTGGGCCGGGAGCATTTGGCGTTTTCCAGAATGTTCAGCGCCATGTCCAAGTCCGCATCCCTGTCCACATACACATGGCAGATGCCGGTGCCCGTTTCGATGACGGGCACCGTGGCGTTATCCACGCACGCCCGGATGAGCCCCGCGCCCCCCCGCGGTATCAGCAGGTCCACCAGGCCGGAGGCGGTCATCAGCTCTACAGCGGACTGGCGGGACACGTCGTCCACCAGCCCCAGGGCGTCCTGGGGCAGCCCCGCAGCGGCCAGCCCCTCCCGCAGGGCGGACACAATGACGGCGGCGGAGCGGTGGGCCTCCTTGCCGCAGCGCAGCACGCAGGCCGATCCGGCCTTCAGCGTCAGCGCCGCCGCATCGGAGGTGACGTTAGGGCGGCTCTCATAGATGATGGCCACCACCCCCATGGGGACGGCGGTCTTTTCGATGACAAGGCCGTTGGGCCGCTCCTCCCGGCGCAGCACCGCGCCCGCCGGGTCGGGGAGGGCGGCCACCTCCCGCACCCCCTGGGCCATGCCGAAGATCCGCTCCTCGCCGAGGGCCAGCCGGTCCAGCATCACGTTGGACACCGTGCCCTTGGCCTCAATGAGATCCAGGCCGTTGGCGGTGAGGATGGGCTGGGTATGGTCTATCAGCGCGTCCGCCATCGCCAGCAGCGCCCGGTTTTTGGTCCCCGTATCCGCCAGGGCCATGGCGCCCTTGGCGGCCTTGGCCCGCTGGAGCAGCTCCTGGGTGGTCATTTGCCCTCTCTCCTTCCGATGAAGCGGGTGCCGGTGTGCGCCCCCGCCGTCACGATATCGTATAAAAGCTCCGGCCGCTGGCCGTTGGCGATCACCATGTCGCAGCCGCTGGCCATGGCGATCTCCGCCGCCTTCAGCTTGGTGGCCATCCCCCCGGTGCCCAGGGCGGAGCCGGGGGCGCCTGCCAGCGCCCGCAGCTCGGGGGTGATCTCCCGCACCTCGGGGATGAGGGCGGCGTGGTCGTCCCTGCGGGGGTCGGCGGTGTACAGCCCGTCGATATCGCTGAGCAGGATCAGCAGTTCTGCCCCCACGCACTGGGCCACAATGGCGGACAGGGTATCGTTCTCCCCGATGGTAGTGGCCACCCCCACCTCGTCGGTGGCCACCGCGTCGTTCTCGTTGACCACAGGCAGGGCGTTGAGCTCCAGCAGGCGGCTCACGGCGTTGACGAAGTTCTGCCGCCGGGTGGGGTAGTTCACGTCCTCCGCGGTGAGCAGCAACTGGGCCACGGTATGGTTATACTGGGCGAACAGCTTGTCGTAGGTGTACATCAGCTCGCACTGGCCCACAGCGGCGGCGGCCTGCTTGGTGGGCATGTCCGCCGGGCGGCCGGGCAGGTTCAGCTTGCCCACCCCCATGCCGATGGCCCCGGAGGACACCAGCACCAGCTGGTTCCCCGCGTTTTTCAAATCGGACAGCACCTTCACCAGCTCCTCCACCCGGCGGATGTTCAGCCGCCCGGTGGGGTGGGCCAGGGTGGAGGTGCCTACCTTTACCACAATTCTCATAGCTGTCCCCTCTCAAAGCCTTAAGGAAGCGCTGATTAAATGCGTCTGCGGCGCTTTTCGGATTTTTTCCTCCATAGCTTCGTTGTGATTTCTTGCAGTAAACACAATGGTTCCTGCGAAATCCCGTCCCGCTGTGGCGAAAAATCTCCCGCAAATCGCTCCTGCCGATTTAACCAGTCCTTCCTTAATTCTCAATTTTTGGTTTCGGATATTATATCACGCTGACGTAAAAAAGGAAAGCCCGGATTTGGGCTTTCCTTTTCCGCTCAGACAGTCTTAAACAGCTCGGGCTTCGACGCCCTCAGCTCAATAGCCCCGCACTGCGGGCAGACATAGCAGTCCACAACGCACATCGTTTCGCTGTCCCACATGCTCTTTTTCTTTGTGCCGAGCATCATGGACCGGGACATCCCCGTCAGCAGGTCCGCCCCCTCCATCTCTGTACCGCATTTCGCACAGTTCACCGCTCACCCCTCCGTCTCCGCCAAATATTCCGCCATCTGCCCCAGGGTCCTGGGCGTGCACACGGCGGTGACCTCGATGGTCTCGCCGTAGTCCACCTTCTCCACCCTGGCCTCCCGGTAGAGCTGGTCCAGCAGCCCCCCCTTGCCGTAGGGAAGGCGCAGCTCCACCCGGCGCGCCCCGGCGTCCAGCCGCCGCCCGATGGCGGCCAGCAGCGCGTCCAGCCCCGCCCCGGTTTTGGCGGAGACGGACACCATATCCTCCCCGTGGGGCAGGATGTCCCCCACAAACTTATCGCATTTGTTGAACACCTCCAGCCGGGGTGTCCCGGCGGCCCCCAGCTCCTGGATGAGCCGGTCCACCACCGCCGCCTGCTCCCGCCAGTTGGGGCCGGAGGCGTCGATGACATGGACGAGCAGGTCGGCAAAGGTGAGCTCCTCCAGGGTGGCCTTGAAGGCGTCCACCAGCTGGTGGGGCAGCTTGGAGATGAAACCCACGGTGTCGGAAATCAGCACCGTGCAGGTGTCGGAGATCTCCAGCGTCCGGGTGGTGGTGTCCAGGGTGTCGAAGAGACGGTTGTTGGCGGGGATGCCCGCCCCGGTGAGGGCGTTGAGCAGGGTGGACTTGCCCGCGTTGGTGTAGCCCACAATGGCCACCACCGGCACCTCGTTCTTCTCCCGGCGCTCCCGCTGGGTGGCGCGCACCCGGCGCACGTCCTTCAGCTCCTCCTCCAGCTTGGCGATCTTCCGGTGGATGTGCCGCCGGTCGGACTCCAGCTGCGTCTCGCCGGGGCCCCGGGTGCCGATGGCGCCCTCCTGCCGCTCCAGGTGCTTCCACATGCCGGTGAGCCGGGGCAGCAGGTACTTGTACTGGGCCAGCGCCACCTGCAGGCGGCCCTCGCTGGTCCTCGCCCGCTTGGCGAAAATGTCCAGGATGAGGGCGGAGCGGTCCATCACCGTAACCCCCAGCTCCTCGGTGAGCACCCGCTGCTGGGAGGGGGACAGGGGGTTGTCAAATATGACGATATCCGCCCCCAGGCTTCGGACCAGCTCGCGGATCTCCTCCGCCTTGCCCTCCCCCACAAAGGTGCGGGGGTCGGGGGCGGAGCGGTTTTGCAGCACCGTTCCCAGGCAGGTTCCCCCCGCCGTATCCAGCAGGGCGGCCAGCTCGTCCAGCGATTCGTCCGTGGCGTTCTCCTCCCTGCTCAGGCAGGGTGCGTTCAGACCGGCCAGAACGGCGCGGTTTATCTCTTTTACTTCGGTTTTTTCAAACATATAGGGTATTATACCTCATCTTCCAAAAGTTATAGGCGCGTTTCCACCGCCCAGCCTGCGGGTGCTAAAGAGAAAGACCCGCTGCAATCTCTTGCAACGGGTCCTTGAACTGACTGGTTGTTGTGGCTCAGCCCAAACCGAACTTCTTGTTGAAGCGGCTGACGCGTCCGCCGGTATCCACCATCTTCTGCTTGCCGGTGTAGAAGGGGTGACACTTGGAGCAGACTTCCACCTTGATGTCCTTCTTCGTCGAGCCAGTCTCGATCACGTTGCCGCAGGCGCACGTAATGGTGGTCTGCTGATAATTGGGATGGATGCCTTCCTTCATGGGGATTCACCTCTTTCTGTCGCTGCCAAAAGTCCAGGAGCACACTGACTCCTTGTAAACGCAAGCTGTATGATATCACGCCCGGCGGAAAATTGCAAGGACTTTTTTCAAATTCTCCAACCTTTTTCTGTTTTCACAGCTCCACGGCGCGTCCCACACTGAAAAACCAAAGGTACCGGCGCCTGACGGCCACCCCCGCCGCCTGGGACAGCGCCCGGCTGTAGGCGTCCAGCTGCGGCCGGTAGTCCAGCGCCCGGCCCTCCGCGCCGTCCTGGGCCACCCGGTCGGTTTTGAAGTCCAGCACCGTCGCCGTGCCGTCCTCCTCCATAAACCAGCAGTCCACCACCCCCTGGAGCAGCACCTCCTCCCCGGCCCCGGCCTGGGGGTAATACTCCGCCGCAGGCACGAGCAGGGAGAATTTGAACTCCCGCTCCACCCGCTTTGACCGGCGCAGGCGCGCGCCCAGCTCCGAGCGGAAGAAGGCCAGGATGTCCGCCGGGTTGACGGCGTTCCCCTGCCGGGGGGTGATATACTCCCCCTCCACCAGCCGGGTCACCTCGTCGGCGATTTCGGCGAAGCTGCCCGTGCGGCCATAGTCCAGGTACTGCATCACCATATGCAGGGCCACGCCCCGCTGGGCGGGGGTGAGGGGCCGCTCCCCCTCGAACACCGGGCGGCGCAGCGCCACCTGGGACACCGCGGGCCGCGGAGCGCCGGGGGACAGCTCTGCGGCGTTTTCCGCCGCCTCCGCGTCCTTCTCCCTGCCCTTGAGCTGGGTCGCGGTGAGCTTAGAGGCGATGGTGGCGCACGCCATATGGGGATAGCGCCAGCCCAGCCGCGCCTCCAGCCCGGCGGGCAGGGCGGCGGCCGGGGCGCGCCCCTCCCCGCCGGGCAGGCCCTGGGGCGTCTCATAATCCCCCCCGGACAGCAGCCGGATATCCCAGCCAAGCCCCTCCTCCGCCGGGGGGGCGGGCCGGGATGCGTCCAGCCCCGCCCACAGCGGCCCGCTGTCCCGCCGGCACAGCACCGGGGTGAGCACCCACTCCGCCATGGCGTGGGCGCAGGCCATCTGCCGGGGGGACGGGGGGCACTGGGCCTGCCCCGCCAGGGAGGCCAGCGCCCCGCCCCGGCCGTTGACGGCGGCAAACAAAATCAGCTTGTGCTCCGCCCGGGTCATGGCCACATACAAAAGCCGCATCTCCTCCGCGCGCAGCTGCCGCCGCAGGCGCAGGGCCACCGCGTCCCGGGCGATGGTGGCGTAGCGCACCCCCCGCTCCCGGTCCACCCGCTTGGGGCCCAGCCCCAGCTCCGGGTGGAACAGGACGGTGGCCTTGCTGTCCGCCTCGTTAAACTGCCGGTCCAGGCCGCACACCAGCACCACCGGGAACTCCAGCCCCTTGGACTTGTGGATGGACAGGATGCGCACCCCTCCCGCCTCCCCCCCGGGCACGGGAACGGAGACGCCGTTTTCCGCCATCCGGCCCAGGTGGAGCAGGAAGGCCATCAGCCCCCGGTGGCCGCCGCTCTCAAAGCGGGCCGCCTCGTCGTACAGCGCCATCAGGTTGGCCCGCCGCCGCTCGCCGTCGGGCATGGCGGCAAACACTGCGGGCACGTCCAGCCTGCCGTATATGTGCCAGAGCAGGCGGTGGCTGCTCTCCTCCGCCGCCAGCTCCCGCAGCCCGGCCAGCAGCTCCAGGAAGTCCATGCAGTCCGCCTCCCCCCGGGCCGCCCCGGCGCTCAGGCAGTCGTACACCGTCCCCTCCCCCGCCGAGCGCAGCCCGGCCAGCCGGTCCGGGGTGAAGCGGAACAGCGGCGAGCGCAGCGCCGCCAGCAGCGCCACGTCCTGCCGGGGGTTGTCCAGCACCTGGAGCAGGGCGATGGCCACCGACACCTCGGTGGTGCCGAAAAACGCCCGCCCCCCCTCCGCCGACCAGGGGATGGACAGCTCCCCCAGGGCGGCGGCGTAGTGGCGCAGCACAGGGCCGGGCGAGCGCAGAAGGATGACGATGTCCTCCGCCCGGACAGGCCGCCCCCCCACGTCCAAGCCGCTGTCCAGCAGCTCCCGGACGCGGCGGGCGGCGGCCCGGGCCGCGACCAGATCCTTGTCCGCCCGTTCCTCCCCCTCCCCGCCGGTGAGCGTGGACAGGTCCACGCAGTCCAGCTCCACACAGTACCGGGGGTCGGGGGGCAGGTCCGGCCGGCCGGGGCGCAGCGCCTCGTCCTCCCCGTAGTCCAGCTCCCCCGCGGCCCGGGTCATCACGTTTCCAAACACAAAGTTTACGCCGCTGAGCACCTCGGGCCGGGAGCGGAAGTTGTGGGTCAGCAGCACCTTGCGCCCCTGCCCCGGCGCGGCCCGGTCCGCCGGGACAAAGCTGTCCAGCTTGCTCAAAAAGATGCCCGGCTCCGCCAGCCGGAAGCGGTAGATGGACTGCTTCACGTCCCCCACCATAAAGAGGTTCCCCCCCACCGACAGCGCGCCGAAGATGGCGTTCTGCACCGCGTTGGTGTCCTGGTACTCGTCCACCATGATCTCCCGGAACTGCCGCCCCACGTCCACGGCCAGCTGGGAGGGGGAACCGTCCTCCTCCCGCAGCAGCGCCGCCGCCAGGTGCTCCCCGTCGGCAAAGTCGATGAGACGGCGGCGGCGCTTGAGGCGGGTGAACGCCTGGCCGAAGCCCACCGCCACATCCAGCAGGGCGGTCATGGCGGGGCCCACCGCCCGCAGGTCGTCCATGGCCTGGTCCGCCGTGACGCAAAAGCGCTCCCCCAGCTCGGTGAGCTGGGCCTTGCACCGCTTGCGCAGGGCGGTCATGCGCGCCTTCAGCGCCTCGCAGCACTCCCCCTTCCTGGTCCCCGCCCGGGGGAAGGGGATGGGGAAGCAGGCCGCCGCGCTGTCCCACCCCCGGCCCAGCGCCTGCTCCAGCCCCCCCAGGGCGGCGATGGTGCCCTCCAGGGAGGCGCCGTAGTTTTTCTCCAGCAGCTCGTCGAAATAGATCTCGTCCCGCACCCGCCGCAGCGCGTCCAGCCAGCACCGCGCCAGCTCCCCCGCGTCGGCCAGAAGCTCCCGGCCCCAGGGGGTGTCCTCCGGGCCCATGCCCGGCGGCAGCACGAAATCCCGCTTCCGGTTTGTCAGCCACCCCGCCGGGTCGGCCTGGGCCTGGACCTGCTTGTGGACGTAGAGTACCGCCTCCTCCAGGGTCTGGTCGTCCCGCTCCCCCGCCAGGGCGTCCACCAGGGCGGCAAAGGGAGCGTCGCTTTGGATGGTGGCGTACCGCTCCTCCAGCACCTCCTCCAGGGCGCGGCGGCGCAGCTCGTCCCCCTCCGCCTCGTCGCACAGCCGGAAGTCCGGGTCCAGCTGCGCCAGATGGCCCCACTGGCGCAGAAGATCCAGGCAGAAGGCGTCGATGGTGCAGATTTTTGCGTTATATACCAGGGTGGCGCACCGTCTCAGGTGCCGGTTCCCCGGATTTTGGGCCAGCCGGGCGTGGATGGCCCCGGCAACGCGGTCGCGCAGCTCCGCCGCCGCGGCGTTGGTGAAGGTGATGACCAGGAAGCGGTCAATGCTCTCCCCCTGCTCCACATAGCCCATCAGCCGCTCCACCAGCACCCGGGTCTTGCCCGACCCGGCGGCGGCGGACACCAGCAGGTCCCCCCCCCGGTTGTCCGCTGCGGCGCGCTGCTCCCTTGTCAGCTCAATGGCCACCGCCATCCTCCTCCCGTCTGTCCATCCACTCCCAGAACTGCGCCGCCCGCAGCCCGCGCCGGAACCGCCGCCGGTCCCCGCAGCCCTCCTCGAAGTGGCACGCCGCCTTGTAATCGCACCAGCGGCAGGGGTTTTTGTCCGCCCCCTGCCAATAGGGGTCGGCGTCGATATTGCCCGCCGCCAGCTCCCCGGCGGCGGCGCGCAGCGCGGCGGTGATGTATCCGTCCAGCGCCTCCATCTGCGCCGGGGTGACCAGGCTGTCCCCCCCGCCCCGGCCCGTGCCCACGGGCAGGAAGCGGTACTCCCCCGCCGGGCGCTCCATGGCCGAGAGCACGTCCGGATCGTCCAGCACCAGCCCCTGCCGCCGCAGCAGCCGGTCCCTGGCCCTCTGGATCTCCCCGTCGGACATGTCCCGCTCGCCATCCACCAGCGGCGTGCGGGCAGGTACGTACAGCACCCCGGCGGGGACGGTCTCCTCCGGCCCCAGCAGCCCCTTCCCCTCCCGGCGCAGGGCAAAGAGGTAGAGCAGCATTTGCAGCCCCCGTCCATCCGCCACATCGGCAAAGTCAAAGCTCTTTTTGCCCGTCTTATAGTCCACCACCCGCACATAGCGCTTCCCCTCGTGGAGCCACTGGTCCACCCGATCCACATACCCGGTCAGGCGCAGGCGCACCCCCTGCTCCACCTCCACCGGGGGCAGATCCTTGCCCGGGCCGAAGCCCAGCTCAAAGGCGGCGGGGGTGAAGTCGGATACCGCCAGCTCGGCGCACACGCTCCGGGCCACCGCCAGCGCCGCCCCCTTCATCCGCTGGAAGAGAACGCGAAACCGGGCGGGCTCCCCCTCCAGATTCGACAACACCTCCCGCTCGTAGCGCTCCGCCGCCGCCTGGGACAGCCGCTCCACCGCCTGCACGTCGTCCAGCGGCGCGCCCTCCTCCCTGGCCGCGCGGAGGGTGCGCTCCAGCACATCATGGACAAAGGTGCCATACTCCGCAGCCCGGAAGGCCGCCCGCTGCCGGGGCTTGGCGTCCAGCCCGAAGCGGAGGAAATAGCCGAAATGGCAGGAGTTGACCAAATCCAGCTTGGTGGCCGACATGGGGACCACCGGCCCGAACAGGGCGTCCACCGCCGGACGGGACAGCCGCCCCCGCCGCCAGCCGGCCGCATCCTGGATGCGCTCCACCCGGTCCGACAGCCCGGGCACCCGCTTCAGCGCCTCCGCCACGGCGGGGCTGCTCCCCGCCAGCTCCAGCGCCGCGTCCGGGGCGGACAGCCGGGCCAGGGGATCGCCCCCGTCCCGCACCGGGGCGTCCGGGAACAGCGCCTCCAGCCGCGCCCACAGGAAGCAGGGGGTCCTTTGATTGTCCCCCTCCCCGGCGGAATAGCTGACGTACAGCCGCTGGGACGGGCGGCAGCAGGTCTCATAGGCAATGGTCATCTCCCGGCGCAGCTTGTCCTCCTGCCGGGGGGCCAGCTCCACCTCCATGGCGGACAGCGCATCCCGGTCCTGGTCGGTAAACAGCCCCGGGGAAACCGCGCAGTCCGGGATAGCGCCGCTGTCCGCCCCCAGCAGGAACAGCGCCTTGACCTCCTTGTGGGCCATGCGGGGGGCATCCCCCACCGTCACCGCGTCCAGCGAGACGGGGATGGCCCCCACATCATACTGGGACAGCACCAGGGAAAACAGCCGGGAGAACTCCTCCAGCTCCAGCTCCGTGTCCCCCAGCAGCAGCGCGCACTGCTCCAGCCCCCCCGCCAGAATGTCCCAGAGCTGGCGGTACTGGGCGGCGGCGGTGCGCTCGCCCCGCCGGTCCAGGCTGTCCGCCCGCTGCCCCAGTCGGGTGGGCAGGTCAATGTCCTCCAGCAGCTGATAGAGGGCCAGCGCCCTCCCCCGGCCGGTCTTGTCCGTCCCCTTCCGCAGGGCTTCCAGGGGCGCGATCACCCTCCGGCGCAGGCCGTCCAGCCAGGCCACAAGGGCCGTGTCCGCCGGGGTGAACTCCCTGCCGTACCCCTCCGGGTGCATGTCCCAGGGCTTCTGCCGCGTCCAGGCCAGCCCCTTCAGGTCCCAGGTGAGGACGTAGTTTTCCAGCAGGTCCCGCTCCTCCTCCGTGATGCCGGTGAGGCCGGTTTTCAGGTAGCGGAACAGCTCCTCATAGGGGTAGTCCGACCCGGCGGCGGCCAGGGCGGAGGTCACCAGGGCCAGCACCGGCTTTTCCAGAACGTCCTCCATGGCGGACAGGAACACCGGCACCCCGTACCGGGCGAAGACGCTCTCCACCAGCTCCCCGTATCCGTCCAGCCGCCGGGCGCACACGGCAATATCCCGGCAGCGGCAGTTCTCCTCCCGCAGCAGGCGGAGGATCTCCGCCGCGCACCACTCCACCTCCTGGCGGGGGCTGGCGGCGGCCACCCGGACCACGGCGCACTCGCCGGCCCAGGCTTGTCCGGGCCCTTCGCCAAACAGGTTTTCCTCCAAAAAAGCCAGGGAAGGGCAGCGCGCCAGCGGCCTGTTCAGGATCTCCTCCCGGACGGGGACGGCGCCGGCCTTCGCCAGCCGGGCCAGACGGCCCGCGCAGCGCAGGGCGGGCTGGAAAATGCCGGACGGGTCGTCCTCCCCGCCGCACACCAGGGCCACCGTCAGCTCCCCCTGGGCCATGAGGGCGGACAGCACCCTCTCCTCCTGGGGGGTGAAGTCGGTGAAGCCATAGACATAGAAGGCCATCCCCGCCCCCCAGCGGGTGCCCTCCAGCTGAACAGCCAGCCGGTCCAGCCGGCCCCGGGGGTCGGCCGCGCCCTGGGCCTCCAGCCCCCGGTAAGCGGCGTAGATCAGCCCCAAATCCTTCAGCTTGTCCCCCTGCCGTCCCCCCAGCTCCTCCCCGGCGGCCATGAGGGCCTCCGGCTCCACCCGGTAGGACCGGCACTCGTCCACCGTGGCCAGCAGCCCCGTCAAAAACGCGGGCTTCCGGGAGGGGGCGCGGTAGGTGGTCAGCGCGTCGGCCACCCGGCGCAGCGCGGCGTACATCAGCAGCATCCGCCCCCCCGGGTCCAGCATGGGGGCGGCCCCGCCCCCGGCCGCGTCGGTGAGCCGCCCCGCCAGGCGGGTGAAGGACAGCACCTCGCAGGACATGGACGCCCCGCCCCCCAGAACGGCGCACATGGCCCGCTCGCTCTCGTGGGAAAACTGCTCGGGCACAATGAGCAGACGGCGGCGGGCGTCCGAGCGTCCCATCCGCTCCAGCAGCTCCCCCCGGATATCCCGCCCCGCCCGGGCGCGGAGAAGGTTCAGCATGGCCCCGGCCCCCTTTCGCGGTTTTTTTACATGATACCACACGGGGCCCCGGAAAAAAAGCTGTTGACAATCCTTTCTTCATCTGGTATGATGTTTGGGCAAAAGGAAGCAGGAATGGCGCCGCCGTCCTCACCTTCCGCCGCGGGCGGGAAGGTTAACATGGTGAACCGCGCACGGGAACCGTGCGGGCTTCGTTGTGGACGTGGGTGCCTTTTCGCATCCGCGTATTTATTTTTTGTATGGAGGTGCGTGACCATAGCTAATACGGCTCATCAGATTAACGAAGAGATCCGCGACCGGGAGGTGCGTCTCATCGGCGCCGACGGCGCTCAGCTGGGCGTCATGTCCGCCCGGGAGGCTCAGGCCCGCGCCGACGAGGCCGGGCTGGACCTGGTTAAGATTTCCCCCACCGCCACCCCGCCCGTGTGCAAGCTCATGGACTACGGCAAGTACCGTTTTGAGCAGGCCAAGCGGGAGAAGGAGGCCAAAAAGAACCAGCATGTGGTGGAGATCAAGGAGGTGCGGATGTCCCCCGGCATCGACATCGGCGACTTCAACACCAAGCTGCGCAACGCCCAGAAGTTTTTGGCCGAGGGCAACCGGGTGAAGGTCACCGTCCGTTTCCGGGGCCGTGAGATGGCCCATACCGATATCGGCCGGAAGCTGCTGCTGGACTTCGCCGAGCAGTGCGCGGAGCTTTCCGTGCTGGACAAGGAGCCCAAGCTGGAGGGCCGGCACATGAGCATCTTCCTGTCCGCCAAGAGCAGCAAGCCTAACAAGTAAGGAGCGCTGAGCCGCCGCGGGCGGCGCGGGCAAAGCGCAGCCCGGGCAGGCGCCGGGGACCGCAGGGCGGGACCGGGGCGCGCCCGGACGGATGCCAAGCCCCACGCCGCCAACCGGCGAAGCGTGACACCACTAACTACGAAAAGGAGATAACCGCCATGCCTAAAGTGAAAACCCACAGCGGCGCCAAGAAGCGTTTCAATTTGACCAAGAATGGAAAGGTCAAGCGCGCCCACGCCAACAAGAGCCACCTGCTCAACGGCCACGGCAAAACCCGTAAGCTCAAGCGCGGCCTGCGCAAGGGCGCCTACGCCGACGTGACCAACCAGGCCACCGTCAAGCGCATGATTCCCTATAAATAAGCCAGCGGGGAGCCAAAACCCTTACTTTTACTCATATATTAGGAGGCTGAACAACAATGGCACGTGTTAAGGGCGCAATGATGACGCGCAAGAGAAGGAATAAGATCCTCAAGCTGGCCAAGGGCTACTGGGGCGCCAAGAGCAAGCACTTCAAGATGGCTAACGAGCAGGTGATGAAGTCCCTGCAGTACGCCTACGTGGGCCGCCGGCTGAAGAAGCGCGACTTCCGCCAGCTGTGGATCGCCCGCATCAGCGCCGGGTGCAAGATGAACGGCATGAACTATTCCACCTTCATGCACGGCCTGAAGCTGGCCGGCGTGGAGATCAACCGCAAGATGCTCTCCGAGCTGGCCGTCAACGACAAGGCCGCTTTCACCCAGCTCACCGAGATCGCTAAGGCAAAGCTGGCCTGAGCGCATCGGCAAGAAGAAGCATAAAAGCACCGCCGGCAGCCGCCGGCGGTGCTTTTTGCGCCCCTGCCCCCTGGTCAAAAGCACAAGGGGCTGTTCAAGTCCCGCTTTTTTTGGTATAATGTCTTTTATCCTGTCTAAGGAAGTGAGATATCATGAGCGAAATCCATCTGGCCGCCCAGGTGGTCAACGAAGTGAAAAAGGCCGTGGTGGGCAAGGACGAGATCGTGGTCAAGATTCTCATCGCCATCCTGGCCCGTGGCCACATCCTGCTGGAGGATATCCCCGGCGTGGGGAAAACCACCATTGCCACCGCCTTCTCCAAGGCCCTGGGACTGAGCTGCCGCCGGGTGCAGTTTACCCCCGATGTGATGCCCTCCGACCTCACCGGCTTCTCCCTCTACAACAAGGCCTCCGGGCAGATGGAGTACCAGCCCGGCGCGCTGCTTTGCAACCTGTTCTTGGCCGATGAGCTCAACCGCGCCACCAGCCGCACCCAGTCCGCCCTTCTGGAGGCCATGGAGGAGGGCAGAGTGACGGTGGACGGCGTATCCCACCCCGTCCCCGACCCCTTCCTGGTCATCGCCACCCAGAACCCGGCCGGGGCCTCCGGCACCCAGCTGCTGCCCGACTCCCAGCTGGACCGTTTCGCCCTGCGCCTGAGCTTGGGCTATCCCGAGTCCCGGGACGAGCTGGACCTGCTCCGGCGCAAGCTGCGGGGCAATCCCATGGAGGAGGTGTGCCAGGCCGCCGGAAGCGGCCAGCTGGCCCAGCTGCGCACCCAGGCCGACCGGGTATTCGTCCATGAGGACGTGCTGGACTATATCCTCCGGCTGGTGCGGGCCACCCGCAGCCACCCCCAGCTGGCCCAGGGGGCCAGCCCCCGGGCGGCCATCTCCCTGACGGCGCTGTGCCGCGCATGTGCCTTCCTCCACGGCCGGGACTACGTGGTGCCCGACGACGTGCGCTATATCTGGGCGGACGCCATCGCCCACCGGCTGGTGCTCCCCGCCGGGTCCGCCCTCGACCCCCAGCGCACTGTCCAGATCGCCGCGGAGGTGCTCGGCTCGGCGCCGGCCCCCCGCCTCGGGTGAGCGCCATGGCCCTTCGCCGCCTCGTGTACGCCCTGGTGCTGGCCGGGGCGCTGCTGTTCCAGATCACCAACGACAACTACCTGGCCCACTTTCTGCTGGCGGTGTGCGCCGCCCTGCCGCCGCTGTCGCTGGCCATTTCCCTGCGGGGAATGCTGGGCTGCCGCCTGACGCTGTGCGCCGTCCCGGCCGCGCCCGCCCGGGGCGGGGACGGCCGCTGGCAGGTGTCGGTGGACATACCCGGCCTGCTCCCCCTGGCCCGGCTGGCCCTGCGCACCGAGGAGAAAAACCTGCTCACCGGCCACACCCAGCGCCGCCGCCTGTCCATGTCCGGCGTGGCCGGGAAACGGCCGGCGGACCTGTCCGCCCCCACCGGCCATTGCGGGGTGCTGGAGCTCCGGGCGGACAAAATCCGGGTGTACGACTACCTGGGCCTGTTCTCCCGGCACGTGCCCTCCCCTCCCCCCGCCCGGATGCAGTGCAGCCCCATCCCCGCCGACACGCCGCCCCCCCTCCTCCCCGAAGGGCTGGGCCTCCCTGCCCCTTACGGCGCCGTCCGCCGGGGCCCGGGGGAGGATTACGACCTGCGGGACTACCGCCCCGGCGACCCCATGCGGGCGGTGCACTGGAAGCTGTCCTCCAAGTGGGACAAGCTCATCGTGCGGGAGCGGGCGGACGCCGCCCTGCCCCTCCCCCTGCTCACCCTGGACCGCCTGGGCTCCCCTGGGGAGCTGGACCGGCTGCTGGACAAGCTGCTGGGGCTCAGCCGCGCCCTGCTGAGCATACAGCGGCCCCACGCCGTCCTCTGGCTGGAGCGGGACGGCCGGCCCCAGCTCCGCCCCGTCTCCGACGAGAAGGAGCTGCAGGACTGCCTCGCGGCCCTGCTGGGCTCCCCTGCCCCCCGGACGGGCCCAAAGCTGGACAGCCTCCCGGAGCTGCCGCAGCTCTCCGGCGGCGCCTCCTTCCGCATCCACGTGGCCCTGGAGGGGGGTGAGGACGGTGGCTGACCAGGAAAAGCGGCTGTCCCCCCTCGCCCTTCTGGGGGACGGGGCGCTGCTGGCCTGCGCCCTCATGGGGCTGGCCGGCTCGTTTCTGTCGCTGTACGGCGATTGGCAGTCCGTTTCGCCCACTCCGCTGGATCTCTGCGCCTCCCGGACGGGTTTTTTCCTCCTGGCGGCGGGGATTTTCGCCCTGGCGGCGCTGTGCGCCTGGTCCCTGCCCCGGTTCCACGGGCTGGCGTCCGGCGGGCTGGCCGCCCTGCTGGCCGGGATTGCCGCGCTGCGCTGGGAGGGCATGGTCCAGGGCGCGGGGCTCACCCTGCGCACAATCACCCACCTGTTTGCCCGCCGGGTGAGCTGGGGGTGGGCCTTCCAGTACGACCCCGGCCTCTCCCTTCTGAAGGAGGGCGAGGCCGCCGGGCAGTTTCTTCTGCTGGCCCTGGCGGCGCTGGCCCTGGCGCTGGGCTGGGCGGTGGTGCGCGCCCGTCGGTGGTGGATGGTACTGGCTCTCACCCTGCCCCCCCTGCTCCCCGGCCTGCTGGCCGACCTGTACCCCCACTGGCCCCCCTTTATGGCCCTGTGCGCCTGCTGGTGCGCCATGCTGCTCACCGATTTATGCAAGTGGGCCGCCCCCAGCCGCCGGGGGGCCCTCACCCTGGCGGCCCTGTCCGCCGCGGGGCTGACCCTTCTGGCCCTCACCCTGGCCCTGCCCCGGGAGGGCTACACCCGCCCGGACTGGGCCCTGCGGGCGGAGGAGCGGCTCTACGCCACCGGAAACCGCCTGTCTGAGCTCTTCTCCCAGTGGGACGGCCCCTTTCAGTCCACCGTCACCTATATGGGCTCCGCCCAGGACGCGGACCTGTCCAGCGCCGGCCCCCTGCGCTACACCGGGCGCACCATGCTGCGCTTGGAGAGCGATTACGAGGGACGGCTCTACCTGTGGGGCTCCGCCCTGGGCCGGTATGAGGACGGGCGCTGGAGTGAACTGGGGGAGGCTGTCTACCAGGAATACCTGGACTCCCTGGGGGAGACGGGGCTGGGAGACGCCCCCTCCCCCCTGCTGTTTCCCTCCATGCATTTAAGCGGCGGCAGGGACGGGGCCACATCCAGCCAGTCCCCAGAGCAGTATGCCGTCACAATCGACACCATTGGCACCTCCGCCGTGTTCTCCCCCTACCATCTGCTGGACCAGGACTGGGCGGAGGCCGGCGTGCTGCCGGTACGGGACAGCTACCTGGCCCACCGCCCCGGACTGCCTGGCTATACTCTGGCCTTCACGCCGCCGGAATCCAGCGTCTCCGACGCGCAGGTAGACATTTTGGAGGAGCAGTGCTACCGCCGCTTTGTGCGGGAGCACTATTTGGACGTGCCGGAAGGTTTGGACAGCTATCTCAGCGAGCTTTACTATGACAACTACCACTACCTGCCGGGCGACGGCTTTCCCGGCCCGCTGACCTATGCCTGGCGGATCGGAGACATTCTGGAGCAGCTGTGCCAATATGACCCGTCCGCCCCCGCCGCCCCGGAGGGGACGGACCCGGTGCTCTACTTTCTCAGCGACAGCCGCCGGGGGTACTGTATGCACTACGCCTCCGCCGCCACGCTGATGCTGCGCGCCCTGGGCGTCCCCGCCCGGTATGTCCAGGGCTACACTGTCCAGACCGAGCTTGGGCAGACGGTGCGCGTGCCCGACTACGCCGCCCACGCCTGGGTGGAGGTATATGTGGACGGCTATGGGTGGTACCCCGTGGAGGTCACCCCTGCCGCCGCCCTTGACCGCTCCCCCTTCACCGGGGAGGAGGACGCCCCCAGCCCCACTCTCTCCCCCTCCGCAGCCCCGGACGAGAGCCAGGCCCCCGTCCCCACGCCCTCCT
>CAPOAR010000036.1:0-30121 GCA_948670295.1 uncultured Oscillospiraceae bacterium | reverse complement strand
ACACCGGAGGCGCTGACCTCCATTATGGCGGCTAATAACGGAATTATAACGGTGATTTCAACAGAGGGTGGATTATTCGACATTCTCAACGGGAAATATAGTTCAAATGTTGTCTCTATAGAGACTGTTCTGAAAGCCTATACTGGCGATCCTATCCGGGTGGACCGCAAGGGACGAGAATCGGAGAGCATTGACCGTCCAGCGCTTACTATGCTTTTATCCGCACAAGAGAGTGTTTTAGAGAGTATACTCAATAACGATGTGTTCAGAAGCAGGGGATTAACGGGGAGGCTCTTATATAGCAAGCCCAATTCGATGATGGGGTATCGCCCATTTGATACACCTGCGATAGATGAAAGTCTAAGCGAGGATTACGAGCAAATATTGCTTGATTTATTCTCTCTGCCCTTTCCTGATGGGGATATGCCGCTCATAAAGCTAAATGGTGACGCTGTGGCTGTTTATAGGGATTTCTCCGAAATGATAGAAAAACGGTTGCTGACTGATTTGGAAGATATGTCTGATTGGGGCGGAAAGTGTGCGGGAACGGTTCTGAGAATTGCGGGTCTGCTTCACTGTGTGGAGAATCGAACCTCTCCGAGCAAAGTACGTGTGTCAGAGCGCACGATGAAACGGGCAACTAAAATTGTCAGCTATTTTTTGAAGCACGCTCAATATGCCTACTCTGTTATGGGAGCCGATAAGACGTTGCACGAAGCCAAGTACATATTAGGGAGATTGAAAACCCAATCCAAGGAAGAACTGACAAAGAGCGGCTTATACCACCTGTGCAGGAACAAAATTTTTAAGAAAGCTGACGATATGCTCCCCGCCTTGGACCTGCTCATTGAATACGGCTATCTGAAAAAGCGGACCTATCGCCAAGCAACAGGTGGGAGGCCCAAGGGGGACAGCTACCTTCTTAACCCGCTCTATTTCAATAAATAATCCCCCACTGAATGGCTTTTTTGGCTTAAATGTAAAAAAGAGTTTTTTCCTTTTAATCCATAAAAACCACAAAAAGGGCCATGCTATCTAACCGAAGGTAGCATGGTCTTTTTGTACGAAGGCTCTGGAAAACTAAGTAGATATATTTCTGAACTCTGGAAACGCTAAATTAGTCTTATCACAGACCAGTTCTTTTAACTTTTTGAGAAAGATACTATTGTAAATATATCCCATAAATTTATGTTGTATTTGGCTTTGTTCATCGTATAAAATCATTTCATATCCCGTGCCGTCGCAAGCCCTAAAATCATCCCTACTCTTTTCAAAAACCTTTAATAGCCATCGCAATATAGAGAACTCCGGATATGTCATTTTGGTTTTCTTTATTTCAGTGATTCCAGAAGCGGAATATTCTGCGTATGATTTGATAGTTCCGTCCCTATATACACTCCAAACTTGTGATATCAATATATCAGACTGAATATCTATTTCATTCCAATTTATTTCTGTTATGCGAAATAGTAATATTTCTGACACTTTCAAATGACCTCCTACTTTGGATATGAACGCATTATATCATAGAGGTGGATGTTCTTTCCATGACAATCTGCTTTTCCCTTGCAGTTTAGGGATGGCGCAGGATAGTGCCGTCCTCCACTCCGTTGCCTTTTCCTCGGTGCCCTTTCTGTTTTGACCACTGGGCGAGGATATGCAAATGTAGGGGACCGCAGTATTTTTGAAAAACCGTTTGAAGTATTTATAGGCGCTGTTGCTATGAAACAGGAGCAGTTTTATACTGGGATAGTCCTCTAAAAGATGAGGGAGGTCATTGGGCTTTTCGTCCATCAGATCTTTGTCGCTGGAAGTTTCCCGCACCGCAGAATCCAAGATATCCCATAGCGCAATGTTGTATTTCTTCAACAATGCTTCTTTCGCTTGGTCTGATTTGTCTATTTCTTCACCACAGGCTATAAACAATATGTCCCAAAACTTGTTTGATGGGTCGGCATAATACTTGCCATGCGTTAAGGACATTTGGCCGGGAAGTGTCCCTAAAATAAGGACTGCTGAATGTTTATCAATGGCCGGGGGCAATCCTTGGATACGCTCTTGTAAAGGGCTTTCAAATGTGTTGTTCATATTCACACCTCACTATTAGGCTATACATAGCCCAATAGTATCACGCATAGCCTACAAAAGCAATGAAAATCCCTTACGCTAATCGGGTAAGGGAGGGTGGGTCATGAACACGGTAACAGCGGTGCGCAACAGGATACTGCAACTCTGCGAGGAACAAGGAATCACAATAAACGGACTGGCTACCATATCCGGCTTGCCGCCCTCATCCATCAAGAATATCCTTTATGGAAAAAGTTTGAATCCCAAAATCGTAACCATCAAAATGATTTGCGACGGGCTGAATATCACCTTGAGGGAATTCTTCAGCACGTCCGAATTTGATGGTCTGGAGCAGGAAATAAAATAAGCCCGCTCATAGGAAAAGGCTCCCCCTGTGTTTGCTTACAGGGGAAGCCTTTGAATAAAAGGTAGTGTGTCGGGTGTTTGGCAGGGGTTATGCTCAGGCTTTCTGTATGTCCAGCATCAGGGCGAAGCCCCAGACAAAGCAGATATAGTTCTTATTTGGGCCGCCTCGCTCCACCACGCCGCCGCGAACGTCATATCGTTCGCGGCGGCGTTTTTCAAAGTCCGGCTTTGCGGGGGCCTCGGCTTGGCGGACCGGGAAATGTATTTTCGCCGCATTGAGCCAATCAGATACTCGCTTTCAGCGCCGCCCTTATGTTAGCTTCCGCCTCCCCTGATCTGGCAGCTGATAACGCGGCCCGCTTTCCCAGGCACACCACAGCCTCCCCTTGCATAATATGGCAAGAGCAATTAAAACCGCCCCGCCCGCACCGTATCTTTCGTATATTTTTCACAAACCCCCATTGACAAAACCGCCGCTATGCGGTACACTAGGTTAAACCTGCGCCCCACACGGCGCGGCGCAATTTCACAGTCCGTCCAACAAAGCAGACCACCCTCCCTGTAGGGGTGTGGTCTGCCGTCACATTAGTTGGGCCCGCTTTTGCGGCCTCAACCGCAAGGGAGGATGGTTCCATGGCGGATCTTTTCGATTATCTGCGGCAATTCAATCTGCTCTCCGTGGTGGTGCGCCTCCTGGCGGCCATGCTGTTTGGCGGGATGCTGGGC
Source organism: uncultured Oscillospiraceae bacterium (assembly GCA_948670295.1). Taxonomy (GTDB): domain Bacteria; phylum Bacillota; class Clostridia; order Oscillospirales; family Oscillospiraceae; genus Enterenecus. The sequence goes on along the minus strand of CAPOAR010000036.1, from coordinate 26,962 downwards.
ATCGACCGCGCCAAAAAGGGCCGGGCGGCGGGCTTCCGCACCTATATGTTTGTATGCCTGGGGGCGGCCCTGGCTATGCTCCTCAGCCAGTACGAGCACGCGATGCTGGCCGGGCGCTGGGCGGAGAAGGCCCTTGACGTAGGCATCCGCACCGACGTGTCCCGCTTTGGGGCCCAGGTCATCAACGGCATCGGCTTTTTAGGCGCAGGCACCATCCTGGTCACAGACCGGCAGGAGGTCAAGGGCCTGACCACCGCCGCCGGGCTCTGGGCCTCGGCCTGCATGGGCCTGGCCATCGGCGCGGGCTTTTACGAGTGCATGTTCCTGGCCTTTGCCCTCATCCTTTTGTGCATCTGCCTGCTGCCCCACATCGACGCGATCATCGTCTCCCGCGCCCACAACATGAACATCTATGTGGAATTCACCTCGCTGGACGACGTGGGCGCCATCATCGGCCGGATCAAGGAGCAGGGGGCCCGGATATACGAGGTGGATATCATCCAGGACCGAAAGGAATCCGCCCTGTATCCCTGCGCGGTGTTTTCCATCCGGCTGAGCCAGCCGCGCACCCACGGGCGGATGATTATGGCGATCTATGAGCTGGACCGGGTGATCGCCATCGACGAGGTATAGGGGGTGGAATACAATGCTGACTTTTTTTGACCGGCTGGTGGAGGTGAACTTCACCTCGGCGGCGGTGCGGATGCTGCTGGCGGTGCTGTGCGGCGGCATCATCGGCATGGAGCGGACCTATAAGCGGCGGGCGGCGGGCTTCCGCACCCATATCCTCATCTGCCTTGGGGCGGCTATGACCACCCTGACCAGCCAGTACCTCTACCTGAACCTGGGGTATTACACCGACATGGCCCGGCTGGGCGCCCAGGTGGTGGCCGGGGTGGGCTTCATCGGCGCAGGGTGCATCATCGTCACACGGCGCAACCGGGTCAAGGGCCTGACCACCGCCGCCGGGCTTTGGGTGGCGGCGGTTATCGGGCTGTCCCTGGGCGCGGGCTTTTACGCTGGGGGGCTCATCACCACCGTCATCATCATCCTGGCGGAGTTCTGCCTGGCCAAGCTGGAGTACCGCCTGATGGACAGCGCCCCGGAAATCAACCTGTACATGGAGTACAGCGGGCGGCCCTGCCTGGAGAACGTACTGAAGTTCTGCCGGGAAAAGGGGATGAAGCTGCTGGACATGGAGATCACCCGCAGCGCCTCGGGGGACAAATCCGCCTCCTGCGTCATCCTCACCCTGCGCCTGAACAAGCGCAGCGACAAGCAGGAGATCAGCCAGCTGCTGGCCCAGCTCTACGACATCAAGGGCGTGGAGGTCGCCGAGGAGCTCTAATTTTCAAACAAGCCCTAAACCAAAGGAGAGGGGGAACACCCCCCTCTCCTTTTTGCGCGCCTATTGGCCCTTCAGCTCCCACACATGGTCGGTGCGGTATTTCCCGTCGCTGTACCGGCTGGAGCCGGACTCAAAGAGCACCAGCACCCCGTCCGGGCTGAGGCACAGCCCCTCCGTCATGGGCATTGCGGTCATGGCCTGGCTCTGCCGGGCGCTGTCCAGGATGTAGCACGGGATATCGTGGCCGCACACGTCCAGCGTGCCGTCAAACCCATCCCCCTCGGGGACCCGGTAGAACAGGAGCGTGGAGTTTGCCCCCCGGCCATAGGACTGGCTGAGGATCACCTCGTCCCCCAGGCAGCACACCCCTTGGATGCGGTCAGGGGCCGCCATGGCGCAGTCCGGGACGGGATATTTCTCCCCGTCGGGGATGGAAAGCGCCCCGTCCTCCCCCATGCGGTAGCCCAGGATATAGCAGCCGTACTCGCCGTCCGCGCTCCGGGTGGTGAAGTTGAGCTCCGGGGACAGGTTATAGTCCGCCTTGGGGTGGTAAAAATTGCCCACCCACAGCGTCCCCCGGGAGTAGTTCAGGAAGGACGGGGAGACGGGCACCGGGATGGTATGCTCCACCGTCACGTCATGGCTGCCGGAGGGGGGCAGCTGGTCCAGGGACAGCACGGCCACGCTGTAGCTCCCGTCGGAGTCCAGCTTGGCGGACACATAGAGGGTATTTCCCACCGCCGCGATCCCCCCCACGTGGCTGGTAAAGGGGGAGCCGTCCGGGTTAAACAGGTAGTACTCCGCCGTCAGCTCCCCGGTGTCCAGCGATACGCCGGTGATGGCGGAGGGGGTGTCGGTGATGGCGTAGGACGTGATGTAGGCAAGGCCGGTCTCCCCGCTGTAGCTGATCCCCTGGGGGGTCATGGCCTGGTTGAGGCCCGCGATCAGAAATTTGGACTCCGCCCGTCCGATGAAGCCGGCGAACTCCTTCCGCTCCCGGAATTTCTCGTTGCGCACGGAGCCCTCCTGGGTCATGCGGAAGGCGCCCTCCGTCTGGGCGGGCGGGGTGGGGGCGTTCTGGCCGGGCACATCAATATCCTTCTCTGCCGGGGCGCAGCCCCACGCAGACAAGCACAGCGCGGCGGCCGCCGCCAGCGCCGCCCACCGGAAAAGCCGCTTTTTCATTTAAACTACCTCCTCCGTATTTTCTAAATGCCCAGCTCCTCCCGGGTGAAGGCGCGGGTAACGGCCCGCCTGCCGTCCCCGTCCAGCAGGGAGAAGTACACGTAGGGCGCCCGGTCCGGGATGTCAAACTCCGCCCGGTCAAAGGGCTCCCCGGCCCGGGCCCACAGGTTGAGCGCCCACTTGGGGCTCATGTGCATGATGGCTCGGCTTGCGCCGGAAAACTCCATCACAACCCTTTCTCCCTGGAAGGACAGCCGGGTGAAGGCCGGGCCGGTGCTGGCGTAGAACCGCCCCTCCTCCAGCGCCCGGATCACCGCCGGGTAGCTCAGCCCCTCCGAGAGCACCATGGTCCACGCGCCGAAGGAGTCGCACATGGGGGAGCCGAAGGGATGGTGGTTGTGGTTGTCGTCCGCCCCGTGGACATAGGGCCGCTTTCCCCTGCGCAGCATTGCGTCGTACAGCGCCACATTGTCCTCCGCGCCGCTGATTTTCATGGAGCCGGTGTTGAACAGCTCCAGGCTGAAGCAGCCCGAGCAGGACAAAATATCCTCCTGGCTCTCCATGGACCAGCAGGGGTGGTTATAGCTCACCAGATACCCGCTCGCCCGGGCCTGGTCGATGAACGCCTGGATGTAGCCCCGGTCATAGCGGCGGGGACCCAGCTCCCCCGCTTTTTCGCGCCGGGCCGCCTCCTCCGGGGGCATGTACTTGCAGAACTTGGGGTCAAACCCGATGAGGGTGGTGTTATGGGGGTCCTTGGCCAGCAGGTTCAGGTGGATCTCCGGGCCGTAGTGGTCCAGGCAGCAGTCGGGGGAGGGGCGTATATACGCCTCATACCCCGTCACCAGCAGAAAATCGGGTTGGGAGGCCGCCGTGTGGTCATAGGACGCCTCGTGGTCGGTGATGGCCAGGATGGAATAGCCCTGCTCCCGATACGCCCGCACCAGCTCCTCCGGGGTGAGCCTGCCGTCGGACAGGTTGGAGTGGCAGTGCAGGTTGGCCTTGTACTGCCGGGCTCCGGGTGAGATAAAGTCCATGCCGCGCTTCCTTTCTTTGTGGAATTGGGGGCGAAAAAGGGGCGAACCGGCGGTCCGCCCCTTTTGCCGTTCAGAAGCTGCGCCTGCCGCCCCGGCACGCATCCTCGCGGCCGGCGCCGCTTCTTATTTCATGGCAGCCTTGGAATAGCCGGTCATCATATACTTCTGGAACAGCATGAAGAGGATGACCAGGGGCAGCACCGCCAGCACCGCGCCCGCCATGATCTCATGGTAGTTGGACACGGCCTGCCCGGCGAAGGTCTGCTTCAGCTGGGCCAGGCCCACGGTGAGCACCCGGCGCACCTCGTTCTTGGCGATGATCTTGGGCCAGAAGTAGGCGTTCCAGCCGTTGGAGAAGGTCACCAGGGTGACGGTGAAGATGGTGGCCTTGCACATGGGCACCAGTACGTGCTGAACGGTGCCCAAACGGCCCAGGCCGTCGATCAGCCCGGCGTCCACATAGCTCTGGTCCACCGCCATGAAGGAGTTGCGCATCATAAAGATGTAGTACGCGGAGACAGCCTCCGGCAGGATCAGGCCCAGGAAGGTGTCCTGGAGCCCCCAGCCCGAGCACATGATGAAGATGGGAATAAAGGTCACCTGGAGGGGGATCATCAGCGCCCCCAGCACAATATAGAACATCACGTTCCGGCCCTTGAACCTGCCGAAGGCAAAGCCGTAGGCGGCCAGGGTGCCGGTGCCGATCTGGAGGATCAGGATGCCGGCGGTCATAATGATGGTGTTCCAATAGTACTTCAGGAAGTTGGCCCGGGTGAGTACGTTGAGGTAGTTCTCAAAGTGGAATTCACGGGGGAACAGGGTGGGGATGATGAGCTGGGCCTCGGCGGCGGACTTCACCGAGGTGGCCACCATCCAATACAGGGGGAAAATCATGACGATGGTGATCAAAACCGCCACCACGGTGATGACATAGTAGCCCACGCCGCGCTTTCTGCTTCCGACAGTCATAACGCTTCTCCTCCCCCTCTCTCTTACGAATCGTAGCTCACGCTGTTGTTGGAGTACTTCATGGTGGCCACCGTCACCACCAGCAGAATCAGGAAGAACATCACCGCCGAGGTGGCCGCGCGGTCCATGCGGAAGTCCACCATGGCATAGCGGTAGATGAGGTAGACAAACACCTCCGTGGACCGTGCCGGCCCGCCCTCCGTCAGAATGTCCACCGACTGGAACACCTTCATGGAGGACAGGAAGGTGGTCACCAGCAGGAACAGGGTGGTGGGGGAGAGCAGGGGCAGCGTAATGCTGAAAAACTGCTGGGTCCTGGTGGCCCCGTCCAGGGCGGCCGCCTCATAGTACTGGGGCGAGATGCCGATCATGGCGGACAGGTAGATCATCATGCCGTAGCCCAAAACGCGCCAGCAGGTGGTTATGAGCACGGAAATCAGGGCGGTGGACTTCTGGCCCAGCCAGTCCACCGGCGCCACGCCTACCATGGACAAGAAGTAGTTGAGCACGCCGTAGTTGGTGTTCAAAATCCACATGAACACCACGGCGCAGGAGGACATGGCCACATACTTGGGCACGAAGAGGATGGCCCGCATGGCGCTGAAGCCGCGGGTCATGCGGCTGAAGATCAGCGCCAGCACCATGCCGCCCACCAGCGTGGCAAAAATCTCGCCCAGGGAGTACAGGGCCGTGATCTTCAGGGAATTCCACAGGTATTTCGAGCCGCTGCCCGTGAACAGCCACATCCAGTTTTTCAGGCCCACCCAGTCCCACGTGGGGCTGAGCAGGTTCCAGTCGGTGAAGCTGATCTGCACCAGCTTGGCCACCGGGTAATAGGTGAACAGGGCCAGCAGGGCCAGCGCGGGGAGCACAAAGAGGAAGTCGATGATCTTGGACTTGGTGCGGGCAGTAAACAGAGGCTTCTTTCCCGGGGCGCCCGCCTGGCCGGCCGCCGGGGTCCTCGCCGGGGAGTCGGTCATAGCAACCATTCCTTTCTCCTAGAATCGGATGGGGACAGTCCCCGGCTCCAAAGGGCGCGGAGCCGGGGACCTGGGATTACGAAGCGGCTTTTTGTCCTCAGCCGCGGTCCGCCAGAATTTCGTCGATTTCCTCCACCATGGTCTCGGACTCCGAGCTGATGTCGCCGCCCTGGTTCATCATGTTGTCCATGTAGTTCTTCCAGGTGGTGGCCAGCTCGCTCCAGGCGGCGTTCTGGATGCGGGGATTGATGAGGTTCAGATTATCGAACACGCACTGGAACGCGGGCTTCTCCTCCAGGAACTTCACGCCCTCGTCGGTAGTCAGCACGGAGTTGCGGGTGGGGATGTAGCCGGTGACCTTGGCCCAGTCCATGTTCACATCCTTGCCCACCAGGTACTGTAAGAACTGCCAGGCGGCGTTCTTGGTGGCCTGGTCGTTCTTGGCGGGGATGCCCAGCACACAGCCGCCCACCTCGGAGTACTTGTCGCCGGTGGAGGCGGCGGGATACCAGGCCATGCCCACCTCAAAGTCACAATTGTCCACGTAGTTGTTATACAGGGAGGAGGTGTGCAGCACGCAGAAGGTCTTGCCGTCGTAGAAGGTCTGGCGCATATCGGCAGAGGCGTCCGGGCCGAAGGGCCAGGCGATGAGACCCGCCTCATACCACGCGCGGAACTGGTTGGTGACCTTCAGGGCGGCCTCGCCGTTCAGGTCGCAGGTGTTGTCATCGGTGATGATCTTCACGCCCTCGTTGAGGTAGAGCGTCTCAAAGTACCACTGATCCCAACCGGGGATCATGGCGCCGTAGCCTCCGCAGGCTTCGGCGCCGGCCTTCAGGAAGGCCTCGAAATCCTCGATCTTCTCGGGGATGGTGATGCCCTTCTCATCTGCCATTGTTTTATTGTAGTAGATCACCTGGGTGGAATGCAGGAAGGGCATGGCCACCTGCCTGCCCTCGTACTGGGAGCTGAGCAGCAATCCGGTGGAGAAGTCGGTCACGTCGTAGCCGGTGCCGGAGATATAGGGGTCCAGGTTCTCAAACACGCCGTTGGCGCCGTACTGGGCCACATAGTCGGTGTTGGCCACGCACACGCCGGGCAGGCCGGAGCCGGCTGCGTGGGCGGACACCAGCGCCTCGTTCACGTCCTTATACGCGCCGATGTACTGGGGCTCCACGGTGATGAGATCCTGGGAGTCGTTGAAGCCCTTCACGATCCGTTCCACGTCGGCGGAATACTGGTCCTCCAGGGCGTGCCACCACACGATGGTGATGGGCTCTGTGACCTCATAGCCGCCGGGCGCGGGCCCGCTGTCCCCCGCGCCGCCGGGGGACTGGGAGGGCGGCGCAGACGGCTGTGCGCCGGTGCTCTTGCTGCACGCGAACAGGCTCAGCGCCATGGCCAGCGCCAGAAGCAGGGAGAGTGCCTTTTTCATCCTAAATCCTTCCTTTACTAAAAAAATGTGGCCCAGGTTCGCCGGAGCCTCACCGCCTCCGCCTCCCTTGAGCTTGTGCTGTCGCCATTTTACCACACTGTTCCAGTCCTGGCAAGAGGGAGTTGTGCAAATATTTGAAAATTATTTATGCTGGGCCCGGCATTTTATGTAAAATGCCGGGCCCAGGCGGTGCCTGGACGGTTTTCCCGCTTTCAGGCGCTGTTTGAACATTGACAATGTGCCCGGCGGCGAGGGATTTTTTCGCCAGACAAGGCGGTTTGATGTAGAAATACTTTGTGTATTTCAAGTCAAAGCAACGACATATGGCGGAAAAAGCCCTGTCGTTTGGGTATGCTGGCAATTTTCAAACAAGCCCTAACCCCTTGCAAAAAAATCCCGTTGTGTTATACTGGATTTTATGGAAAACAGGCGCGGCCCGGGGCCGTGCCCCGCCCTCCGGGCGTTATATTGAAGGAAAAGTGAGGTTCTGCGCTATGGATACCATTAAACTGGACAGCGGACGGGCCAAAATGATCGCCCACCGCGGGCTGAGCGGCCTGGAGCAGGAGAACACCTGCGCCGCCTTTGTGGCCGCAGGCAACCGGGTAAAGTATTTCGGCATCGAGACCGACGTGCACAAAACCGCCGACGGGCGCTTTGTGGTCTTCCACGACGACGACACCGCCCGGGTGGGGCTGGACCGCCTTGTGGTGGAGCACACTACCCTCCAGACCCTGCGCGCCGTCCAGCTCACCGACCTGGACGGCGCCCGGGGCCGGGCCGACCTGGTGATCCCCACCCTGGAAGAGTATATCGGCATCTGCAAACGGTACGAAAAGGTGTGCGTGTGCGAGCTGAAAAACGAGTTTGCGCCGGAGGACGTATACCGCATCGCGGAGACCTACCGGGAGCTGGGCTATCTGGACCGGGTGGTGTTCATCTCCTTCTGCGCCGCCAACCTCACCGCCCTGCGCCGTCGCTTCCCCAGCGTCCCCGCCCAGTTCCTGCTCAAGGAATGGTCGCCTGATGACCTGGCGTTCCTCCGGGACAATAACCTGGGCCTGGACATCCGCCACACCGCCGTGACGGCCGGGGTGGTGGAGGCCGTCCACGGCATCGGGCAGGAGGTCAACTGCTGGACAGTGAACACCCTGGAGGAGGCCGGGGCCGTCCTGGCCGCAGGGGTGGACTACATCACCACCAACATTCTGGAGTGAGCCATGATTAAGCTGTTTGACCCGGAAAATAAATTCTGGCAGTTTTTGAACAAGGTGACCGACGCAGCCCTGATGAGCCTTTTGTGGCTGCTCACCTCCCTGCCCCTGGTCACCATTGGGGCGTCCACCGCCGCCTTTTACAGCTACACCCTCAAGCAGGTGAGCAACCAGGAGGGCTCGCTGGTGAAGAGCTATTTCTCCGCCTTCCGGGCCCACTTCAAGCGGGCCACCCTGCTGTGGCTGCTCCAGGCGGCCGGGACCGCCTTCTTCGCCGCCGACCTGTGGGCGGTGTGGAATTTCCTCCTCATCCAGGGGGGCGCGGCGGGTGTCGCGGTGCTGGGGGTGTGCGGCTTTTGCGCGCTGGCCTTTTTGTGCTGCTGCCTCTACGCTTACCCGGTGCTGGCGGAATACGGCCTGCCCGTCAGGCAGGTCATCGCCAAGAGCTTTCTGCTGGCGGTGGCCCGGCTCCACGTCACCCTGACCCTGTGCCTGCTCATGGCGCTGTGCCTTGTCCTGTTCTACTTTTTCAGCGGCCTGTTCTTCTTCTGGGTGGCAGTGTATGTCTTTTTCTCCTCCTACCTCATTTATGGCGCGTTCCTGAAGTTCCCCCCGCTGGCCGCGGAGCAGCCGGAGGAGGAGTGCGCCGGAAAGGCGTCCCAGTCCCTGCCCGGCGACGGCAAGTGGCTGCTATGAGGGGCTGGATGGAGCGCCTCCGGCGCTGGCGTGACCGGGAGGGGGAAAAGCTGCGGGGGATGACCCTGCCCAAACGGATCGGGTACGTCTTCACCTATTACAAGGGCTGGATGCTGGGCTTTCTGGTACTGGCACTGTTTGCCGGCTACGCCGCCGACGTGGTGATTCAAAACCAGAAGGAGACGGTTTTGCAGGGCTTTTTCACCAACGACCAGCGGGACTATTTCCCCGCCGCCCGGCTCCAGGGGGATGTGGCGGACCACCTGGGGCTGGACGGCGGCCAGCGGATAATTTTTGACGACGGGCTCTATGTGGACCTGCACGGCGAGGCCGTCGAGTACACCGCCGCCAGCAACGGCAAGATCATCGCCTACATATCCACCGCCAGCCTGGATTTTGTGGTCACCACCGGGGAGGTCTACCGGCACTTCGCCCAGGACGTGCCCCTGCTGGACCTGTCCCAGCACCTTCCGGCGGATGTCTATGACCGTCTGGCCCCCTACATCGACGCCGCCCCGGACCCCGCCGGGGAGCGGGGCAGCGTCCCCGGCGCCATTGAGCTCTCCCAGAGCCGGTTTCTCCAAGACGCCGGCCTGCCGGAGGGGAGCTATTACCTTTTCGTGCCCTACAACGCCCCCCACGTCCAGGCCCTGTGCCAGTTTATTCAATACTGCTTCCCGGCGCAGCCGCCCCGCTGACGGATATCCCCATCCCCGCGGGCGCAAAACCCGCCTGAAGCGGGGAGAGGGCTTCAAACTTTTAAGCGCCCAGCATAACAAGCCGCCGCTTCGGATGGAGCGGCGGCTTGTCCATCCTGTTCACGCTTTTGGAACCGCCCCGGTGACCAGGGTGGTGAAGCGGTGGGTCCCCGGCGGGAGGGACAGCCGGATGGTGGGAATGCAGGTGAGGGGGTGGAGCACGTTGGTGTTGGGCCACGCCCGCACCAGCACGGGCTCCCCCACCCCGGACAGGCAGCGGATGGCGCTGACGCCCCAGGGGAACCGGGCGGTCACGGAGCAGGGCCCCCATTCCACCATGTCCGGGGTGCAGGCCCTCCCCTCCCCGTCCTCAGCCGGGATGGCAAAGCCGCCGTCCGCCGCGTCGATGGGCCGGTCTGTGGTGACGGTATACTCCCGCCGGTGGGCGGGGAAGTCCGGAACCACCGTCACCTCCACCTCCACCCCCGGCAGGGGCGAGAAGCGCCGCCAGCAGCGCCCCGCCTCCAGCCGGAAGTCCTCAAAGCCCTGCTGCGTCCGCCAGCGCTCCGTCCCCGCCTCACACACCGCCAGGCAGCAGTCAAAGGCCCCTGCCTCCAGCGACTCCCCGCGGGGGACGGAAAAGCCGAACCGGCTGGAGTACACCAGCTTTTCATATTTTGCCCCGCAATGTCCCATGTCGTTGGCGCAGCGCTGCCCGGCGGGGAAGAGCTGCACCTGGCTCTCGTCCCGCGCGGCAAGCATCCGGGCCGGGGGAATGGCGCGCAGGGGCTCCAGCGCGGGGACAGCCTCCTCCGCCGCCCAAAAGGGGTGCCCCTCCGGCAGGGCCAGGCAGGCAAACGCCTTCAGCGCCCAGTAGGGGGAACCGGGGGCGTTGTAGTTCTCGCTCATGAGCAGATTGGGGTAGGCGTAGCCCACCGTCAAAAGCCCGCCGGAGTCGAAAATGGGCTGGGCAAGCCAGTCCCGCAGGTTGCCCAGCACCCGGGACTTCATCACCCTCCAGGGGACCGCCTCCACCCCCGCCAGGGCCAGGGCGGAGAAAAACGCCCCCTGGGCAAAGCGGTAGGTGAGGCTGCGCCCAAAGGGGACCGCCCGCCCACCGTCCTCAAACCAATACAGGTAGTCCCCGGCAAACCGCGCCGCCCGCTCCTTGAACAGGCGGCTGCGCCCGGGGTCGTCCCGTTCCATGGCCCAGGCGTAGATCAAGCCGTAGTAGTGCATCCCAAAGGGGATATAGTAGTCCATCTGGGTGGGCTGGCCGTCGCAGTACCAGCCCTCCCCCAGATACCAGCCGTCCAGCTTGGCCAGATCCTCTTCCAGCTGCCCCTTATTCCACGCCCAGCCCATGCGCCGGAACGCGGCCTGGATGAGCACCCGGAAAAACAGCCAGTTATTCTGGGGCAGGCTGAGCCCGTCCGCCCCCGCCAGCCATTGGTGGAGGTTCCGGGCCTCCTCCGGGCTGAAGCCCATCCGCTCCCCGCACAGCAGCAGGGCGGCGGCGATGGCCGCCGTCTCCACCACCTTCTGGTCGTAGTGGGACAGCCTCCCCCAATAGGCCGGATGGGCGGGGTCTGTGCCGTTTGCCAGCCCCCGCCGGAACAGGGGAAGCCACTCCTCCCCTCCCCCCGCCGCCCACAGGGGGCCCAGCCCCCACAGCATCCGGGAAAACGCCTCCATCCGGGCGGAGCCCGCCCCGTAATGGGCGGCGTGCCCGCCCAGCCACAGCCCCGCACCGCCCCCGGTAAAGCGCCCCCGCACCGGCTCCAGCAGCTGCAAAAGGGCCCGCTCCACGTCCCCCCGGGTGCGCAGGGGATTTTTATGGATGGGCAGGTCAAATCGGTCCATGGGCGTGCCTCCTCTTCTTTTCAGGCGCCTCCGCCGGAACGGGAAGGCCCCTATCAGCGCCTTGATTATATAGTCAAATAACTCGAAAAGCAGCCGCCGGAGGGGCTCCCACCGGCGGCTGTTTTGTTTTTTACGCGCAATATTGGGCGATGGCCTCCCGGATCATGGCCGCGCACGCGTCCACAATGGGGCCGTCCCCCTCTGCCAGGGGGGCCAGGGGCGCGCGGACGCTGCCGATATCCGGCCCGCCGGTGCGGCGGAGGATCTCCTTGATAACGGCGTACAGGTTGCCGTGGGCGGTGCACATCTTGTAGATGATGCGGCAGCACTCGTTCTGCACCTGCCGGGCCTTCTCCAGCTCACCCGCGCAGAACAGCTCCCGGGCCTTCAGGTACAGCTCGGGCATGGCCGCGTAGGTGCCGCCGATGCCGCCGATGGCCCCCGCCGCCAGGCCGGAGACAAACTGCTCGTCGGGGCCGTTGAACACGATGGCCCCCTCGTCCCTCCACATCTGGATATCCTGCACCGGCATGGAGGAATTCTTCACGCCGATGACCCGGGGGTTTTTCATCATCTCCCGCAGCAGGGGCACGGACAGGGCCACCCCGGCCAGCTGGGGGATGTTGTAGATGATGAAATCGGTGTCCGGCGCGGCGTCTGAAATATCGTTCCAGTACTTGGCCACCCCATGGTCGGGCAGATGGAAGTAGATGGGCGGGATGGCGGCGATGGCGTCCACCCCCTGCTGCTGGGCGTGGGCAGCCAGCTCCCGGCTGTCCGCCGTGTTATTGCAGGCCACGTGGGCGATGATGGTAAGGCGTCCCTTGGCCTCCGCCATCACGTTTTCCAGCACCAGCTTTCGCTCGGCTACGCTCTGGTAGATGCACTCGCCGGAGGAGCCGCCCACATACAGCCCCTTCACCCCCTTGTCCGCCAGATAGCGGACAAGGGCGCGCACCCGCTCCGGGGAGACGGCGCCGGCCTCGTCATAGCAGGCGTAAAACGCGGGGATGACGCCCTCGTATTTGGTTAAATCTTTCATTGAGTCATGCTCCTTCGTTGATTTTGACCTTGAATACCGCCTTGGTCACGGTCTCGGGTCCGCCCACCCGCATTTTGATCTTGTGGGCGTCGTCGGGGAATACCACCAGGAAATCCCCGGGGGACAGGATCAGGCTGTGCCGCCCCTCCCCCCGGTAGGCGTAGAAATCCCCCTGCTGGTCAAACTGGGCCAGCGCCGCAGGGGAGGCAATCTCCACCCGCTCCGAGCCCGAGAGCATCAGGTGTATGTCCAGGTAGAGCCGGTGGGCCTCAAAGAACGCCTCCTCATCGGGGATGGTCTCATAAGTGAACTTGGTGCAGTAGACCTCCTCTCCCTTGAGCTCCACCCGCTCCTCCCCCAGGCGGGAGAGGAATTCCGGCATGATGCGCTCCAGAGCCAAGTCCAGGTTTGGGTGGATGCCCCGGTAGTCCAGGGCGGTGGAATTGGAAGCGAGAATCATATCCTCACCCCTTCACCGCGCCCATGGTGATGCCCTTGGTAAAGTATTTCTGGAACGCCAGGAACACGATGATGATGGGGACGGAGGCCAGCGTCGCACCCGCCATGAGCAGGCCGTAGTCCTGTCCGAACTCGCCCATCATCTTGGAGATGCCCAGGGGCATGGACAGCACGTTGGTGCCCGTCAGCATGAGCAGCTGCATGAAGTAGTCGTTCCAGGTGTTGATGAAGGTGAAAATGGCCAGGGCGCCCACGCCCGGCTTGATCATGGGGAACACAATGGTGGTGAAGGTCTTCAGCTCGCCGCCGCCGTCGATGCGGGCCGCCTCCAAAATCTCGCCGGGGATGCCCTCGGCGAACTGCTTCATCAGGAACACGCCGAAGGGCCAGCCCACCACCGGGTAAATCACCGACCAGAGGGTATTGGTCAGGTGCAGGCCGTCCATCTCCCGCAGCAGGGGGATGAGGATGACCTGCTTGGGCAGGGCCATGGCGCACACGATGAGGGAGAACAGCACCGCCCGGCCGATGAAGCGCTTCTTGGCCAGGGCGTATCCTGCCAGGGCTGCGGTGCCGCAGGTGAGCACCATGGCGGCCACCGACATGAACACCGTGTTGATGAGCCAGCGGAAGGCCGCGGGCATCACCGGCCCGGAGAAGAACACCACCTGGCTGTGGTCGGAGGTAAACCACTCGCTCAGGGGAACGTGGAGCTCCCACAGGGGGGCGCTGCGCTTGTCAAACAGGGTGTCGAAGTTGCGCATGGTCCACTCCTTGGGCCACCACTCGGGGATGGAGTTGTTGACGGAAGCGGGCGTTTTGAACGCGCCGGTGAGAATCCAGTACAGCGGGAAAAGGAAGATAACCGCCGCTATGACGATGATGAGGATCAAGGTGATGGTCCGATAGACGGATGTGCGTTTGACGCCTGTATTCATATCTTCCCCTCCTCTCAGCTCTCAGATTTGGCCAGCTTGAACTGAACCGCCGACAGCGCCGCAATGCACAGCGCCAGAATGACGCCCATGGCGTTGGCGTAGCCGTACTTGTACAGGGTGAAGGCGCTGTAGTAGATATAGTACATCACCGTGTCCGTGGCGTGCTCGGGCCCGCCGGAGGTGAGCAGCTGGATCAGCGCGAAGCACTGGAAGCTGTTGATGGTGGTGATGACCAGGATGTACAGGGTGGTGGGCATGATCTGGGGCCACTTCACCTTCCAGAACACCTGCAGGTCGGTGGCGCCGTCCACCTGGGCGGCCTCCACCAGGGTCTGGTCCACGTTGCCCAGGGCGGAGACGTACAGCACGATGGGCTGGCCCACCGAGGTGGTGAACAGGATCAGGATGATGCAGCCCAGGGCGAATTTGTCGTCGCCCAGCCAGTTGATGTTCTTCTCCCACAGCCCCAGGTTGGTGCCCACATAGTTCAAAACGCCGTTGTAGTAGTGGTAGATCCACTTCCACACCACGGTGACGGCCACGGAGCCGGTGACCACGGGCAGGTAAAAGATGACGCGGAAGGCGGAGCACGCCCAGTTCTTCATGTTGTAGATGCGCGCGCCCACCCACAGCGAGAACACACACACCGTAGGGACGGACACCACCACGATGATGACGGTGTTCACCAGGGCCTTCAGGAAGGTTTTATCCTGGAACAGGTCGATATAGTTTTTCAGCCCGATGAAGTCGCTGCTCCCGCCGGCGCTCATGGTGGCGTTGGTCAGGCTGGTGACCACGCACATGAACATGGGATAGACCACGAACGTCAGGAAAAACACCAGGCTGGGCAGCAGAAACAGATAGCCCGAGATGGTCTCACGGCGGACCAGAGCGCGGCTCATGCTGCCGGGTTTGGACTTTGCCAAGGTACAGACCTCCTCTCTAGTTCTGGAAAAGGGGAAGCGCCCTCCCAGCGCCAAAACGCAGGGAGGGCGCGCATTACCCTATATGCCGGTTTCGTTCAATTGCCGGAAGGCTCAGCCCGCCTCAGCCGCCTCGGCGGCCGCGTTGGCCTCGGCCACAAAGGCGTCCAGCTCGGTCTGCACGTCGCCGCCGTTGCCGATGCGCTGCAGGGCGTTCCACCAGGCGGTGCGGGCCTCGGGCCAGCCCAGGGTGATCTGGTAGTAGGGGCCCATGAAGGGGACCAGCTTGCCGTACTCGGTCATGAGGGCCTCGTCCTCAGTGCCCGCATACAGGCCGGACACGTCGCGGGTGGCCCAGTAGCCGGTGGCCTCCACGATCTTCTTGTACTGGGCCTCGTCCTCGGTCATGAACTTCACGAAAGCCTTGGCGGCCTCCACCTTGGCGGCGTCGCCGTTGTCAAAGATGCCGAAGCCCCAGATGCCGCCCTGGAGGGAGGGATCGCCGGACTCGGTGGGGAAGGCCATGGGGAAGATCTCGAAGCTGGCGGTCTTGCCCTGGGTGTCGCTCTTGGCGGCGCCCACGTTCCAGCAGGTGGCCATGGCCAGGGTGCCGTTACAGAACAGGTTGATCTCGTCGCCGCCCACGATGCCCGGGTCAAACTCGATGCCGTTCACGTCCACCAGGGCCTGGAGGGCCTGGACGTTCTCGGCGCAGTTGGCGGTGTAGCGGGTGAAGTCGGAATTGGTGTACTGGCCGCCGTACATGTTGGTGACGAGAGCGCGGTTGCCCTGGTCGCCGCCCTGGCCGCCGCAGAACACCACGCCCACGTTGGGATGGATGGCGGCCACGGCCTCCACGGCCTTCAGGAAGTCGGAGGTGGACTTCCAGGTGTGGGTGTCCTCATTGATGTACTGCATGGCGCCGGCCTGGGTGAACAGATCCTTGTTGATACCCATGCAGTGGGCGGTCTGGCACACGGGCAGCTCGTACATGGCGCCCGCAGCGTTGGTGCAGGAGCCGGCGGTCACGTCATACGTGCCGGCGGGCAGCAGGTCCTTCAGGTCCACCAGGTAGCCCTTGGCGCCCCAGTTGGCCACCAGGCGCTCCGGGCCCTCGAAGATCAGGTCGGGGGCGTTGTTGGCCTCGATCATGCCGTTGACGGTCTGGTCGCCGTTGGTGTAGTCCAGGTAGACCAGCTCGATCTTCACGTTGGGATACACCGCGTTGAAGTCGGCGATCAGGCCCTTGACCACGGTTTCGTCGGTCATCTTGCCCACGGGGTAGGTGGCAAGCGTGAGGTTGGCGGTCAGGTCGTTGCCGGTGGGCTCGTTGACCGGCTCGGACTGGCTGGGATCGGGGGCCTTGGTGGGGTCGGGCGCCTTGGTGGGATCAGGGTCCTTGCTGCCTGTGGTGCAGGCAGCGAGGGAGAGCACTATGCATAGTGCCAGCACCAGCGCGAGAGCCTTCCGAATTGTCTTCATTCTAAGTATCCTCCTCATTTTCGATAATTCCGGCCTGCTTCTCCCGCAGGCTCTTGTGTAGATTGTATAATGATTTCCAGCGCTTGTCAATACGGATATGCAAATTATTTTTTATTCTCCCTTATGCCTGAAAAAATTTTCATTTTTCCAGCAGTTCGCCCAAAATTCCATCCACCAGGATCAGGGAGCGGGGCACATGGAAGGGGCCTTTAAAGGTAGAGCCCTTGGTGGACGGCATGGTGGGCAGCCCGTCCCGGCGCAGGTAGCCGTACCACTCGCCGTACTCCGGGTCAGCGAAGTGGGCCTTGCAGTAGTCCACGGTCTTATAGAACCAGTCCAGGTATTTTTCCTCCCCGGTGTCCCGGTAGAGCATGGAGGAGGCGATGAGGATCTCGTTATGGGGCCACCACAGCTTCATGTCGTGCTCATATGCCTCGGGGGGCTTGCCCAGGCAGTCGGTAAAGTAGAGCAGCCCGCCGTACTCATGGTCCCAGCCCATATCGATGGCCCAGTCAAAGATCTGCGCGGCCTTGGCCGTCAGCTCCCGGTCGCCGGTGCGCCCGGCGTGCTCCAGCAGGAACCACACCCCCTCGATGTCGTGGCCCGGGTTGACGGTGCGTCCCTCGGTGTAGTGCAGCCTGGGCGTGCCGTCCACGTCCACATTCTCCAGCACGCACCGCAGCTCGGGCTTCACGTGGTACTGGAAAATCTCGTCCACACACTGCTGGGCCCGCTGCTCATAGAGGTCCTTCCGCTCCGGGTCCACCCGGAGCATCACCCCGGTGACGTTGAGGATAATCATGGGCCCGCCGAAGGAGCGGCCCTGCCGGGTCTCCGGGATGGTCTTGGGGCCCAGGCCGGTGGGGTCGGCCATGCCGTGATTCAGCTCCCAGTACAGGTCATAGGCCCTTCTCGCCCGCTCCAGCCGGACGGGCTCGCCGGTGACGCCGTAGTACTCCGCGTTGGCCAGGGCGTAAAACGCCTCGGAGAAGCAGTAGCGCCGCTGGCGCAGGGGCTTGCCGTCCCCGGTGACGGTGAAGTACATCCGATTGCCTGCGGCGCGGTTGATGCAGTGTTCCTCCATAAAGTCCAGGCAGCTTCTGGACGCCCGCAGCCACTCCTCCCGCACGCCGTAGCTGTGGCACAAAAAAGCGAAGATCCAGCCGCACCTGCCCTGCATCCACACGCTCTTGTCGGTGGAGTAGATCTCCCCCTTCCGATCCAGGCAGGTGTACACCCCGCCGTGCTCCTTGTCCATGCCGTGCTCCAGCCAGAAGGCGGCGCAGCGGCCCAGCTCCTCCCGCACCCATTGGCGGGTCTGTTCCATTTTTACCCGGTCCATCGCCCATCTCCGTCCTTTCCTTTGTGCGCTGCGCGCAAAACAGATTGGTTTCTTTCCGTCGGCTTGTGGGATTTCCACAGCTCACATCCGCATTGTACCATTCCGGGCAAAATTTTTCAAGAAATATATTTTTTGAAAATTCCTTCTATTTTTCGGCAAAAGGGCGTGACAGCCGCCCCGGCCTGTGATATCATAGCCTCACCACAAATTTCGGAACGCGGAGGTAAACGGCATATGAAAAAACACATCGTCTGTATCGGCGACTCCAACACCCACGGCTACTGCGCCGATCCGGCCGACTGCGCCGAGGGCGGCATCCGCTTCAACGAGGACGAGCGCTGGACCTGCCTGCTGCAAAAGGCCCTGGGGGAGGACTATCTGGTGACGGAGGAGGGGCTGAGCGGCCGCACCACCGTATTCCCCGACCCCCTCCACGAGTCCATGGACGCGCTGGGCGTCATCTACGCCCTGCTGAAGAGCCATGAGGCGGTGGACCTGCTGGTTATCATGCTGGGCACCAACGACGTAAAGGAGCGGCTGGGGGCCAACGCCGCCTGCATCGCCATCGGCATGGAGCGGCTGGTGCGCAAGGCCCAGAGCGTGGACTGCTGGGGGGATCACGCCCCCAACATCCTCATCGTCTGCCCCCCCGCCATCCTGCCCGAGATGGAGGCCAGCGAATGCGGCATCCCCATGGGTAAGGGCTGCCTGGAAAAGTCCCGGGAGCTGCCCCAGTACCTGGAAAAAACCGCCCGGCTGGTGGGGGCCCACTATATGGACGCGGCGCAGTGCGAGTTCAACCGGCTGGACGGGATGCACCTGACCCGGCGGGGCCACGCCCAGCTGGCGGATATGCTGGCCGGACTGGTGCCCACGCTGCTATGAACCAGATCTTCAACCCGGAAAACTTCTTCTGGAAATGCTTTGATAAAATGGCGGACGTGGTGGGGCTGAGCCTGCTGTGGTTCATGTGCTCCCTGCCGGTGGTCACCATCGGCCCCGCCTGCGCCGCGCTGTACGACGCCTCCGCCCGCTGCGTCCGGGGCGGGGAGGGCTCCCCCTACGCCCGGTTCCTGCGCACCTTCCACCGGGAGTTCAAGAGCGGCGCGCTGTGCTCCCTCACCTGGGGGACGGCGCTGCTGCTGCTCTTTTTCGGGCATAACATTGCCCTCGACCTGGCCCGGCAGTCCGGCTCTAAGCCCATGCTGGCGCTGGCGGCGGCCTATCTGGTGCTCCTGCTGGTCCCCGCCGGAATGCTGTGCTGGCTGTTTCCCCTGCTCTCCCGGTTCCAGTACACCTTCCGGGCGCTGAACAAGGCGGCCCTCCAGTTCTGGTTCGCCCACCTGCCCTCCACCCTGGCCATGGCGGCGCTGCTGGCGGTGTGCGTGAATATATGCTTCCAGCTTCTGCTGCCGGTGTGCTGCCTGCCCTGCCTTCTGGCCCTGGCCCACTCCCTCTTTGCCGAGCGGGCCTTCCAGCGGCACCTTTCCCAGGAGGAGCCCCCCAACGACGGCTCATCCTAGCGCGCTCTGCACATAGAAGGAGGGGACAGGCCATGGCCTGTCCCCTCCTTTTCACGCTTGTCCCGCCCGGCGGCCCTGTCAGGGCAGCGCATCGTACGCTTCCCCGTCCACCGGCGCGCACCATTCGGTGGAGCAGCCCTCTCCAGGCGCCTCCAGCGCCACATGGGAAAACCAGCTGTCCCTGGCCGCCCCGTGCCAGTGCTTTACCCCCGCTGGGATAAACACCACGCCGCCGGGGTTCAGCGCCCGCGCCTCCCGGCCCCACACCTCGCCAAAGAGCACGTCGTCATTCAGATGGGCGAACTGGGGGGCAAACTCCCCCAGGCTGTCCCGGCCCGCTGTCTGCTTTGCCATAATAATCCCCTTTCTTTCAGCCCATGGACAGGGTTACGCGCACGTCCCCGCCGCCCAGGATGTCCCGCAGCTCCCCGGCGCCCACCCCCTCGATCCTTCCCAGCCGGGTGAGGCTCCAGGAGTTGGCGCCGTAATAGATGACCAGCTGGTTCCCCTGGTAGAGGATCAGGTCCCCCGCCTGGGCGTCAATCCACTCGTCGTTGGCGGGCAGGTCAGCCCCCAGGGGTCCCACCTTCTCCATGCGGTTATAGTCCCGCATCTCCACGCTCAGCGGGCCGTCCGCCAGCAGCTCCGCCAGCGCCCGGGCGGAGGAATTGTCCGCCAGCGCGGCGGTGAGCACGGTTTTGTTAACGGCGATGTTCAGCATACCATCCTCCCCCTCCATCGGGCCGGTTGCGCCCAGCTCCAGGCCGTCCACCCAGTCCTTTACCGCCTCCCGGGACGCGCCCGCGCCAAACCGCTCCCCGCTGCGCCACCGGGCCTGGGGGGCCAGGGCATTGAGCGCACCCTCGCTGCCGTCGATGCTGCTGCCCCCCGAGGTGCAGAAGGGGATGACGGTTTTCCCGCTCAGGTCACAGCCCTCCAGGAAGGTGCTGATGATCTTCGGCGCCTGGCCGTGCCAGATGGGATAGCCCAAAAACACCACGCCGTATTGCCCCATGTCCTCCACCTCGCCGTGAATGGCGGGGCGGGCGGCGGGGTCGTCCTGCTCCCGGCTGGCCCGGCTGGAAGCGTCGCGGTAGTCCAGGTCGGCGCCGGTGTAGGGCTCCTCCGGCGCGATTTCAAACAGGTCCGCCCCCACAATGTCCGCGATGTGCTCCGCCACGCCCCGGGTGCTGCCTGTGGCGGAAAAATAGGCCACCAGGATTCGATTTGCCTGCGGGTCTGCCCCCAGCGTCCCGCAGTTCATCACCGCCGCCGCAGCCTGGGCCCGGGTGGCGGGCCTGGAGCTGCCGTCAAAGCCGGGGATGCCATCCGTCACCGGCTCGTCCGTGATCCGCTGGAGGATCAGGCTCAAATGCTCCTGAGTGATGGGGTCGCCGGTGCCGAACAGGCCGTTCCCGTAGCCGCCCACCAGCCTGTTACCGGCCGCCCAGCGGATGGCCTCGGTGTACCACTGCCCGCCGTCCACATCGGAGAAGCGCATCAGGTAATTCACCACCGGCTGCCCCGCCTGCCGCCACAGCACCGTGACCAGCATGGCCCGGGTGAGGGAGCCCTCCGGGTCAAAGCGGCCCTCCCCCACGCCTTCCATCAGCCCGTGTTCTCTCACATAGTCCACCGCCCCGGCGTACCACGCGCCGCTGTCCACGTCGGAAAAGCCCGCAGACAAGCCCGCCATCCCGGCGGGGGTCTGCATGGGCGCGGCGGGGGCTCCGGTGTCCTCCCCCCTCCGGGCGGCGCAGGCCGGGAGCAGTAGCGCAAGCCCCAAGGCCAGCCCCAGAGCGGCGGCGGCCAGGCGCATCCATTTTTTCATCGGTCATCCACTCCTTACCATGCTTTAGAAGCTGTACCAATAGCCTCAGCACCCAGCTTTACGGCCAATCTGAATACTTTGGCTATTCGTACAGCTTCTGAGACACAACGCCATTTTACCACCGTCCCTCCCTATTGTGAAATACTTTGTTTCTATAGCCTTGTATGCCTTTTGTCTATGGGCCCCCGCCATACTGTCCTGCCCCGACCGCTCCCCCAAGGAGTGCCGCGACCGGGAGGGGCCCCCCTGCATCGCTGACAGCACGCAAAAAAGCGGCCCCGCCAAGGGAGAGGTAACGTAAGGAAGTTACCTTTCCCTTATCTATTTGTAGGCAGCCGAATGTGATTGAATTGCAGGGAAATTCAACATATTGGAGGACTACTCTATGGAAAAGTCATTACTTGAGCAAATGGGCGGAACTTATCGCCAAGAGGGAGATTATTTTCTTCCAAATCTCGCTGTGCCAGAAAACGCTCCTGTTGGCATTTGGGGCCAGCGCAGGCGGCAGTATTTGCGAGAACACAGGAAAGCTCTTTACAACACCTTACTACTCAGCGGGAAGTTGGATAGCCATTTGGCTGACATCAACCAGCAGGCAGACGATATGTTTTCTCAGCTTGTAGAACAGATAGCAGAGCAGGAGAGTATCACTGAACAACTTAAAGCGGATAGCCAGATGGAATGGGTGGGCCGAATGAACAATATTCGTTCTGCGGTGGAAGAAATAGTAACCACAGAAATTATATTTACCTAAATGAATGACGCCCATGCTCACGAACAAATCTCGCGGGCATGGGCGCTTTCACTGAAACAGCTTGACTAATTTCGCTCAAACGAATATAATGATGGTGAAATATAGTAGATTTTGAAACAGCTTGAGGTGTCAAATGTGAACGAATTTATTACAGTTCAGGAAGCTGCTGAAAAATGGGGCGTTACGCCGCGGCAAGTCCAAATTCTTTGTAAAGAGGGACGAATTGCTGGGGTAGCGCGTATGAGCCGGATTTGGATTATACCAAGAGACGCGAAGAAACCAACGGGAGATAAAAGGCGCAATACGGGAGGAAAAGATGATGCTACAAAGCACCATGTTTGAACAACAAAAAGTAGACTTATCCTCCGCACCGTGGACAATGCACGAATTTTTTGCTGGGAGCGGACTTGTGGCCTATGGTTTGAGGGGGATGTTTGCGCCTGTTTGGGCTAACGATATCAGCGAGCAAAAAGCAACTGTTTATGAAGCGAACTTTGGTGATAACTATTTTGAACTTGATGATATCAAAAATATTCGAGGATATGATTTACCGTACGCCCATTTGTCGTGGGCCAGCTTTCCCTGCCAGGATTTGTCATTGGCTGGTTCGTTGGGCGGTATCCATGCGTCGAGAAGTGGGCTTGTGTGGGAATGGTTGCGTGTTTTAGACGAGATGGAACAACGTCCCAAAATTTTGCTGTTGGAAAACGTAGTTGGGCTTCTTTCCACAAGTAAAGGCGATAATTATCGCATCCTCCACACGGCCCTTGTCGAGCGTGGCTATGATTGCGGAGCAATCGTGTTAAATGCCTCGCATTTTGTACCACAATCCAGACCAAGGGTATTTGTCCTCGCCGTGGAACATGACTGTCAAATCCCAGATGAGTTAGTTGGCGATGGCCCATGTTGGTTGCATACTAAAACAGCGATTGAGTTGGGCCGTTCTTTACCACAATGGATATGGTGGAAAACAGGAAAACCGTTGCGGCGCAACAAAACGTTGAAGGACATTGTGGATGATACAGCTCCTTTTGATAAAGACAACGTACTTCGGCTGGTCCCGGAACGACATCAAATCAAACTGGATGGTCACAATACCGTTTATGCCACGGGCTATCGCCGAACTCGACATGGCGAACAGCAGCTTGAATTGCGCTTTGATGGAATTGCAGGGTGTCTAAGGACGCCAGAAGGCGGGAGCAGCAAGCAATATTTAGTGGTCAAGAAAAATGGCTCAACCCATGCTCGCTTGTTAACTGTCCGCGAGGCCGCACGGCTTATGGGAGCGCCAGATAGCTTTATCCTGCCTGGTAGCTATAACGATGGATATAAAGCGATGGGCGATGCGGTAGCGATGCCCGTAGCACAGTTTATTGGAGAACGTTTCTTAATAAAAATTGCGGAGGCTGTGTACGATGATTAGTCCAGAGGAACGATTGAAGGCATTTCAAGCCGAAAATAACATTTTTACCAAAGGCCCGCTATCGCTGGTTGTTCAGTTTACTCGTTTAGTACAGGACAAGCAGTTTCCGCTGAACCCTAATGATTTTCAGACCAGCAGCAAGGGACAAGTAGCTGGGTTAGGTGGCGGAAATCTGAAGAAGATTTTGAAAGAGCATGGCATTACCCAACAGTTGTCGGCTGAAGGCGGACGAACCA
Organism: uncultured Oscillospiraceae bacterium; assembly: GCA_948670295.1. Lineage (GTDB taxonomy): Bacteria > Bacillota > Clostridia > Oscillospirales > Oscillospiraceae > Enterenecus. The sequence goes on along the minus strand of CAPOAR010000036.1, from coordinate 3,584 downwards.
GCCGGGGTAGCATGGGATTGATGATCAAATATGTGGATTTTCTCAATGCGTGGAATACAGATGAATCCGTAGACTTTGCCGTTGTCGAAGCATTTTGGGCGGAACAGGTTAGAGAGTATTTCAGGAATCAGCCATTTATTTTGACTGCTGACGCATCTAAAACAATCGGCGCTAATTTGGACGAACTGTTTGAGCAGGCAAAAAAGCGGCAAAAGCAAAATCCTGGGACGCAGTACCTTGGAACGGTGTTACAGCATTTGGTGGCGGCAAAACTTTGCCTCATTATGCCGGAGGGGTCTTTTGAGATTCATGGCGCTTCGGTAGCGGACGGCCCAACAGATCGTAACGGCGATTTTGTCATCAACAGCACGATTATCCACTGTACGACTATGCCTGGGGCGCTGCTAATTGAAAAATGCAAAGCCAACTTGAGAAGTGGGTGCCATCCTGTTATCATTACTATTTTTGAGCGGGTACACACGGCGTTGAATTTGGCGGAAGATGCCGGTCTTGCTGGGCGTGTAGAGGTATGGGATATTCAGCAATTCCTATCAGCAAATGTATATGAACATAGCCTGTTTGACGAAGCAAAGCGCAACTCTACCCTGTCGGATATTATCGGCCGCTATAACAATATTATACTGGAAGCTGAAACCGATCCAAGTCTCCGTATTGAGTTTGAAGCAAGGTGATTTGCTGTGGCGGATGTGTTTGATAAAGAAAAACGCTCTGATATTATGCGGCAAGTTAAATCAAAGAAGAATAGGTCTACGGAACTTCGCCTGATCGAAATATTCAAGCAGAACGGTATTACTGGCTGGCGGCGAAATTATCCTGTCAAGGGTCATCCTGATTTTGTATTTCCGAAGCAGAAAATAGCGGTATTTGTAGACGGCTGTTTCTGGCATGGGCACGATTGCCGAAACACCCGGCCCGCAGATCATCAGGAATACTGGCAAAAGAAGCGGGAGCGAAATATGAAGCATGACCAAGAAGTAACAGCTATATTTGAAGCACGAGGATGGACGGTATTGCGGATTTGGGAATGTGAACTTAAACTCAAAAATAGAAAACAACTAATCGAAAAAATACAGAAATATATTTTTGCTTTGTAATGTTATGTGTTTTGTTCTCAATGAGTTTTAAGATAGTATAATAGGCGGGAGATGGAGAAGATGCAATTACCTTCATCAACAAAAATTGAACACAGAGCAATAAATGTATTAGAATCTATAATTGATGAACATTTGACGATGGAATATCAATTCAACGGAAATGACAAGGAAATGTCATGGGACGGATATATCTGGCTCTACAAGAAGAATAACGGTATTCAATCAAAACTGAATTTTGATGGTCGAGTGTCTGTTCAAATTAAAGGACACATTGATTCTGTGCATAAATACTTAGATTGTGACAAGATTACTTATCCAGTAGAACTCAATGATTTGGAAGCTTACGCTACTGAAAAGGGTGTACTATATTTTCAAATTTTTTTGGACGGTCAAAAGAAAGAAATTTTTTACGCATCTCTTTACCCATCAAAAATTGCAGATTACCTCGACATTGCTAAAAAGAAAAGAAACAGAAGTACATATAATGTTTCCTTTCTAAAATTGAAGAAAAGTGCTGAAACATTATACATAGTAGCAAAACAGTTCAATGATGAAGCTACAAAACAAGGCTCTGCCTATACTCCGCTTGTTCAAGACAGGATTAAATGCGATGATTTTGATAAATTGCGAAGTATTACCTTGACCGTCGTTGGAGCAAGAAATTCATACGATGCATTATTGCGGCTTTCTTCTGGTGATATCTGTCTCTATGGGAAAACGGAAGGTGATAAATATCTAAGGCCAATGGAATCTCTCGACCATTCAAAATTTTTCATTGGACAAGAGGTTTACCAAGATGTATCTATTGGTGAAGAAGTATTTTATAGTTGTTACCGATGTATTGCCGATTCTGATGGAGGAATGGTTTTAATTCTCAGTCCTAACCTTGAACTACGGCTTACAGAAGGCAAATTCAATTTCAAGGTATCTTCTTCCTTAAAAGAATTGAGCAAGGATGCTCAATTCTTGTTGAGACTCAAAGACTTTGGTTCCTACTCTATTGCGGGCCACGAATTTAAATGTATGGATTCTAAAATATCACCCGACTTCCAAAATAGGCTTAGATATATTTTGGATTTGTATGAAACATTGGAGATGATAGGCTTTGACTTAAACGTCAAATTATCTAATTATACGGAAGAGCAACAAGAACAGTTTTTAAAACTGGTTAATTTGCGTTTGGGTGCATACAACAGTCAATTAAAAGATGAGTTTAGCAAATATGTGTGGACATTTGGTAACAAATGTGTTCCATTACTCATAATTAAGAATGGTAGCAAAATTGAACTGACCAGTTCTGTATATACGAATAAGTTCGTGATTTTTCTGCCCTGTGCTGAAAGCAACGATGCGCGAGGATATCGGATGCCTCTATTTGTCTATCAGGATATAGAAGTTCTTAGTAATCTTTACTACTATGACTATGATGCTTTTCATGAGCAAATCGACAATAGTGATGCAAACGAAGTAACATCAGGTGCATTATTGGAATGTGTTCTGATTATGATAAACGTTTTTGACAAAAATCACGACTTACACTTTCTTGATTTAGCCGAATACCTCCTTCAGAAATTGGAGCCATTTACGAATGAAGAACTAATTTTGTTGAATCGCCTACAAATTAGAAAACGCAGAGGAACATTTAGCGATACTGAAATAAATCAGTTAAATAGTGTTAAATGTGATGATATACATATACTGTTTGGAAAAAGTGTATTGTTGGGATGTAAAGAGCAAGCTGCGATTTATTTTCAACAGTTTTCCGAGGATGATAAAGTTATGTACCAAGGTTTTCCAATTTACAAGCTATTCGAAGAACTATAGACAAAATTCTATCTATTACAAGTTTATGATTCAGCGACAGAAAGCGAGATAATAGCCCTAAAGTCTTGACAAACACCAGTTCTATATGTTAAACTAAAATTCCCATTTAGTGGGCGAACTGAATACGGCTTTTTAGCCGGTACATAGACAACCACACAAGAACCCCCAGCGAGAGGAAAGCTCCCGCTGGGGTTGGTGCGTCTATGTGCCGGCTTCTTTTTTGCTCTTGACAACTGAATGACCGTCTGAATGGGATATCCTGACGGACGCCAACGGTGAAATCAAGCTCCATGAGCAGGGCAAGCGGCTGTATCCCGGCGAGTACACCATTACCGAGGTTGCCCCGGCCCCCGGTTTTCAGATGAAGGAGCCGACCACGCAGAAGGTCATTCTCCACGGCGGCGAGAGCAAAACTGTCACATTCCAGAATGAGCCGCTGAATGGAATTGTCGTGGAGAAGTATGACAGCGTGACCCATGAGGCCCTGCCCGGCTGCACCTTCCAGCTTCGCTACCTGGGCGGGACCTCTGGCACGGGCGGCACTGTAATCGGCCAGAAGGTGACGGGGAAAAACGGAACCGCCATCTGGACTGGCTTACAAAGCGGCACTTATATCGTGGAGGAGGTGGACCCCGCTGACGGGTA
>CAPOAR010000035.1:0-30361 GCA_948670295.1 uncultured Oscillospiraceae bacterium | reverse complement strand
CCTCCTCCCAGGCCATGTTCACCCTGGACCGGGAGGGCACCATCACCCACATCAACCAACAGATCTTCTGTCCGCCGGACGCCCGGCGGGATTGTCTTGGCGGCCGGGGCCTCTCACTCCACGGAGGGGAGGCTGGCCGGGTCAAAGCTCATGGACACTGCGGTTTCATCGTCGCCCAAAAATTCAAAGACCTCAAACTCCACCGGGGAGCCGCTGTCCGAAATCAGGTAGGCGCGCTGTACGTCGGTGGTGGCGCCGGGGCGCACGTCCCGCAGGGCGGTGCCGGCGGAGTACTGGGGGTTGGTGGACAGGATGGTGGCCGAATCCAGCTGCACCCCGTCCTGGAAGGCCCGCTCAATGAAGGCGGACAGGGCGTTGGTGGTCTCCTGGCTGTTGTTGGTCCAGGAGTAGGTGATGAGGATGGCCTGGCTCCCGCCGTAATCGGCGGTGAGGACGGCGCTTTTGATCTCCACGTAGTAGTCCCCCAGGTCGCCGGAGGGCCCGGCGGGGAGGGGGGCGGAGGGCTGGGAAGAGGGCGGGGCGCTGGGCTGCTGGGATACGCCGGCGCTGGGGGAGGGGGACGGCGAGGGCTCCGAATCCGCGTCCAGCAGGCCCTGGACCGTGAAAAAGATAACCGCCGCCGCCGCGATAATAACCACAAGGGAGAGCACAACGGTCAGGGCGGCACGACCCCTGGGGGGTTCGTCGTCAATGCCGGGGGGCTTGATGGACTCCCGGTTGATGAAGGCGGTGACCAGCTGCTTGAGGTAGCTTCTGACCTCGTGCTCCGGCAGGGAATCAATGGCGGCTTCCCGCTTTTTCTGGTTGGGCTCCATGACCACGGCGCGCAGGGTGGGGGGGCCGGAGGGGGGGGCATGGGTGGAGAAGTCCTCATAAATATTGTCGTCCTGGTTATAGGCCACCACGAAGTCCACCAGGGCCAGCACGGCGCACAGGAAGGACCACAGCGCCCAGATCATCAGATCGGCGTAGCGCCCCGACATGGTGAAGCCCACCAGCGCGCCCAGGCCGTGCAGGGTGATCAGGGCGATGTCGGCGCCCAGGCTGCCGCCGCTGGTGACGATGGAGACGATGCCGCCGGCCAGCAGCGTGGCGGCCACCACCAGGCCGGCGGCGCCGGAGGGGGCCTCCCCCGCCAAGAGGTTCAGCGCCCCGCCCCAAAAGGCTTGGCAGACCACGTACAGGCTGAGGGCGGCGGACAGTGCGCCGGAGCCGATTTTCCAAATTCTCAACGCGATTCCTTCTTTCTGTCTTGGTCGGACTGGGGCGGCCGGATGGTGAAACGGCCCGCCCGGAGCGGTCGGAACCGCGCGAAACTATCATAGCATGGACCGCCGTTTTTTGCAACCATTTTCGGGCGGGCATAGGCGGGCCGGGGGGCGCATAGCTATGGCCGGGGTGATGAAGGTGGAAAAAAGCGGGCTTGATGGCGCGGTGGTGCGCAATATCCTGGCGGACGGCTCCCAGCGGGATGACATGGCGGGCTGCGTCCGGGGGGCGGAGGGGCTGCCCGATTTGACCAGGCGGCTGATTGTCCATTTCGCCGGGCTGGCGGGGGAGGTGGAGAACCGGGGGGCACAGGGCAGATAGCCCGCCGCCCCCTGCTTTTTTGGCGCGGGGCAAAATCATATAGGTTATATGCATGTCGCTGGGCTGTAATGCCTGCGGGGTCACGGGCTGCCGCATCATTGACAGCCCCCGGGAGCGGCTCATTGCCATCCTCACCGCCTCCCTGGTGCCGTGTAACGGCAAATTTCCCACCCTCATCGCCCTGATCACCATCTTTTTTGTGGGCGGGCGGGCCGGGGTGCTGGCCTCGCTGGAGGGGGCGGCGCTGCTGCTGGCCACGCTGGTGCTGGGGGTGGCGGGGACGCTGGGGTGCTCCCGGCTGCTGTCGGCCACGCTGCTCAAGGGGATGCCCTCCTCCTTTGCCCTGGAGCTGCCCCCCTTCCGAAAGCCCCGGGTGGGGGAGGTGATCGTCCGCTCGGTGCTGGACCGCACCCTGTTTGTGCTGGGGCGGGCGGTGGCGGTGGCCGCCCCGGCGGGGGCGGCGATCTGGCTGATGGCAAACGTGACGGTGGGGGACATCTCCCTGCTGGCCCGCTGCACCGGGTTTTTGGACCCCTTCGCCCGGTGGTTCGGGCTGGACGGGGTGATCCTCATGGCCTTCATCCTGGGCTGGCCCGCCAACGAGATCGTGCTGCCGGTGATGCTCATGGCCTATCTGTCGGCGGGCAGCCTGGTGGAGTTCGACAGCCTGGCCGCCCTGGGGGAGCTGCTCACCCAGCAGGGCTGGACGTGGCTGACGGCGGTGTGCGCCATGCTGTTCTCCCTGTTCCACTGGCCCTGCTCCACCACCTGCCTCACGGTGTACAAGGAGACGGGCAGCGTGAAATGGACGGCGCTGGCCGTCGTCCTGCCCACGGCGCTGGGGCTGGGGCTGTGCCTGGCGGTGACGGCGGCGGCGCGGCTGCTGGGAGTGGGATGAGGGCGCGGGACGCGAAATAGGGGCGGCGGGGAAAATTCCCCGCCGCCCTTTCCCTGGCCCGCGTAAAGCAGTATGACAAATGAAGCGGCCGTCCGGCCGGAAGCGCGCCCGTGGCGGGAGGGTGGAGCCGGCCGGGAATGGGTTACCTGAAGCCCACCGAAGCAGCCAAAATGGACAGCAGCTGCGCGGGGCAGGGCTTTTGGGGAAGGGATACATAGGCCAGCTCATTGAGCAGCAGCGGGTTTGAGCGCCAGATGACGCCGCTCACCGTGCGGATATTCCGCTCCACCGCCGCCCAGCTTGTCCCATACCGTTTTGCCACGTCCGGGTAAACCAGTTTTGTCACCTGGAGCAGCCGGTCCGGCTGCTCCGCGCACAGTTCCACCGCCAGCGCCGTTTGGGGAAAGCCCTTGTAATTCCGGGTCACCCCAAGCTGGTAGAGCAGTGCGCATATCTCCATGCACTCGCCTTTGATATTACATCACCCCCGCCTTTCCAACCGCAGTTTTCAGCTTACGCCGCAATTCATGTAAAGTATCCAGAATGCTCCCGTCGTTTTTGGACAACAGCATAAATACCCATACGTCTACGCCTAATATATCCGCCAGCCGCTCAAGACTATCCAGGCTGGGATTTGCCTGCCCATGCTCAATGTCCCGCAGAAAGGACACGCTCATCTCCGCCCGCAGAGCCAGCTGCTCTTGAGATATGTTTTTCGCCTTCCGCAACAGCACGATGTTTCGACCGATTTCAGCTGCATTCGTCATAAAATCCCTCCCATACTTAGTTTAGGAAAGATTTTCCTTATTCGCCAGACGATATACTGGCGATTTCATTTTTATGAATAGAAATTGAATAGGAACGGCGGCCCATGTGTTGCCAAATTGCAACACGGCGTCCGCCGTCAACGCAACCGGAAGGCTCGCTTACCGTGGAAAGAGGGGATTGACAATGGTATGAAATCGTACTATAATGCGTGGATAGTACGATTTCATACGAAGGAGGCGGGCAGGATGGAGCACCGCGCAAATCTGGTCCGGCGCTTTTACCAGCTGTTTTGCGAGACGGATTTGGTCTACCGCGAGGCGGCGGCGGGGCTGGGGCTGACCCACAGCGTATTTAAGATTTTGTATGCCGTCTGGAATTACGGGGATGATATGCGCTGCCCCCTGCAGGAGGTGCGCCGCCGCAGCGGACTGGGCAAGCAGACCGTTAACTCCGCCCTGCGCAGGCTGGAGGGCGAGGGGCTGGTGTGCCTGGAGCGGGCCGGGGGAAAGCACAAGGACGTATGCCTGACGGTGCAGGGCGCGGCGCTGGCAAAGCGCACCGTGGTTCGGATTATGGAGGCGGAGAACGCCGCGTTCTCCGGCTGGACGGACCAGGAGGTGGACAGCTACCTGGCGCTGACGGAAAAGTATCTCTCCGCCCTGCGCGAGGCGGCCAGGGGGCTGAACGTCCGCTGACGGGCCCGGCTGTGCCGGGGCCGCCCGGCGGGGATCAAAATTTTGCAGGAGTATAAAAGACAATGATACAGCTATCCGATCATTTTGACTACAAGCGCCTGCTGCGCTTTACCTTCCCATCCGTCGTCATGCTGGTGTTCACCTCCATCTACGGGGTGGTAGATGGTTTTTTTGTGTCCAATTTTGCCGGGAAGACCCCCTTTGCCGCGGTGAATTTCATCTTCCCGGTGCTGATCATCCTGGGCTGCGCCGGGTTTATGTTCGGCACCGGCGGCAGCGCTCTCATCGCCAAGACCCTGGGGGAGGGGGATGGCAGGCGGGCCAACGAGATCTTTTCCCTGCTGGTGGCGTGGGGGGCGGCCTGCGGCGTGGTGCTGGCGGTATTGGGCTTTGTCATCATGCCGTCCATCGCCGCCCGGCTGGGGGCCCAGGGACAGCTGCTGCGGGACAGCGTGCGCTATGGGCGGATCATTGTGCTGGCGCTGCCCTTTTACATCCTCCAGTCGGAGTTCCAGTGCCTGTTTGTCACGGCGGAAAAGCCCAAGCTGGGGCTGGCCGCCACGGTGGCGGCGGGGACGGTAAACATGGTGCTGGACGCGCTGCTTGTGGGGGTGTTCCGCTGGGGGCTGGAGGGCGCGGCGGCAGCCACCGCCGTCAGCCAGCTGGTGGGGGGCGCGCTCCCGCTGGCCTACTTCGGGCGGCGGAACAGCAGCCTGCTGCGGCTGGGCCGGTGCCGCTTTGACGGCGGGATGGTGCTCAAAGCCTGCGCCAACGGCGCGTCCGAGCTGATGAGCAGCATCTCCATGTCGGTGGTCAGCATGCTTTACAACGCCCAGCTCATGGCCAAGGCGGGGGAGGACGGCGTGGCCGCCTATGGGGTGCTGATGTACGTCAGCCTGGTGTTTCAGGCCATTTTTATCGGCTATTCCGTGGGGGTGGCCCCCGTTGTGGGCTACCACCACGGCGCGGGCAGCCGGGACGAGCTCAAGGGCCTGCTGCGGCGCAGCGCTGTGCTTATCGGCAGCTTCTCCGTGGCGATGTGCCTGGCGGGGGAGGGGCTGGGCAGGCCGCTGGCCGTCCTCTTTGTGGGCTACGACCGGGCGCTGCTGGACATGACTGCCCACGCCTTTTCCATCTTCTCCATCTCTTTTTTGTTCTCCGGGCTGGCCATCTTCGGCTCCTCCTTTTTCACCGCCCTGAACGACGGCCTGACCTCGGCGCTGATCTCCTTTCTGCGCACCCTGGTGTTCCAGTGCGCCGCAGTCCTCCTGTTTTCCGCCCTGTGGGGGCTGGACGGCATCTGGTGGTCCATCGTGGCGGCGGAGGTGATGGCGGTGGCGGTGACGCTGGCCTTTCTGGCGGGCAAGAGGAAAAAGTATGGATATCTGTGACAGGCCGCCCTTCCCCGCTTGCAATTCCCGGCGGGGTCTGATATAATCGTGCCGGATTTAGCCGTCCGCGCCCCTTTGCCCGCGCGGTCAAATGCAAATGGAGGGTTTGAAATGTCTGTGAAAATCACCGCCACCAGCACCTGCGACCTGCCCGCCCAGCTGCTGGAGCGCTATCAGATCACCATGGTTCCCCTGTACGTATCCTTTGGAGGAGGCACCTACCGGGACGGCGTGGACGCCGTCCCCGAGGATATCTTCCGCCACGTGGAGGGGGGCGGACAGCTGCCCTCCACCGCCGCCGTCAATATCGCCGACTATCAGGAGCTGTTCGCCCAGCTCTCCCCCCAGTACGACAGCGTGCTCCATATCACCATCGGCAGCGAGTTCTCCTGCTGCTATCAAAATGCCCTGGTGGCGGCGGAGGACTACCCCAACGTGTACGTGGTGGACTCCCGGAACCTCACCGTGGGCCAGGGCATCCTGGTGCTCAAGGCGGCGGAGGCCGCCCAGCGGGGGGACGGCATTGAGGACATTTTGAAGATGCTGGAGGGGATGATAGGCCGGGTGGACACCACCTTTGTGGTGGACAAGCTGGACTATCTGGCCAAGGGGGGCCGGTGCTCGTCGGTGGTGGCCCTGGGGGCCAACCTGCTGAAGCTGAAGCCCTGCATTGTCCTGTCCAACGGCAGGATGGCGGTGGGCAAGAAGTACCGGGGCGCCTTTGACAAGGTGCTGTCCGATTACGTGCTGGATCAGCTGTCCGGCAGGGATGTGGATACGGACCGGGTTTTTGTGGTCCACACCCGCTGCGCCCCCGGCATCCCGGAAAATGTGTGCGATATGGTGCGGCAGTTCGGCTTCCGGGAGGTGGTCACCGCCGTGGCGGGGTGCACCATCTCGTGTCACTGCGGCCCCAATACCCTGGGGGTCATCTTCCTGCGCAAGTGAGCGGGGCGCGTTTCACGTGAAACATTTGTTTTGGACACAGGGAAAGAGCCCGCCGCCGGTGACCCGGCGGCGGGCTCTCGAGATTTTATCCGGCGCTCCGGGTCAGCAGCTCCACGGCTGCCTGGAGCTGTACGTCGTCCGCCCCGCCCAGAACCGCGCCCTCGGGCAGGGACAGCTCTACGTCGGGGATGAGCCCCTCGCCGATGAGGGAATGGCCGCTGCCGGTGCAGTAGGCAGCGGTGGACAGCCCCACCCCGCCGCCGTTTATCAGGGGGAAGGTGATCTGGGAGTAGCCCTTGCCGGAGGTGAGCTCCCCCACAATGGGGGCCCCCGCGCTCTCCCGCAGCTGGGCGGCCAGCAGCTCGGCGGCGGAATAGCTGTCCTTGTTCACCAGCACCGCCATGGGCAGATCCACGCAGCTGGCGTCGGACTGGGTGACCGACTCAAACCACCAGCGGGGCCTGTGGGTGAACACCGGGCCCTCGGGCAGCAGGTAATCCAAAATGTGCTCCAGCTGGGAGACATAGCCGCCGGGATCGTTGCGCACGTCCACGATGAGGGCCGACGCGCCCTGCTCCAACAGGGCGTCCACCTCCTGCCGGAAGCTGCTGGCGGAGCCGGAGTAGAAATTGTCCAGCTTCACATAGCCCACGCCGTCCTTCAGCAGCTTCCCGCTGGCGGAGGGGCTGTGGACGGCGGCGCGGGTGCACACTGCCTCCCGGACGGCGCCGTCCTCCCCCAGCAGGGTGAGGGCCACCTGGGCGCCGGCCTCCCCCCGGATCAGGTCGGAGCCCAGCTCCCGGCCGTCCCCGGCGATGGACTGCCCGTCCACGGCGGTGATGATGTCGCCGGGGAGCACCCCGGCCTTGTCCGCGGGGCCGCCCCTGGTCACCGACTGGACCAGCAGGCCCTCCTCCCGCTCATAGCCGACGGTGATGCCCACCCCCACATAGCTGTTGGCACGGCGCTCGCTGACAGCCTGATAGCGCTCCTGATCCAGGTAGTAGGACCAGCGGTCGCCCAGGCCGTCCACAAAGGCGTCCAGCCCAGCGTCCACGGCCTTGTCCAGATCGGCGTCCGCCTCCACAAAGGCAAACCGGGCCAGCAGGTAGGTCTGCACCAGGGAGAGGCCGCTTCTCCCCAGCAGCAGGCACCACACCGCCCCGGACACCGCCAGGGTGAGCGCCACCGTGATGAGGATCTTGGCCCAGCCTGCCAGCCGCCACCGCCGCCTGCGTGTGTACACCGTTTGCTCTTCCATGATCTGGACCTCCTTGATGAAAATGGAGCAGGGGCGCAGGGAGTTCCCGCGCCCCTGGGTTTATATGGTTTGGGCCTGTGCAAAGCGGGATTGCAGACGCTGTCCCCGCGTCAGCCGCCGCTCATCTTTCCGCCGCTGGGTGAGGTAAAGGTCATGCCGGGATAGAGGCGCAGCACGTCGTTGCGCACACCGTTCACCCGCAGCTCGAAGTGGAGATGGTTGCCGGTGGAGCGGCCGGTGGTGCCCACATAGCCGATGACCTGGCCCTTCTGCACGGTCTGCCCCTCCTGGACGATGGGGACCTGCTTCTGATGGGCGTACAGGGTGGCGTAGCCGTTGCCATGGCTGATGATGCAGTAGTAGCCGTAGGACGATGCGTTTTTGTTTTTATTCACGGTGGTGACCACGCCGGTCTTGGCGGCGTAGATGGGGGTGCCGCTGGGGGCGGGTATGTCGGTGCCGGTGTGGTTATCCCGCTTGCCGGTGAAGGGGTCGGCGCGGTTGCCGAACAGGGAGGAGATCTTATACCGCCCAGGCAGAGGCCAATACCAGTCGCCGCTGGTCATGTTCACGTTGTTCTGCTGGGCCAGGGCTTCCAGCTGGGCCTGGTACTTTTTCTCGGCCTCCTTCAGCTCCTTGTTGATCTGGGCCTCGCTGTCCGCCAGCTTTTTGGCCTCGGCGGCGTACTCGCTCTCAGAGGCGGCGATCTGGTTGAGGAGGGTCTGGGCCTGGGCGCGCTGGTCCTCCAGCTCTGCCTTTTTGGCCTCCAGGGCCTGCTGCACCTCGGCCTGGTCCGCCCGGCCCACGGCCAGGTCGTCCCGGGCGGCGCCCAGCTGGGCCTGGGTGGCGTTGAGCTGGTCGATGATGCGGTTGGAGTAGTCCATGATGTCGGTGATGAGCATGGCGTAGTCCAGCATCTCGGAGAAGCTGGACGCCTCAAACAGGATGGACAGGTAGGACGTGCCCCCCGTCTCCTCCATCCAGCGCACCTGGCGGTAGAATTCCTGGTACTGCTCCTCCTCCTGCTGCTCCAGCGTGTGAATCTCCGCCTCCTTCTGGGCGATCTGGAGGTCGTACTGGTCCAGCAGGGCCTGGCTGGTGTTGATCTCCTCCTCGGTGAGCAGCACCTGGCCCTGGATCAGCTCCACCTGCTCCTTGGCCTTGGACAGGTCGTTTCGGATGGAGTCCAGCTTTTTCTGGACCTCCTTTTTCTGGGCCTGGATGTCGCTGAGGTTGTCTTTGATATTCTGGATGTCCTGCTTGGTGACGTCGGCGTAGGCGATGGCGGCCAGGGCGGACGCCAGCAGGGATAAAAGCAGCACCGCCGCCAGCACGATGACGATGATGCGCTGGGTCTTTTTATTCATAGCGGCCTCCTCACAGGCGGATCAGACGTGAAGGAACTTGCGGATGGCGAAGCTGGAGCCCAGCGCGCCGATGACGGAGCCGGCCAGCAGAAATACCTGGAGCACCCGGGCCCAGATGGCCCGGAAGTCCAGCAGGGCGAACAGGGTGGCGGCGCCGTTCTCCGTCAGCGCCCTGCACACGGCGGCATACACCCCCCACTGGAGAAAGAAGGCCGCCAGCGCGCCCATCAGACCCAGGATCAGCCCCTCCACAATGAAGGGCCAGCGGATAAAGCCGTCGGTGGCGCCGCACATCTTCATGATGGCGATCTCCTCCCGGCGGGAGAAGGCGGCCAGCCTTGTGGTGTTGGAGATGATGAACAGCGACACCGCCGCCAGAATGCCGACCAGCACATAGGCCAGGGCGGTGACGGCGTTGCGCACGGTGACAAAGCCCTCGGCCACCTTGCCCTCCGCCCGGTAGTTGGCCACCCCGGGCAGGGCGCGCACCGCGTCCACCGTCTCGGTGAAGCGCTCCAGGTCGGCCACGTGGACGGAAAGCCGGTCCCGGATCACCCCGTCGGGCAGGTTGGCGTACAGCCCCTGGTGCTCCCGGCCCTCCAGGAATTTGGCCTTGGCCTCGTCGGCGGAGACGAAGGTGACCTCGGCCACGTTGTCCACCTGCCGCACCCGCTCCATGAGCTGCTGGATCTGCTGCTGGGAGAAGGACTCGTCCACGTAGACCAGGAACTCATTTTCCTCCTCCAGCTTGCTCAGCTGCTCGTCCACGTTGATGGCCAGCAGGGAGAAAGAGCCCATGATGATGAGGCAGGCCACGATCATGCACACCGCGGCAAAGGACATCAGGCCGTGGGAGAAGATGCTCACAAAGCCCTCTTTGATGAAATAGCCCAAGTTGAATTTTCTCATGCTCTGTAGTAGCCTCCCTGACCGTCCCGTATCATCTCGCCGTCCTTGATGGCCACCACCCGCTTGGAGAAGCGGTTGACCAAATCCCGCTCGTGGGTGACCACCAGCATGGTGGTGCCCATGGCGTTGATCCGCTCCAGCAGGGTCATAATCTCCAGGGAGCGCCGGGGGTCCAGGTTGCCGGTGGGCTCGTCGGCGATGATCATGTTGGGGTTGTTCACCAGCGCCCGGGCGATGGCCACCCGCTGCTGCTCGCCGCCGCTCATCTCGTTGGGGAAAGCGTCCTCCTTGCCGTCCAGCCCCACCAGCTCCAGCACGTAGGGGATGCGCTTGCGCATCTCCCGGCCGCTGGCCCCCACGGTGCGCATGGCAAATTCTAGATTGCCCTGCACCGTCTTTTTCTCAATGAGGCGGAAGTCCTGGAAAATGATGCCCAGGGTGCGCCGCATGTGGGGGATCTGCCAGCGGCGGATATTGTTCAGGTTGTAGCCGTTGACAATAACCCGGCCATGGGAGGCGGTGACCTCCGCCGTGAGCAGCTTGACAATGGTGGACTTGCCCGAGCCGGACGGGCCCACCAGGAATACAAACTCCCCGTCCTCAATGCGCAGGTTGATCCCCCGAAGGGCCTTGGTGCCGTTGTCGTATTCTTTATGTACGTCGATCAATCGTATCATGGGCCCGCATCTCCGTGTCATAGTCAAGGTCTCGCCCATCTCTGTGCGGACGGAATCAGTTCCTATTATATCGGTTTCCCCCAGGCATGTCAACCGGGAAGGGAGGCTTTCCAAAAATCCCCCAGGCGGCGGGCGGGAATGTTTGGGCCCGGGGGCGCATAGGTGTGGGTGAGGTGATGGGCATGGTGGGCCGGCTGGTGCTGGCGGGGGGGAAGGGCCGCTTCCGGCTGGTGGAGGACAGGCTGGGGCCGCTGGAAGCGGTGCGGGCGGCGGTGTACGCGCCGGAGGGGCTGGCCCCCTGGCGGCTTTGGCGGCGGCTGCGCCGCGCGGAGCGGGCGCTGGTGCAGGCGGGGGCGGGCCGGGTGGTTCTGGGCGCGGACTTCCCCTACCGGGACCGGCTTGCCCTGCTGCGGCCGGTGGATGTGCTCCCCCTGCGCCGGGGCTGCGCCGACGTGCTGGCCCTGGGGGCGCTGGCGGCGGAAGGGGTGCCCCCCCGCCGGGGCCGGGTGGCCCTGTCCGCCCCCCGGCTGTGCCCTGAGCTGGAGCGGGCGGCGGAGCGGCTGTGCCCCCAGGTGCGGGGCCTGCTCATCGACGCGCCGGGCGGGGGGGAGTACGCCCGGTATCTCCAGGCCCGGTTCGGCCTGCCGGTGACGCCCCCCGCGGCGGGGGCGGACGTGACCGCCGCCTTCGGCCCGGAGGGCGGGCGCTGGGGGCGCAGCGTGGAGCTGTACGAGGGGGGGACGCTGAACGGCCTTGTCCTGGCGGCGGAGGGGATAGAGCTGCCGCCGGACTGCGCCGAGCAGGTGCTGGCCCTGCTGTGGGAGCGGGGGGAGGTGGGGCGGGAGGAGCTGGGCGTCCGGCTGGTTGGGGGCGCTCTTTTCCCGCATTGACCAGGCGGTGGACAGATAAAGGCCCTCCCCGGCGGGGAGGGCCACAGCCTTTTAGAATTTCGCCCCGCCGAACTCGGACAGGGTGACGGACTTGTTGCGCTCCGCCGTCCAGTTGATGGACCACTGGGAGGCAAACAGAAGGAGCTGGTTCTGCCGGTAGTCCTCCACCAGCATGGCGTCGCCGGGGAGGGTGAGCTCGTCGGCGCGCAGGGGCTCGTCCCCCTCGTGGCGCAGCCAGCGCAGGTACTCGTAGGGCAGGCCCTCGGCGTACAGGTCCACGCCGTACTCGTTTTTCAGCCGGTACTCCAGTACGTCGAACTGCAGCGTGCCCACCACGCCCACGATGACCTCCTCCATGCCGGAATAGGGGGTCTTGAATATTTGAATCGCGCCCTCCTGGGCGATCTGCTCCATCCCCTTGAGGAACTGCTTGCGCTTCATGGTGTCCAGCGGCCGAACCCGGCGGAAGTGCTCGGGGGCGAAGGTGGGGATGGGGTCGAACTGGAACTTGTGGGCGGCGGTGCACAGGGTATCCCCGATGGAGAAAATGCCCGGGTCGAACACGCCGATGATGTCCCCGGCGTAGGCCTCCTCAATGATCTCCCGCTCGGCGGCCATGAGCTGCTGGGGCCGGGAGAGCTTCAGCTTTTTGCCCCCCTGGACGTGGTAGACCTCCTTGTCCGCGTCAAACCGCCCGGACACCACCCGCATGAAGGCGATGCGGTCCCGGTGGGCCTTGTTCATGTTGGCCTGGATTTTGAACACAAAGGCGGAGAAGCCGTCGTCGAAGGAGTCGATGAGCGCGTCCCCGGCGGTGCGGGGGAGGGGGGCGGTGGTCATGCGCAGGAAGTCCTCCAGGAAGGGCTCCACGCCGAAATTGGTCAGCGCCGAGCCGAAGAACACCGGGGAGAGCTGCCCGTGGCGCACCCGGTCCATGTCAAACTGGCAGGAGGCCCCGTCCAGCAGCTCGATCTCATCGCTCAGCTGGTCCCGGTAGGACTGGCCGATGAGGCCGGCCAGCGCCGGGTCGTCCAGGCTGACCTCGGTGGCGGTGGCCGCCTTGGAGCCGCCGTTGGAGGTGAAGTGGATGATGCGGCGGCGCTCCCGGTCGTACACGCCCTGGAACGCCTTGCCGCAGCCGATGGGCCAGTTGACGGCGTAGGTGTCGATGCCCAGCTCGTGCTCCAGCTCCTGGCACAGCTCGAAGGGGTCCCGGGCCTCCCGGTCCATTTTGTTGATGAAGGTGAAGATGGGGATATCCCGCAGGCGGCACACCTTGAAGAGCTTGCGCGTCTGGGCCTCCACGCCCTTGGCGGCGTCGATGACCATAACGGCGCTGTCCGCCGCCATCAGGGTGCGGTAGGTGTCCTCCGAGAAGTCCTGGTGGCCGGGGGTGTCCAGGATGTTGATGCAGAAGCCCTCGTACTGGAACTGCATCACGGAGGAGGTGACGGAGATGCCCCGTTGTTTTTCGATCTCCATCCAGTCGGAGGTGGCGGCCCGGGCGTTCTTCTTGCCCTTGACCACCCCGGCCTGGGCGATGGCCCCACCGTAGAGCAGGAATTTTTCCGTCAGGGTGGTCTTGCCCGCGTCGGGGTGGGAGATGATGGCGAAGGTGCGGCGGCGTTTGATTTCGGATTCGTATTGTGACATGACAGTCCCTCCAAAGGGTGATTTTTGATTGGAAAGGGCTTTTTACATGGGAAGGACCTCCTAAATAAAGCGCAGTTTTCATAGTATACCACAGGAACAGAAGAAAGCAAAGCATTTTATAACACAACATGGGCGTGCCTGGTCACATGGCACCCCAGGTTCACCGCGCAGGGCAGCCCCGCGATGTGGGTGCCCTGGGTCAAAATCGCGGCGGACAGCGCGGTGGTCCGCCCCCCCAGCCCCTGGGGGCCGATGCCCAGGCGGTTGGCCCGTTCCAGAATCCGCTCCTCCATGGCGGCGTAGAAGGGGTCGGGGTGGCGCTCCCCGGCGGGACGCAGCAGGGCCCGCTTGGCCAGCAGGGCCGCCGCCTCCGACGTGCCCCCCAGCCCCACGCCGATGACCACCGGCGGGCAGGGGTTGGACCCGGCCTGGGATACGCACTCCACGATAAAATCCTCCACCTGCTCCTGGCTGACGGAGGGATTGAACATTTTGAGCCTTGTCATGTTCTCGCTGCCGAAGCCCTTGGGGGCCACGGTGATATCCACCTGATTCCCGGGAACCATGCGCAGGTGGAGGATGGCGGGGGTATTGTCGTTGGTATTGGCCCGCCGCAGGGGGTCGCCCACCACGGAGAGCCGGAGATGGCCGTCCAGGTAGCCCCGGCGCACGCCCTCGTTTACCGCGTCCTCCAGACAGCCGCCGGTGAGGTGGCAGTCCTGGCCCCAGTCCAGGAATACCACCGCCATGCCGGTGTCCTGGCAGATGGGCAGGCCCTTGGATTGGGCAAACTGGTAATTCTCCACCAGGTCGCCCAAAATGGCCTGGCCCACCGGGGAGGGCTCGTCTTGTCCGGCCTTGCAGATGGCCGTGCGCAGATCCTGGGGCAGAATGGTGTTGGCCTCAATGCACAGGGTACGCACCGCAGCGGACAGCGCTTTTGCCTCAATTTCCCGTATCATGTCAGATAACCTCCTGTCCGTCGATGAGCACATGGGTGACGCGGGTGCGCCAGTGGAAGGGGTGGCCGTCCATGACCACGAGATCCGCGTCCTTGCCGGGGGAAAGGGAGCCCAGACGGTCCCCCGCCCCGCAGATGCAGGCGGCGTTGATGGTGATGGCGGCCAAGGCCTCCTCCTCGTCCATCCCCGCCCGGGCGGCCATGGCGGCGCAGAAGGGGAGCAGGGCGATGGGGGTCTCGGGGTGGTCGGTGCAGATGGCCGTCTGCACCCCTGCCCGGGCCAGGATGGCGGTGTTCTCCATGGTGAGCTTGGCAAGCTCCGGCTTGCCCCGGTCTGTGAGGAAGGGCCCGGTGATGACGGGAATGCCTTCCTTGGCCAAGAAATCCGCGATAAGGCGGCCCTCGGTGCCGTGGACAATGGCGCAGTCCAGCCCAAATTCCTTGGACAGCCGGACGGCGGTGGCGATGTCGTCCGCCCGGTGGGCGTGGAAGTGGGCGGGGAGGCGGCCCGCCGCTACCGGGCGCAAGGCGTCCAGCTGGGGGTCGAACTCCGGCTCGTCCAAAGCGCCGTCCGCCTGGGCGCGGGCAAACTTTGCCTCGTAGGCCAGCGCCTGGGTGAGCTTGTCCCGGATGAGGGCAGCGGTGGCCATGCGGGTGGCGGGGCCGTGGTCTTTATGGGTTTTCTTGGGATTTTCCCCCAGGGCGAATTTCATGGCAGCGGGGGCACGCACCACCATCCGATCAATGACCGTGCCCGCGGTTTTGAGCAAAACGGACTGCCCGCCGATGGGGTTGGCGGAGCCGGGCCCGGTGTGGACGCAGGTGACGCCCGCCCGGCGGGCCTCCTCAAAGTACGGATTCAGCGGGTCCACGCCGTCCAATGCGCGCAGGTGCGGGGTGCAGGGGGCGGGGGACTCGTTCAGGTCATCCTCCGCGCCGCCGCAGCCGTAAAGGCCCAGGTGGCAGTGGGCGTCGATAAAGCCGGGGAGGATATGGCCCCCGGCCGCGTCGATGAGGCCGCCGGGGGCGGCGTCCTCCGGCAGGGCGGACATGGGGCCCACCTGGCCGATGCGGCTGCCCTGGACCAGGACAAAGCCGTTGGGGATGACGCCGTTTTCCATGGTGTGGACTACGCCGTTGACAATGAGCATGGGTTATTCCTCCCGCGTCAGGGTTCGACAGGCTTCTGCCCGCCGGTGTGGTATGCTGTAGGTGCGGCACAGCCGCGGCATGGGAGCGTCCCATGCGGTCATTCCATTCTCCCGCGCAATTACCCTTGGGCTCTTTCTCCGATGGAGAAAGAGCCGTTTTTTTGCGGAAGCGGCATTGCCGCGCCTTTATAAAAAGGGGGGACGCAGCCGCGTCCCCCCTGTGGTGTCGGGTCTATTTTCTTCCGCCCCGGCGGCTGCCCCGCTTCTCGTTCATATGGAGCTCGGACAGCTTGCTGTCGGAGCTCTGCATAAACTGCTTGAGCTGATCCTCAAAGCTGGCCGGCCCTCTGGGCTGGGCGGGTTCCGGGGTGAAACTGCGCCCGGGGGCGGGACGGCGGCTGGGCGGGCGGCGGTCACCCTCAGCCCGGGGACCGGGGCCGCCGGACCGGCGTTCCGGGCGGGGCGGCGGAGGCAGGGCCTGCTTGATGGACAGGTTGATTCGGTTGTTGTCATCAATGCCAATGACCTTTACCTTTACATCCTGTCCCTCGCAGAGCAGGTCGTGCACGTCGTTGACGTAGGAATAGGCGATCTCCGAAATGTGTACCAGCCCCGAGCGGTTGCCCGGAAGGGATACAAACGCGCCGAATTTGGTGATTCCCGTCACCTTGCCATCCAGAATAGAACCAACTTCAATCCCCATAAATCTCTTTTTTCCCTCTCCGTATGTATTGGATTTTTGCGCAGCCTGCGCGCTTTTTGTCACGCTTCAAAGCGGCCAGATGCTCGGGAGCTTTCGCCCTCGCTTTGCTCCAAGCTTCCTCGCTGTCCGCTTCTCGCGCTTCTTACTTGGAGGAGTCCACAAACTCGATTTCTCCCGGCTCCATCAGCCCCAGCCTGCTCCGGGCGATGTAGGCGAGATAGTCAGTGTCGGCGCTTCGGGCGATGCCCTCTTCCAAAGCGGCGTTGGCCTCCCTCTGCGCCTGAACCTGGCGGCTGAGCTCCTCCTGGTCCGCCTGGGCGGCGTTGAGCCGGGCCTGTGTGGACAGCAGAGCGGTGGCCACCGCGGCCAGCAGCACCAGCACGAGTATTTTTGTGGCGACGCCCGCCCGTTTGAGCTTCATAACCTGCCGCTCCCTCCTTCCCGTTTTCCAGGAAACGGTATACCATATTTATTTTATACCAAGCCAGCCAATTTTGGAAGAGTTTTTTTCGATTTTCCAAAAATTTTTTCGTCCACCGCGCCAGCGCCCGCAGCGGGGCGGTGAGCAGCCGCCAGATTCTGCGGGCCAGCCCGGCCGCCCACAGCAGCGCGGGCAGCGCCAGACGGCTGAGGGTGAGGAAATAGGCCCCGCCCCCCAGCGCCACCGCGGCCATGTGGAAGATGCGCACCCGCCCGTCGTCCCGGGACAGGGTGAGCAGGAACAGGGCCGCCGTAGCCCCCAGCCAGAACAGCAGATCCAGCGCCAAGGCCAGGCCGGCCGACCGCCAGGTGCGCCGCAGGGTGCGCATGGCGTCGTAGACCAGCCCCAGCAGCGCACCCAGCAGGAGCGCCTGCCCGAATACGGCGGCCTGGCCCGCGATGTCCACGTGCATGCTCAGCGCAGCAGCCGGGAGAGGAAGCCGCCCCTGGCCACGTTCTCCTCCTCGTAGCTGACGGAATCAATGTCCCCGTCCACCTTCAGGTCGCCGCCGTCCAGCGACAGCTTTTCGATGTGCAGATTTTCCCCCGCCACCACCATGGCGCCCCTGGAGGTGGACAGCACAATGGTGTTTTCGTCAAACCGCTCCACGTCCTCCACGCCGGACACGGTGAGGCTCTTCCGGTCCTCGATTACTACGTGGTGGGGGGCGGGCAGGCCGCCTTCATATGCCATAGAACCATCTCCTTGATCCTCAGATGGTCCATCATATGGAGTTTGTCCGAAAATTATGAGTGGAAATCAAGCCTCCGGGCCGGGTTCCTCCGGGGCGGGGGGCGTGCCCTGGGCGGACAGCCGGGCCCGCAGGTCGTTTTTCAGCAGGGTGTAGAGCACGGCGGCGATGGGGACGCTGACCACCATGCCCGCCAGCCCCAGCAGGGAGCCGCCCACTGTGACCGCCGCCAGCACCCAGATGCCGGGCAGGCCCATGGTGGTGCCCACCACCCGGGGATAGATCAGGTTGCCCTCCAGCTGCTGCAGGGTGACCAGGAACACCAAAAACCACAGCGCCTCCAGCGGGCGGATCATCACCAGCAGCAGCACCGCCACCCCCGCGCCCAGATAGGCCCCCGCGATGGGGATGAGGGCGGACACGCCGATGATGACCGAGATGAGGGGGGCGTAGTCAAAGCGGAAGACGCACATGCCGGCGAAGCACAGCCCGCCCAGGATACATGCCTCCACAAGCTGGCCGTTGACATATTTGGAGAAGGTGTCCACCGTGAGGTGGGCCACGGACAGCAGCGGCGTGGACAGGCGGGGGGGAAGGTATGCCTTCACCAGGCGGCGGCACTGGGCGGTGAGGCGGGGCGCGCCGGACAGCATATAGATGGAGAACACCAGGGCCAGCACCCCGGTGACCACCCCGGACACCACCACGCTGGTCATGGTGACCAGATGGGGCAGGGTGTTGGTGAGGGTGTCCAGCGCGCCGGTGAGCAGGTCCTTCAGCGTGTCGCTGATGCCGGAGGACAGGTCCAGGCTGGCCAGCTGCTCCAAGTCCAGCTTTGCCACCACCCAGTCGTACAGGTCCTGGAAGTTGGCGGCGTAGGTGCCGATGTTGCCGATAAACATCTCAATGCTGTGGGTGAGCTCGGGCACCACCAGGGCCACCAGCACGGCGATGAAGAGGATGACCGCCAGATAGGCGGTGACCACCGCCAGGGGGCGGGCCGCCCTGCCGGCCCGGCCGGGGAGGAGCTTTGCGTACTGCCGGGCGAAGAAATTGCAGGGCCGGTCCAGGATGAAGGCGATGACAAGCCCGGCGATCAGCGGCTGGAAGGCGGCCAGCACCCCGCCCAGCCAGCCGCCCACCGCGTCCAGCTTGACGATGACCGCCACCAGCACCACGGCGTAGGTGATGAGCAGGATCAGACTGCGAAACAGCTTTTTTTCCATAGAGCGACCCCCTGGTTCCATTTTTTTCTCAGTTTACCATCGCGGACGGGCGGCGTCAATTTAAGATTTTCCAAAGGCCGCGCCCGGACGGCCGCCCCAGCCTGCCAGCCGGGTGCGGATAGGGGCGGACAGGTCGGCGGGCAGCTGGTCCCAGGGGAAGAAGCGCAGCTCCTCCACCTCCCCCTCCTGGCATTGCAGGGCGCCGGACCAGTCCCGGCAGAAAAAGACGAAATCCACGTTATACACCTCGTCGCCGTTGGGGTAGACGTAGTGCTGGTCCTTCCCGGAGAGCACCTCCACCAGCTCCAGGCTGTGGGCGGTGAGGCCGGTCTCCTCCAGCAGCTCCCGGCGGGCGGTGTCCTCCGCCGACTCCCCCGGCTCCATGGAGCCGGCCGCCGCGCAGTCCCAGCAGTGGTCGTCGCTGCGCCGCTGGAGCAGGACGCGCCCCTGCCCGTCCTCTAAAATGACGCTGGACCCCACCTGGATCAGGGGGCGGTGGCCCACAAAAGCGCGCAGGTCCATGATATAGCCCATAGCGGCCTCCCCGCAGCTGCAAATTGTCCCGAATAAAAGCTGCGCCGCCCCCAGTATACCACCGGGGACGGCCTGCGTCAATTGATTTGGAAGCTGTGCCTACAGCGGGAGGGTTTCCATGCTTGGCTGCGGGAATACTGCCTGGTACGGCCTGTCAGAAAGCGGGGCGCACGTCGTCGCCCCGGGCCCGCTCCAGGTCGATCTGCTTTTTCCGGCCCGACGCGCAGGCCAGCATGGCAGACAGCGCTTCCCGGTCGCCGGTTTCGATGGCCTGCCGGTACTGCCTCAGCCGCTCCTCCAGCGCCCCCACCACCTGGCACAGGGCGGGGGCGTTGAGGGTGAACAGCTGGGTCCACATGGCCGGGTCCAGCGCGGCCACCCGGGTGCAGTCCCGGAAGGAGCCCCCCTCAAAGCCCTTGCAGGAGAACAGCCCCTCGTCGGCGCACACCGACACGGCGATGACGTGCATCAGCTGGCTGGTGTAGGCGATCATCTCATCGTGGCGCTCCGGGGTGGTGATGATCACATCCCCGAACCGGCAGTGGTCCGCCATCCGGCGCAGCAGCTCCAGGTGCTCCGCCGTGGCGGCGGGGCCGGGGGTGACGATGAAGTGGGTGTTGCGGAAGAGGGTGCCCTCGGCGTTGTCGATGCCGGACACCTCCTTGCCCGCCATGGGGTGGCAGCCGATGAAGTCCACCCCGGACGGCAGGCACTGCGCCGCCTCCATCACGGCGGTTTTCACGCCGCATACATCCCAGATAAGGCAGCCGGGCTTGAAGCGGTCCCGGTGCTCCCGCAGGAAGCCGATGATGCCCGCCGGGTCCTGGCACAGCACCACCACGTCCGCGCCGGGCAGCTCCCCGGCAGGGTCGAAGGTGAGCCGGTCCGCCGCGTGACGCTCCGCCGCCTTGCTGTAGGTGGACTGGGAGCGTACCGCCCCCACCACCTCAAAATCCTCAAAGCCCCGCAGGGCCATGGCCAGCGAGCCGCCGATGA
Organism: uncultured Oscillospiraceae bacterium; assembly: GCA_948670295.1. GTDB lineage: Bacteria > Bacillota > Clostridia > Oscillospirales > Oscillospiraceae > Enterenecus. The sequence continues at coordinate 10,550 of CAPOAR010000035.1, read as the reverse complement.
GCCCCAGGCCCACCACTAAGATTTTTTTCATTTCAACACCCCGTCAATGTTCAAACAGCGCCTATTTTCCGCATTAAATATGGATCTGGAATACCCCAAAGTCGAATACGCCGCCGCCCTGCCTCAGCTTTCCGTCTTCGGACAGGCGGCGGAACGCCGCCTCGATTTCCCCAATCAGGAACGCCGGAACGTCCAGCCGGTGGTGGCCGGGCAGTACCTTTTGAACGGACAAACGGCTGATTTTTTGCACCGATTCAAAGAACTGCCTGGGGTCGGTGGTGGGATAAAACGCATCCAGGCAGCCCAGGTAGGCCAGGTCGCCGGAATACAGGTATCCCCGCTCCCCCTCGTAGAAGCAGCAATGCCCCGGCGAGTGCCCCGGTGTGTGGACGGCGGTCACCACCCTGCCGCCCAGGTCGAATTGGAAGCCATCGCCAAAGACCAGCTGGGGAGCGCCCTGAAAGACCTGATACCGTTCCGGGTCGAACCCCTTTGGAAAAGCGCAGGGCTTGGCCGTCAGATTTCCCCTGACCACCGCCAGGGGAAGGGGGAACTGTCCGCGCAGCCAATGCTGCTCCAGCTCATGCACCGCGATATGGTCAAAGCACCCGTGTCCGCCGATGTGATCCCAGTGGACATGGGTGGTGGCCGCCGTGACGGGGAGCCGGGTCAGCGCTCGAACCACAGCCCCAATATCCGCCACTCCCAGGCCTGTGTCAATCAGCAGGGCCCGCTCCGACCCCAGCAGCAGGTAGCAGTGGGTCTCCTCCCAGTGCCGGTATTCGCTGATGGCGAAGGTATCCCCGTCCAGCTGCTCAATTGTAAACCAGTTCTTCATGTCAGAGCTCACGGCCCACACAGCGGGCCACCGCCCGCAGCTTGTCCATCATGGAGCCGAACTGCTCCGGCGTCACCGACTGGGCCCCGTCGCACAGGGCGCAGGCGGGGTTGTTGTGCACCTCGATGATCAGGCCGTCCGCCCCGGCGGCCACCGCCGCCATGGCCATGCGCTCCACCATCCACGCCCTGCCGCAGGCGTGGGAGGGGTCCACCACCACGGGCAGGTGGCTCTGCCGCTTCACCGCCAGCACCGCCGACAGGTCCAGTGTGTTGCGGGTGTAGGTCTCAAAGGTGCGGATGCCCCGCTCGCACAAAATCACGTTGGGATTGCCCCCCGCCATGATATACTCCGCGCTCATCAGCCACTCCTCGATGGTGGAGGACAGCCCCCGCTTGAGCAGGACGGGCTTGCTGGTGTGGCCCACCTTTTTCAAAAGGTCGAAATTCTGCATGTTCCGGGCCCCGATCTGGATCACGTCCACTGCCTCCTCAAAGAGGGGGAGCTGGTCGGCGCTCATCAGCTCCGACACGATGGGCAGGCCGGTTTCCTTTCTGGCCTCGTCCAGCAGAAGGACGCCCTCCACCCCCTTGCCCTGAAAGGCGTAGGGGGATGTGCGGGGCTTGTACGCGCCCCCCCGCAGGGCCGCCGCCCCGGAGCGCTGGACGGAACGGGCTACCTCCAAAATCTGCTCCTCACTCTCCACCGAGCAGGGTCCGGCGATGACGGCGATTTTCCCGCCGCCCACGGACACCCCGCCGCCGATGTGTATCACGGAGTCGTCCGGGTGGTACTTGCGGTTGGCCTTCTTATAGGGTTCGCTCACCCGCATGACCCGCTCTACACCGGGAAGCTGGGAAAGCTGCTCCTGGCTCAGGGCGCCCGCGTCGCCCTCCGCGCCTAAAATCGTGGTTTCGCTGCCCTTGGACACCATTACCCGCACGCCGCCCGCCTCCATGGCCTGGATGGCGGCTTGCAGCTGTTCGGGGGAAAACTCCCGCTTCATAATCACTACCATGGTGAATTCGCTCCTTTATCCGTTGAGGTTCCATTGCCGCGCCCGGCTGGCCTGCGGGGCGCGCCCCTCCGCCTATCCCGGTTCGCTCCGAGACTTTGGAAAAAACAAAGACGGCCCCTTGGGGCCGCCGCACAGATCCTATGCCGCACCGCCGCTCAAGGGCATGACAAAACACCGCTGCCGTAATAGCGGCAGCCGCCATACCCATAGTTCCGGCTGGTCATGCGGAATCCCTCCCTGCTTATGCTGGCAATACTCTAGCACTTTTAATCATGAAAGTCAAGAGGGAATTTATGAAGCCACCCCTGCCGGTATATGCCAGCAGACGCCAACGGCGGCTTGTGCATCGGACGTAGCTGTGCCGATTACTGGGGGCTTGGAGCCTTCGGCCACCAACAAGCGGCACAGGGTATATACCTGTGCATTGCTTGCCACTACTATCAGCACCTATAAATGAGAGTTGAATGTCATTCCTATTGGTGGTATACTTGGCTCGTGACAAATCGACAAATCGGGAATTTGAATGGAGGGTGCAAGATGATCAGATTAAAGCAACTTGATTCTGAGTACTTGGAAACAGTTATGGCTTTTGATAAGCTTAATTTTCCGACGGATTTCTGGAAAGCAGCGGACTGGAAAGACTTGATGGAGGATGAAAGAGCTTTATATTATGCATTTTTGGATGAGGAAAACTTAGTAGCTAATGCCTTTATCTATAATTGGAAGGGCGAAAAAGACTATATTAAGATCATGAATATCTCCGTCCATCCGAAATATAGAGGACATGGCCTGGCCTGTAAATTGATGAAGCATGTTCGAGATGAGATGTCAGTGATAGGAATGAAGCGTTTTTGCGGAGAGACAAGAAGCTCCAATAAAGCAATGCAAACAGTCTTTGAAAAATGTGGCTATCACCTGGATCGGATCGAAGAGAAATATTTTCAAAACCCCGATGAAAGTGCATACAAATATGTATTGGAATTAAAATGAAAAGAAAACGTTTTGAAGTGCAACCATAAATGTAATAAATTATGTCTTATCAGAATTCCAGTTTATTGGGGGATTTCATCTTTTAGGTAAAATCCCCTTGACAAATGTTCTCCTGGTACAGCTTCTTAGAAAGCCCCCTCCCAGGCCGCTGGGAGGGGGCTTTCTGCCGCTGGGAGGAGCGGTGGCTTTGTCTGCGGACACGGTTAAGTCCGGCAGGCTTGTTTCAGGAGGGGAGGCGCCCCCGGCGGCGTTTTCATTATAATACAAAGTAGGAGAAAGTAAAATTGGTAAATTCGACAAAAATATAATCTCGGAATTATATGATACGCTCAATTTAGTGGGTATACTGGGTCCAGTAAATCAGCTGGGGGTGCCGTGATTGGGATAATTGAATCGCAGAGAGCGGCGACCGCCAGGTATAATAAGAAGACTTATGATCGGATTGAGATCTTTGTTCGGAAGGGCAAAAAGCAAGTGATCAAGGAATTTGCCCAAAAGCAGGGTAAGAGCACCAACAAATTTATAAATGAAGCCATTGAGAAAGCAATGGCGGAACAAGAAGGGGACGCCTGAGCACTCAGGCGTCCCCTTTGCCGATTCAGCCAAGCTGGCCGATGCGGTCCAAAACCGTCAGCGTGCGGCACAGATCCTCGGACACGTTCAGCTCACCGTTCCCGGTGCCGTTGAGCGCGCCCTTGTCCACCGCCTTGGCCACCGCATCCCGGTAATACTCCGGCACGTCGTCCAGGGTCTTGTAATACACCATCCCGTCGTCCTCCTCTCCGTCCAGGGCCTTTGCCACGTCGCCCCGGAAATCGCCCATATCAAAGCCAAACCGGGGAAACCAGTTGTAAATGTCCCCGTGGTTGGACGCCACACCCCGGCGGTAGCCGTCCTGATGGCAGATGACCACCCCGTCCGCCAGCGGGTCCAGGCCGTAGTCCCGGCACAGCATGGCGGTGAGCTCCACGGCGGTGTGGTACGCCTGCCTGAAGTACGCCGGGTCGGTCAAATCGTCCTCGCACATCTCGAAGGAGATGTGGGTGTCGTTGGCGCTCCTGCCGCTGGTCCCCGTGCCCGCGTGCCAGCCCCGGTGGGCCCAGGGCAGGGTCTGCACCGCCGCCACCGAGCCGTCGGCCAGCCGCCCGATGAAGCCGTGGACGCACACGTCAAGGCCCGGGCGGTTCCAGTGGTTGCCGTTCTTGTTTTCGCCCAGAGCCTGGAGCAGCTCCTCCCGCCCGGGGGTGGAGGGGACGGGCTGGACATACCGCCGCAGGGCGGGGTTATTGGCCCCGGTGGAGTGGACCATCACGCCTGCGGGCTTGATGGTCCGGCTTGTCTTACAGCAGTCGTTCTCTGTGAGGATGCACTTCAACAGATTCATCCGGCGCCTGTTCCTTTCTGTGCCGTCCGCTCCAGCTGGGTGCCGAAGTAGAAGGCGATGATGACGGTATACACCGTCATAAAATCTTGGCCAACCTCTCCCCGCAGGGCCAGCACGGCGAACACTACCGTCAGTAACAGCGTTACCAGGGATTTGACGCACAGCAGCCGGGTCAGCCGGTGGGATATCGCTTCTTTCATCCGAATCCACCTCTCTTTAATATGATGCGGGGCGGGACACTCCAGCCTGGAGGCCCCCAATCACAGCTATGCGCCCCCCGCCGCCGCTGTGCATGTCTGCGCCTCACGTGCCGTTGAAATTCCCGCTCCAAAGAGTGAAATGAGACAAAAAAAGAATTGCCTATTGGTGTGCAATTGTGCTATAATACAAATACGGAGGCGGTCCCCGCCCCCAACCGAAAGGAGCTGAGCACATGAAGTTTACGTTTACAGACAAAAAGGTCAACCTGCCCAAGTCCCTGCACAACTACGCCGAGAAGAAGGTAGGCAAGCTGGACCGTTACTTCAAGACCGAGGCGGAGGCCAACCTGGTCTACTCTGTGGAGAAGGATCGGAATAAGGTGGAGCTCACCATTCGTTCCGGCTCCACCATTCTGCGGGTGGCGGAGAGCACCTCCGACATGTTCGCGTCGGTGGACGCGGCGGTCACCTCCATGGAGCGCCAGCTGCGCAAGCATAAGACCCGCCTGGAGAAGCGCCTTCGCACAGGGGCGTTCGCCCCCGCCGAGCCCGCGGAGGAGACCTCCTTTGTGCCCGATGTGGAGGAGGACGAGTTCCATGTTGTGCGCACGAAGAGGTTCCCCATCAAGCCCATGACGGTGGACGAGGCCATTCTCCAGATGAACCTGCTGGGCCACAGCTTCTACGCCTTCAAGGACGAGGCGGGCGGCGCGTTCGCCGTGGTTTACAAGCGCAACGACGGCGGCTACGGGCTCATCGAGGACGAGGCGTGATTCCGGGCCTGGGCCGGTTTCAAATAGAAAGCAGCGTGGGGCAGGGGTTTCCCCTGCCCCACGAGCTTGTGCCAAATGGGAGGGCCTGGATATGATTCGGTGGCTGCTGTACGCGGCGCTGGGATATGGGGCGCTGTACGCGGTGATCTGGCTGCACGAGTTGGGACACGCCGTCCTGGATCACAGCTTCGGCTGTAAGGAGCGCTGGCTTGAGGTGCAGGTAAAGCCCTACCTGTTTTATTCCACCCCCGGGCCGGTGGACGCTGAGCGGTATTGGGCGCTGGAGCCGTGGAAGCGCACGGCGGCCGCCTATGGCGGCGTGGGGGCCAACCTGCTGTGGGCGCTGGCCGGCGGCGCACTGCTGTGGGCCGCCGGACCGGAGGGGGAGTACCTGCCGTTTTTCCTGTGGATGTTTGTGACCCTCCACCTGGGGGAGGCGGTGAGCTATCTGTTCATCGGCAATATCTATTTGGTGAGCGATATGGCCATTGTGGCGGCGGAGTGCCCCAGGCTGCGCTGGCCTACCCTGGCGGCGGGCGCAGTGCTGGCGGGCGTCTATGTGCTGGCGCTGTGGAAAACGCCCGAAGGGTTTCGGACGTTCGTGGCAGTTTGGAACGTGTGCGCGGTGGCGTCCATGTGCGGCGGGCGCATCGCTTTTTCGCTGCGTCAAAAATAGCGGGCGGCAGGGGAGCAATCCCCCGCCGCCCGTCTGCGTTTAGGTCAGATAATTCACCGCCAGGATGGCCCCGCCCAGCACCGCCAGCACCACGCCGGTGGCCCGGTTGAGGACGGTGGGACTGGCCTTGTTGGCAAAGCGCGCGGCAATGCGCGCCCACAGGAGGGTGGACAGCACGCATAGGGCCAGCACCCATAGGTTGGGCATACCGCCGATGGCAAAGTGGCCGGCGGCCCCGGTGAAGGCGGTGAAGGCCATGATGAACACACTGGTGCCAACGGCGGTTTTCAGCTCATACCCCAGCACAGAAGTGAGGATGAGCAGCATCATCATGCCGCCCCCGGCCCCCACAAAGCCGCAGATGAAGCCGATAAGCATCCCGCACAGGACGGACTGGACCGCCCGCTTTCCGGGGTCCACCGCCGACATGGATTCCTTGGTGGCCATCACCGGCTTGACGATGAACTTGACGCCCAGCAGCAGGGTCATCCAGGTGGAGAAGCCCCCCATGGCGGAGGAGGGAACCAGGCTGGACACCCAGCTTCCTACCAGGGTAAAGCACAGCACTGCGGCCATCATCACCAGGCCGTTTTTGATGTCCAGGTTCTTGTTTTTTCCGTAGGTATAGGCGGACACGGCGCTGGCCAGCACATCGCTGGCCAGGGCAATGCCCACCGCCTCGTAGGGCTGCATATGCAGGAAGGTGATGAGCATGGGGCTGATGACGGCGGCAGCGCTCATCCCCGCGAAGCCGGTGCCCAGCCCCGCGCCGGCACCGGCCAGAAAGCAAATGATGAAGGTAAACACAAAAAGACCTCACTTTTTCATGGCGTCCCGGATGTTCCGGGCGATTTTTTCCGCAATGGCGTCCAGCGCCTGCTCCTCTTCGGGGGTGAAGTCCCGGCACATGGAGCGAAAAAATGACCGCTGGGCCTGCCGCCCCTCCTGAAGGACAGGCCCGGAGGCGGGCAGCGGGGTGAGAAGCAGGGTTTTGCGGTTGCCCGGCGGATGGGCGAGGGAGAGCAGGCCCTTTTCCTCCAGAGAGTGGGCCGCCGCCGACACGTGGGATTTGGTCCACCGGCGCAGGCGGACCGCCTCCGCCGCGGTGGCGTGGTCCGGGTTGTTGTGGAGAAACAGCAGAAGATCCAGCTCCATCCGGGTGAGCTTCCACCGCTGGGCCACCGGGTCAAGGGTCTGGTCATACAGTCCTTTGAGGAGCAGCACTTTGTCCCAGAATCCTTCCGTCATGGAGATACCTCCTGTTTTGTTCTATTTTGAACTATTTGGATTATAGCAGCGGGGGAGGACTTTGTCAAGGGGGGAAACTGCCCCTTGACAATTCCACCGCCCTCACGGTATAATATCCCCCAAGAAAAGGCGTGGATGGGAAGAAGACGCGGAGCGTCCCCCGCTCAGAGAGCCGGTGGTTGGTGCGAACCGGCGCGGGGAGCCGTGTGGATACTGGCCCCGGAGCCGCCGGCCTGAACCTTGGGAAGTAGGGCCGGACGGGAGACCCCGTTACAGGTCACGGCCTTGCTGGAGGCCAGGAGCGCGCACCGGGCGACCGTGCGCGGAATTAGGGTGGTACCGCGGAATAGAAGCGCGGAGCCGCCGTGAGCAGCGGGCTAAGACCGAAACGCAGGGAACAGCCGAAGAAGGGGCCGCAGGCCCCGAGGGGTTTTCCCAGAGCGGGAGGGCTTAGGGCCGCGCCGCGGACAGGCGCAGCGTGACCAGATATTTCGCCCCTGACTAGTTTGTCGGGGGTGTTTTTTTATCCCCCGCAATGCCAAAGGAGGAAAAACCATGAATTTGAAGCCCGGATTTGAGAAGTACATCCCCTTTGTCCCACAGCCCATTGAAAACCGCACCTGGCCGGACCGGACCATCACCCGCGCCCCGGTGTGGTGCTCGGTGGACCTGCGGGACGGGAACCAGGCCCTCATCGACCCCATGAATTTGGAGGAAAAGCTGGAGTATTTTCACACCCTGGTGGACATCGGGGTGAAGGAGATCGAGATTGGCTTCCCCTCCGCCAGCGAGACGGAGTACGAGATCTGCCGGGAGCTCATAGAGGGGGGCCACATCCCGGACGACGTGACCATCCAGGTGTTGGTCCAGGCCCGGGAGCACCTCATCAAAAAAACCTTTGAGGCCATTGCGGGGGCCAAAAACGTCATCCTGCACTTCTATAATTCCACCTCCACCCTCCAGCGCAAGGTGGTATTCCATATGGACTGTGAGGGTATCACCAAAATTGCCACCGACGCGGCAGACCTGATCTATGAGATGGCCCAGCCTGTGATCGCAGGCGGTATGAATCTTCGCTATGAATACTCCCCGGAGTCGTTTATGGGGACGGAGATGGACTATGCCGTGGATATCTGTGCGGCGGTGCTGGACCACCTCCACGCCACGGCGGACAGCAAGGTGATCCTCAACCTGCCCACCACGGTAGAGAACTGCCTGCCCAACCAGTTTGCCGACATGATGGAATACTTCATTGGCAAGCTCCCCGGCCGGGAGCGGGCCATCATCTCCCTCCACCCCCACAACGACCGGGGCACCGGCGTGGCCACCACCGAGCTGGGGCTGCTGGCGGGCGCCGAGCGGGTAGAGGCCACGCTGTTTGGCAACGGCGAGCGCACCGGCAACGTGGATATGGTGACGCTGGCCATGAACATGTGGACCCAGGGGGTGAACCCGTGCCTGGATTTCCACGATATCAACAAAATACGGGACATGTACCAGCGGTGCACCAAGATGAAAGTGGGGGAGCGGCAGCCCTATGTGGGTGAGCTGGTCTTCACCGCCTTCTCCGGAAGCCACCAGGACGCCATCAACAAGGGCGTGCGGTATATGAACGAGAGCGGTTCGGACAAGTGGGAGGTGCCCTATCTGCCCATCGACCCCGCCGACGTGGGGCGGCAGTACGAGCCCATCATCCGCATTAACTCCCAGTCGGGCAAGGGGGGCGCGGCCTTTGTGATGATGCAGAATTTCGGCTACGACCTGCCCCGCGCCATGCACGCCGAATTTGGCGCGGTGGTGCAGAAGGAGTCCGACCGGGTGGGCAAAGAGCTGAAGCCGGAGCAGATTTTCGCCCTGTTCGACCAGGAATACCTGTCCGTGCCCAAGATCTACCAGCTGGAGCGGCACTCCTTCCTGGAGGACGCCCGCCACGGCGACGCCAGCCGGGTGGTCTTTATTGGCGAGGTGGGCTGGCAGGGGAAGGTGATGGCCGCCCGGGGTGAGGGAAACGGCCCCATCGACGCCTTCTTCAACGCCCTTCACGACCTGCCCCAGGGGCACATCGAGGGGTACCAGTTCGTGGACTACAAGGAGCACGCCATCTCCTCCGGCTCGGACACCCAGGCGGTGTGCTATATCCACCTGAAGGCCCCCGATGGCCGGGATGTATTCGGCGTGGGCAAGAGCCACAATATCAACCGGGCCTCCCTGCGGGCGATCCTCTGCGCCATCAACCGGTCCTTGCAGGAAAGCTAGGGGGTGCGCCGCTTGAATCTTGTCATCAAGCCCATGGAGACCGGGGAGGAGATGGACGGCAAGGGGTATGTGCACTACAAGTCCTGGCATGAGACCTACGAGGGACTGGTGGACCCGGGGTATCTGAAGGGGATTACCCTTGAAAAATGCATTGAAACAGCGCGCAGGTGGCCGGATAACATCCTCGTCGCCAAGGACGGGGAGCGGGTGGCGGGCTTTGCGGCCTATGGCGCGTACCGGGACGAGACCCTGCCGGGGTGCGGCGAGGTGTTCGCGCTCTACGTCCTGAAGGAGTACCACGGGCGGGGGATTGGCTATGGGCTGATGAGCGCCGCCCTTGCGCGGCTGCCCGGCTATGCCAGGGCGGCCGTCTGGGTGCTGAAGGGCAACGAGCGGGCCATCCGCTTCTACGAGCGCTATGGCTTCCGCTTTGACGGCACGCAGGCGCAGCTCATGCTGGGCACGCCCGCTGTGGAGCTGAGAATGATATATCAGCGTTAAGAAGCTGTAGCAATAGCCTCAGCACCCAGCTTTGCGGCCAAAATTGCCGCCGGCCGCGTTGAAAAATCTTGAAGTACACCAAGTATTCCCGCGATTTTTCGCCTTGCCAGCGGCAATTTTGACTCGCGAATCTGAATATTTCGGCGATTGGTACAGCTTCTAAGCCGGGGAATGCGCCGGCAAAAACGAAGAAGTCCCGCCGGCGCACGGCGGGACTTCTCTTTCATGAAAACGCTGTACAGGCAGCCGCTCACTTTTTGAACAGACCGCCCAGGCCCTTGAGGGCGTCGCCGAGGTTGTCGGCGGTGAGCTTGGCCTTGACGCCGCTGACCACCGCCTCCAGCTGATCAGTGGGCAGGTCGATGCCGGTGAGCTTCTCCAGGGCTCCGGCGGGGTCGCTGAGGAACTGCTTTTGCAGGTCCTCGTCGCTCTTGATCTTGTCCACAATGTCCTCGATGATTTTCTTGATATCCATGGGAATCCCTCCTCTTTAATAATTGGCGCTTTATTTTACCGAAAAATTTCCCGCTCGTCAATTTCAACTTGCGGATTTGGGGCGGGCGGGCTATAATATCGGAAAAACGCCCCGCTGGGGCTCGTTTGAAAATTGCCAGTATACCCAAACGACAGGTCTTTTTCCGCCATATATCGTTGATTTGACTTGAA
>CAPOAR010000034.1:0-30402 GCA_948670295.1 uncultured Oscillospiraceae bacterium | reverse complement strand
GCTCCTTGGCCGAGTGCTGGGTGGGCTTGGACTTCAGCTCCCCGGAGCCGGGGATGGACACGATGAGGGACACATGGATGAACATCACGTTCTGCCGCCCCCGCTCGGCGGCCACCTGCCGGATGGCCTCCAAAAAGGGCTGGCTCTCAATGTCGCCCACCGTGCCGCCGATCTCCACAATGGCCGCGTCCACATCCGTCCCCTCCAGGGAGTAGATGTGCCGCTTGATCTCGTCGGTGATGTGGGGGATGATCTGCACCGTGCCCCCTAAATAGTCCCCCGCCCGCTCCCGGTTGAGGACGTTCCAGTAGACCCGCCCGGCGGACACCGAGGAGTTCACGGTGAGGTTTTCGTCGATGAACCGCTCGTAGTGGCCCAGATCCAGGTCGGTCTCCGCCCCGTCGTCGGTGACGAACACCTCCCCGTGCTGGTAGGGGGACATGGTGCCCGGGTCCACATTGAGGTAGGGGTCCAGCTTCTGCACCCGCACCCGCAGCCCCCGCTGCTTCAAAAGCCGGCCCAGGGACGCCGCCGTGATGCCCTTGCCCAGCCCGGACACCACCCCGCCGGTGACAAAGATAAATTTTGTGCCTGTAGTCATGTGAATTCCTCCCCGGGGCAGGGGGAGCGCCCCGTCTGCCCCGCCCAGTTTCCATTTAACGGCTTATTTTACGCCCCCCGGCGGGGCAAGTCAAGGGGAATGCCCGCACAAATCCCATATGTCCGCGATTGACGGGGCGGGGCGGCTGTGCTATCATAAACTCTGCCGCCGGAAGGCGATCTAGAATAAAGCTGGAGATGAGTGAACATGTTCAATCTGTTCAAGAAGCGGGAGCCCGCCCTGCCCCCGGAGGAGCGGGTATCCGCCTGCCTGCAAAGCGGGGATTACACCGGGCTGGCCAAAGCCTATTACGACCTGGGCCTCTCCGCCCTGAATGCGGAAAACCCGGGCGCGGCCATGCTGTGGCTGAGCCGTGCCGACACCATTTACAGCGCCCGGGAAGACGTGTATGAGCAGCTGGGGGAAAAGCTCACCGACGACTGCTCGGACAAGATCGGCGAGCTGGAGGACGCCCCCCTGCTGGCTAATCAGATGGTGGAGGAAATTGAGGACAAAATGGGCGAGCTGGGGGACGCCCAGGTGCGGGTATGGTCGCTGCTCACCCTGTCCCGGCTGGCTCCGGTGGGGGAGCGGCTGGCCGCCCTGCCCGGCTGCGGGGTGCTGGGCACGCTGGGCCGGTGCGTGGAGCTGGTGGTGAAGTCCTTCCAGGAGGCCATCAGCCAGGAGGAATTCAACTTCCTCAAAACCGTGTGCGGCGACCTGTACGCCCTGAGCGACGATGAGGCGTTTTTCGCCGGGGGCGAGATCCCCTGCGCCGCCGGCGCGCCCCTGCAGGTCTTTGACCTCAACGGCATGTCCACCCTGCTGAGCGTCCAGGGACTGCTGGACGGGCAGCTTCTCTGTCTGACGGGGGAGCCTGTGCAGGACGACGGCGGGCTGATCCCCTGCGCCCTGGTCCCCGACTACTGGCAGCGCACTGCGGGCGGGAGCCTCCGGGACATCCCCCAGGTAAAGGCCGAGCTGGATCGCATCTGGGCCGATTATGACTTTGTGCGCTCTGGCCCCACCTGGTCCGCCGTGGCCCAGCGCATTGAGGACTATAAGGCCCTGGACATTTTCGCCTCCTGAATACATGAAGCCGCCCGGGAACCCTCGGGCGGCCTTTTTTGCCTATACCTCTTGCAGCCCCGCCTCCGCGCAAATTTTTGATTCCCAGGCAGGCTTTCCCCATCTGAAGGAAACCCGGGGCTCTGTCATCAACTCTGCCTCAGGTTCCACACAAAATACGGGGCCAGGGAAAAATTCCCCGGCCCCATTGCGTCAATTGTTTCATTCCTCTTATGCTTCTTGAGTCATGGTACCCAGTAGGTTGCCCCGCCATATGCGGTAGATGCCGCAGCGGAAAATGTGTCATTGGAACCAATCTCCCCAATCTCTCATAATTCCACGCCTAAATAGCGGGAAAGCGTATCTATATTCAACTTTGAAATTGCAGATGTTTCTTCTCGACCTTGTGTTGCCGCCTGTTCGCATTCAATCAAGCAGTCATTCACATCCTCTCGAACAGCCAAGAGCGAAATTCCCGGAAAATACATGGAAACGTTCTCTATGCCGCCCTCTATTGAGTTAAACGCATATATGTTGGCGAGCAGCGGATAGGTTAGTACCGTCTCCAACAGGGCCGGAGTGGTCATCGAAGCCAACAGTTCCTCGTCTACATGGCAAGCCTGGATCTTTTCCTCCAAAGTGTTCAGAGCCCGCCATTCTGCTGTTCCCGGCAGAATAGGATACTGATAGGGTTCATCCACCGTGTAAATGGATTCCGGGGTCATATCGGCGGCGGAAGCACATAACAGCCCCCCCCACAAAGCCACGCACACGGCCAAGAGAAACAAGATTCGATATGTCTTTTTTTCCACAAATAATACCTCCTGAAACGTGGTTATTAGCAGCACCCATATTTGCCGGTTTTGCTTAAACCTGACTATGATATTTATACTACAAAGAGTATAATTTATCAATACTTTAAATCCAGATTGGCCTATTCCCACCGGCACTGGCGCAGACCGTCCGGGGTCAGCTCCAGGACGCGGGTGCACACCTCGTCCAGATACAGCCTGTCATGGGACACGCTGATGATGACCCCGGGGAAATCCGCCAGCACCCGGCGGATCACCGGGGCGGACAGGGGGGAGAAATTCCGGGTGGGCTCGTCCAGCACCAGCACGTTTGCCCCGTTCAGCACCATGGATAAAAACAGCAGCTTGGCCCGCTGTCCCCCCGACAGCCCCGCCGCCGGGTGTTCCATCTCCTCCGCCTTGTACTTCATATTGCCCAGTAAGGTGCGGGCCCTTGTCACGTCGTCCCTGTGCCCGGAGGGGGCCAGCACCTCCACCGGGGTCTTGTCCCCCAGCAGCAGATCGCCGTAGTCCTGGGGCATGTAGGCCGCCCGCAGGTCGCCCCGGGCCAGCAGCCCGTCCGCCGCCAGCTTCAGCAGGGTGGATTTGCCCACGCCGTTGGGGCCCACGATGCCGATCTTTTCCGGCCCCGTCACCCACAGCCGCACGTCCCGGGCCAGCACCCGCTCCCCGGCGGTGAGCTCTGGCAGGTCCAGCCGCAGCACCGTCTTGCCCGCGGGAAAGACGGACCGGCCCGCGTCGAAAAAGGTGAGGATGGCCTCCTCCCACTCAGGCAGGGTGGTCATGTCCTCCTTTTCCCGTTCAAACCGGCGCCCGATGGACAGCACCGTATGCATTTTCTTTTTCATAATTGCCGCGTTGTGGGGGTCCTGACGGGTGGCGGTGGCCAGCGCATGATCCATCTTGTCCCGGATCTGGCGGTATTTGGCCATCTTTGCGTCGTACTCCGCCCGCTCCTTCCGGGCCACCTGCTCCTGGTGGACAAAGCCCGCCTGCCGCCGCTCCACGTACTCCCCGTACCCCGTCCGGGCCACCGTATACCGGGGCAGGGTGCGCCGCCGCAGCCGCTCCAGGTGGATGACCACGTTGGCGGTGCGCTCCAGCAGCGTCTCATCGTGGGAGATGTAGAGCACCGGCACTTTACACCCCAGCAGAAACCCCTCCAGCCACTCCAGGGTCTGAAGGTCCAGGTCGTTGGACGGCTCATCCAGCAATAGAACGTCGGGGCTGTCCAGCAGCAGCAGGGCCAGGCGCAGCTTCACCCGCTCCCCGCCGGACAGGGTGTCCATGGGGCGGGCATCCCAGAACAGCTCGGGGGGGAGCCCCACCTGCCGGGCGGCGCGGTCTAACGCTTTGGGGTCGGCCCCCTCAAAGGCGGGAACAGCCTGGCAGAACTCCCACACCGGTGCTTCTAGCTCCGACGGCCTCAGCTCCTGGGCCAGGTAGCCCTTGCGCAGGCCCTTGTCCACAATCTCCCCCGTCCACTCCGCGTAGGGCTCCGCCAGCGCTGGGTCGTACAACAGCTTGAGGACGGTGGATTTGCCGTTCCCCTCCTCCCCGACGATGGCCGCCCGGTCGCCGGGGGCCAGGGTGAAGGACAGCCCCTCCACCAGGGTGGTCAGGTCCTTTTTATGGGTGACGGTGAGGTTTTTCACCTGAAACATACGCATCCGCTCCTTTTACGCAAAAAATCCGTCTTTCATGACAGAAAGACGGATCACATGACGAAAAGGCAGAGGCATATGACACGCCCCCCGGTCAAGCAAGCCGCCCTTCGCGCCATGAAAGCCCAGGCCCATGTTACATGGGCCCCAACCTCTTGTTCACAGCTTGAAGTTCAACTTACTTGTTGCGCATCTTTTCACCCTTTTCCCTGAGATTGAGGACAGTATATCATACCCTGCCGCCGCTGTCAACCCTGGGCGCATTCCCCCTTGACAGCCCCGCCGGGGTGTGATATTATCATCTTGTCTCTACTATATTTTTAACAATAGTAAATTTTACACGAGTGAAAGGAGCGTGTCCCCGTGAAAAAGGATTACATGGCCCGGCTGGAGCAGGCCGCCCGCTGGCGGCTGCCCCCGGAGGAGGCGGAGGACGTGATCGCCGACTACCGGGACATCGTGGGCTCCCCGCCCCGGAGCGAGGAGGAGCTGCACCGGGAGGTGGGCGACCCCGAGCAGGTGGTGCGCCTGCTGGTGCAGCCCCCCAAGGCGTACTACGCCTGGCTGGCGGTATTCGCCGCCCTGGCGGCGTGCCTGCTGGCGGCGGCGCTGGCCCCCCTGCCCGCCTCCCCCTCCTATATGCTCCTCAAATGGTATGAGTGGGGCGGCAGCTATCATCTGGTGGACGCCCCTGTCAACATCTTGACCGTGCTGCCCCTCCTCCAGCTGGCGGCGGGGACGGGCCTGTGCTTGGCGTGCTTTCTCCGCCGGAGGAACCGGGTGAAAGGCGCCATTCCCAAAGGGGTAGTTCTCTGCGGGCTGCTGATGCTGGCCGCGCTCGCCTATGCCTGGTGGACGGTGTGGCGTCTCTGCGCCGATCCGGAGCAGCTTTTAACCCTATGGACGGTGGACGAGTCCTTCATCGGCGAAGGCATAGGCCCCGCATACAGCGCGCACTCCTCCCCCGGCCTTACCGCCATAGCAGAGCGGCTGGAGTGGGGCTGCTGCGCCTTGGCGGGGCTGGTGGGGCTGTTTGCCCTGGTAAAGGCCCGCACCCGAGACCGTCGCTGGGCCGCGGTGTATATCCTGTCCCTGGCCGCCGCGGTGCTGTCCCTGGCCGTATTTGGCATGATATTCAGCTTCTCAGACTTCGGCACCCCCCACAACCCGCTTTACGACGGCTGGTTCCGGCCCTACCTGCCTCAATTTGCCGTCCTCACCGCCGTGGGCCTGGCGGGGGCAGGTGCGGCCCTATGCTGAAAAAGGACCTGATCGAGCTGTGCCTGCTCCACCTGCTCGCCCAGGGGGACCAGTACGGCTACGAGCTGCTGCGCCGCCTCCACCACACCTTCCCCGACACCCAGGAGAGCGCCGTCTACGCCCTGCTGCGGGGGCTGTGCCGGGAGGGATGCTCGGAGCAGTACGCCGGGGCGGTGTCCGGCGGCCCCGTTCGGAAGTACTACCGCCTCACCGGGCAGGGCCGGGACAAATACGCCGCCCTGCTGGGGCGGTGGGGGGCCCTGCGGGACGCGCTGGCGGAGCTGGGCGTGGAGTGACAAAAAGGGACCGGCCCAAAATTGGGCCGGTCCTGTTTTGTTGTCTGGGAAAGGAGGTCACACCTCCCGGTTATAAACACCGGCCACCGCCCTGCGTTCCAGGTCAGGCCAGGCACATAGGCCGGACTTCTCAGATCCGCGCCCCGCCATATAGCAGCCGCACATATTTAACATATGCCCATTCCCCGCCGCTCTCCCCAACAGGCTGGCATACATAAACATCACTGCATTCGGAAGGCTCAAGCGCCAGGTCTGCGTACATCCTGCATCCCGCCAGCCCGGAGTCAAGGGCCTCATCCTCGCCTAAATCTCCGATATATCCGTAACCCTCCGGCAGATCCTTTACCGGCTCTGGCCGCTCCGCGCCGCCATCAACGAAGACCCCATTTCCAAAAGGCGCTATCGCAACTACTTCAACGCTCTGCGTTTCCGCGTCAGGCGCCGGTTTTTCCAGGGATACGCACCCCGCCAGCGCAAGGCCGGTCAGGCTTAATACCATGGCTAGAAGCCTTTTCACACCGAATCCCTCCCAGTTCATTATAATATAATGCAGCTTCACTCGCAGCGGATTACTGCGGCAGGGCACACAAAACCGTATATATAATTATAACGCCGCCCATCTCTTTCCGCAATAGGGAAAATGAGGTTTTTTCAAACCTCCCGGTTATAAATAGCGGCCACCGCCCTGCGCCCCCGGAACATGAACAGCCACACCGCGCACAGGGTAACCGCGCTGAGCATCAGCCCCACCTGCCGCTCGGGGATCACCTCGGCCAGGCTGCCCGCCAGCAGAGTGCCCGCCACGCCCCCCAGGGCGGAGAGCATCTGAAAGGTGCCGTTGAACCGGGCCCGCTTGGTGTCCGGGATGTAAGACTGGGTGGCGGCGATGCGGATGTTATAGGAGGTCACCCCCAGCAGGCCGTAAAAGAAAAAGGCGGCGGCCATCAAGGGGATGGGCAGGTACATCAGCGTTCCCTCCAGCACGGTCACCACCAGGTAAACCGTGAAGGCGATGGCAAACTTTTTCTCCGTGGGAAACTTGACCCGGTAGTGGATCAGCCCGCCCAAGAACCGCCCCGCCACCGCGAAATTAGACACGATGGCATACAGCGTCACCGCCGCCACCGGCCAGGCGGCGAACAAGGCCGCGTTGTTGCGGAAGAAGGGCAGATAAAGGCTGCCCGCCCCATTGCCGGACATGCCGGACACCATGAAATACAGCGTGATCACCAGCAGGCCCTTCTCCCCCGCGATATAGGACAGCCCCTCCCGCAAATCCCGGCCGAACCGCTTGACCGCCCCCAGGCCGTCCGCCGGGGGCGCTTTGTCCATGTGGGTCTCCTGGTAGCGGATGGTGCGCTCGAAGCTGGCGGCGGCGAAAAAGCACAGGGCGTTGAAGGCGAACAGGGGGGTGGCGCTGCCCAGCTTGTCATACACCAGGGCGGCGATGGGGGTGGACATGGCCGCCAGCGGCCAGAGCATACTGGAGATGGAATATGCCTTGGAATAATTCCCCTCGGTGATGAGGTTGGGATAAAAGCTGTCGTAGGCCACCAGGTACACCGCGTTGATGGCCCCCACCACCACGCAGCCCCCCAGCAGCAGCGGATAGCTGAACCACCCGCCCCGCAGCAGCCAGAACAGCCCGAAGTACAGCCCCGCCGACAAAAAATCCAGCCGGTAGATCACCTTTTTCCGGCTCATGCGGTCCAGGTACGGCCCGGCCAGGATGGGGCACACCAGCATAGGCAGCTGGAAGCACACGATAAACAGCGAGTAGAGAAAGGTGGAGCCGGTGTAGTCCAGCACCATCATGCTCAGCGCGAAGCCGGACAGGGAGTTGCCGATCATCGACACCACACTGCCCAAAGTGATAATGGTGAAATCCCGGGTCCACAGCCCCTGTCTTGGTTTGTTTTCTTCCATGTCTCTCCTTCCCCGCGGCGCCTGTGCGGCATTCAAAAAGGACGGACGCGAAAATCGCCGGACCCACGATGGGTCCGGCGAAAATTCTACCACAGCCCCGGCGGCGCTGTCAAGCCGTGCCGCCCCTGTCCTCCCCGGGGCGGAAGGCAGGCACCGCCCGGGGCTGCGCGCCGTAGTCCGCCAGCCCCGACAGGGCGTCCTCCCCCTCCAGCGCCACCCCGTCAGCCCGCAGGACAAAGCCCTCCCGGTCCGCCTCAAAGCACACCGCCCCGGGGACGGGCCGGTCCGTCACCTCATACCCCAGCCGCTCCAGCGCCATGGTCAGCGCGGCGGGGCCCTGGGCCCACGCCGTCCCCCGGTCCTCCCGGAAGCTCCCCGCCCGGGCGGCCGCCCAGGCGCAGTCCGCCCCGGCCAGCAGGTCCCACTCCCCGGCGCAGGGGGCCTCCTCCCCCGCCCCGTCAGGGGGCGTCAGCGGCCTCCCCCGCCCGTCGGTGAGGAAGCGCTCCACCCGCGCCCCGTCCTGCCGGACGAACAGGGCGGCGGGGTATTGGTAGTACCGGGCCAGCCACGTCCCGCAGGCGGCGCAGCCGCCGTCGTGAAACTTGACCTCCCCCCCGGCCAGGGCCGCGCCGCACCCCGCCGCCCGGGCCAGCGCCCGGGCCAGCGAGCCGCCGCCGCTGCCGATGAGCACCGTGCCCAGCCTGCCCAGGCCCAGGCCCAGCTCGAAAAATTCCCGTCCCAGCTGTGTACGCTCCATGGAAAGCCCCTCCAACCCCGGGTAAATCCCCGTTTTGGAACAGTCTCCCCATTTTATGCGGGCCTTATTCCCCCCGCTCCTCCCGGGGCGGGCGGTTTCGGTACAGCGCCGCCGCCTGCTCCAGCCGCCCGGCAAAGTCCGCCGCCGCCCAGTCCGGGGCCAGCACCTCCACCCCCGGCCCCAGGCCGAACAGCCACCCCCACAGCGGCGGGCTGACCACCAGATCCACAGTGACGGTGAAATACCCCTCCCCGTCGGGGATCAGCGGAACCTCCAGCCCGAAGCGGTCGATCACCACCCCGGCCAGCCGGTCCTCACACCGCAGCTTGAGCCGGCAGGGCGTGCCGGAGAACATGCCGAAGTGCTTGCGGGCATAGCCCTCCGCCGTCCACTCCCCCCGGGGGTGGCCCTTGGACTTGGACACCACAATGTCCGCCATCTTATCCACCCGGTAGTGGCGCACCTCGCGGCGCAGCTCGTCCCATCCCGCCAGATAGTAGTTCTCGCTGTCCCAGATCAGGCCGTAGGGGGTGAGGCGGTAGCGCTCCCCCGCCCGGCGGAACACCCGCTCCCGCCCGGCGTTATATTCAAAGTAGCGGAAGGTGACCGCCCTGTTTCCGGCGATGGCCCCCTGGAGCCGGTCCACGTTATAGAAAATGCTCTCGTTCATGGTCTTGACCCGCCGGTCCACATACACCTGCCGCTGGAGCTGCCGGGCCTGGTGGACACTGGTGAGCCCCTCCAGCTTGCGGATGAGGGCGTCGCTCTTGCGCTCGGTGAGGAAGCGGCTGGACTGCACCGCGTCCACCAGCAGCTTCAGCTCCGCCAGCTCAAAATCCCGCGCCCCGATGTACCAGCCCCCGTTTTTCCCCCGGCGCGCCTGCACGTCCAGCCCAAGCTCCCGCAGCTGTTCCATGTCGTCATACAGGCTCTTGCGCTCGGCGGACAGCCCCCACCGCTCCAGCTCCTCCTGCATCTCCCGGCGGGAAATTGGGTGCTCATCGTCGCTGCGCTCCAGCAGCAGCCTGGCCAGAATGGGCAGCTTGCGCTTGTAATGGACTGTCTTTGCCATGGCCGCTCCCCTCCTTTCAGACCTATCCTAGCAGAAATAAAGTCCCATATTCAGGGATATTATAGCAGACTTCCGGCGGCGGCGCAAGAGGAAAGCCCCGCCCGGCAAAGCCGGGCGGGGCAGGTGTCAGTGATGGCTTCCCTGGTGGTGGCCTCCCTGGCGGCAGGCGTGGGCCGTGCCCTCCGGGTAGGCCTCGCCGCACATCTCGCAGACGTGCGGCGCCGGGTAGCCGCTGCACATCGTACAGTCGTGGGCCATCCCATGCTGGACGGTCTCGCCGCAGGTTTCGCAGGTCCAGGTCTCGGGGGCCAGGGGAAGTCCGCACACCTCATGGCTGTGCACCTTCCCCTCCGGGAACGCCGCGCCGCACAGGCCGCAGACATGGCCGCCGGAGCCGTCCGGCTTGCAGTAGTGCTCCGTCCCATCCGGGACGCCCCCGCCGCAGGTCCGGCAGGTGAGCCAGCTGTCGGCCTCCGGGACCACCTCGCCCGGATCGTATCCGCGGTCCGCCACCTCATCGGGGTCATAGCCATTGATGGCATAGCCGTAGGGGTCGCAGCCGTCCTGGGTGTGGTAATGCTCCACGCCCGCTTCGATATACGCCCCGCAGCCGGGGCAGATCCAGCCCTCGCCGCTGTCGTCCCAGTTGGGCTCGCCCACGGAGTAGTCTGGGCCGGCCTCCACCGGCTTGGCCCCGTCCGGGCTGATCGCGGACAGATCCAGCCCCTCCAAAACAGCCCAGCGGACAAACCGGGATGCAAGCTCCTCCACCGCCTGGTCCTGGGTGCCATAGACCTTGAGGCGGCAGCCCACGCCCTTGGCGATAAACTGCAGCTCCCGGGACACATCCATATAGACACCCCGCTCCGCATCTCCGTAGGCCCCCGCCCTGTTCACGCCGCTGACCTCCACGCCCCACACATCGGTGATGGTGCGCTCCTCCCCAATTACCACATAGCAGGTAGGGGGTATCCGGCCGGGGGACACCTCCAGACTAAAGGCGGTATCCGCCCCTTCCCCCCACAGGCTCATCATACACACTGTTCCGTCGGCCTCAAAGCCCACCGTGCCGCGAAATTCGCACTCCCCCCAGTTCAAATGGGCTGTGAGCGCCTCCTCGCCTCCCACCAGCGCCAGCACGTCGTCCCTGCCGGCATCCCGCAATTCCCCGTCTGGCCTTGCCAGAGAGGAATTCATCACGGAGCCGGATGGCGGGCCATACTCGATATAGGGCAACACATAGTAGGCCGCCGCTCCGTCCTCGGCCACCTCGTAGCCGCCCAGGGTCCGCATACCCGGCTGCGCCGCATCTCCGGGCTCCTCCAGGGCGATGTCGGGCTCATCCAGCCCGCCCAGCTCCGGGGCCACGGTGGGCATAAAACAGGCCGCCAGCTGGCCGGGACCGCCCGGGACCTTCCCCAGCCCCCAGACCCCCAGGCCGCACACCAGCGCCAGCGCCGCCGCCAGGGAGGCGTATTTTACCCACGGCACAGGGCGTTTCCCCGGCCCCTCCAGCTCCGCCAGCCTTCGGTGGAGGTCGCCGGACACCTTCACATGATCCATATAGTTTTTATATTGCCTCATGTCAGCCTTCCCCTTCTTCATCAGATAAATACCGCCGCAGCGCGTCCCGCGCCCGGCTCAAATGGGAGCGCACCGTCCCGGGCCGCCGGCCCAGGATGGCCCCGATCTCTTCCGAGGTGTAGCCCTCGTAATAGTGCAGGTGAACCGCCGCGCGCTGGCTGGCGGGCAGGGCCAGGATGGCCTCCACCAGCTCCCGGCCGCCGTCCTCCTCCGGGGCGGGGTATATGTCCAGCAGCTCCACCGTAGGGCGGCGCTTCCAAACCCGCAGCGCGCTTTTGCAGCGGTTGGCCGTCACCTTCAGCAGCCAGGCCCTCTCGTGCTCCCCGTCCCGGAACGCAGGGCGCTTTTCCAGATAGCGCAGGAAGGTGTCCTGCACCGCGTCCTCCGCCTCCTGAACGTCGCCCAAAATGGCCAGCGCCGCCCGGAACAGGGTGTTTTCATATTTGACCACCAATTCATCCAACCGGTTGGAGCACTCCATTCTCCCCCTCCTTCCGGCGCAAAGCCCGAAGGGTGGCTTTGCGCAATCCCTTCTACCCATAACACGCCTTGGCGGTGCATATTGTTGCAGGGCAGAAAAAAATTTTTGCTCTGGCCTTTCGCCCGCGCCTGTGATATACTGGCTTTTACAGCCCGGCAACGACGCGAAAAGGAGAGCCTGCCATGGAAAACGAACTTCGTCTCGCCGTCCTCATCGACGCGGACAACGCCCCCCGCACCGCCCTGCGGGAGATCATGGCGGAGGTGGCGGTGTACGGCTCGGCCACCATCAAGCGCATCTACGGCGACTGGACCGCCCCCAATATGGGCAGCTGGAAGCCCCTGCTGCTGGAGCACGCCATCACCCCCTTCCAGCAGTACAGCTACACCACCGGCAAAAACGCCACCGACTCCGCCATGATCATCGACGCCATGGACATTTTGTACTCGGGCAACTGCGGCGGCTTCGTGCTGGTGAGCAGCGACAGCGATTTCACCCGCCTGGCCACCCGCCTGCGGGAGGCGGGAATGAAGGTATACGGCATGGGGGAGAAAAAGACCCCCAAGCCCTTCATTGTGGCCTGCGACAAGTTCGTGTACATCGAGTCGCTCAAGGCCGCCGAAAAGGCGCAGTCCCCCGCCCCCGCCGGGAAGAGCGCGAAAAAGAAGTCCGCCCCGGCGGAGTCCCCCGCCCTCACCGTCCAGGAGCTCATCGCCCAGTCGGTGGAGGATCTGGCGGACGAGGACGGCTATGCCTACCTGGGCGACCTGGGCACCCTGCTCATCAAAAAGCAGCCGGATTTCGACGCCCGGAACTACGGCTTTGCCAAGCTCTCCCGGTTCATCGCCGCCCTGGACGGCTTCGAGCTCGACGAGCGGCACAACCCCAAGTACCAGGGCACCCAGGTGTTTGTGCGCAACAAAAAATGATGGAAACGATATGGGGCCGTTTTGGACTGCCGGACGGCAGTTCAAAACCGGCCCCGCATCATTTTTTTACTCCATGGACAAACCGCCCCGGATATGGTATATTGCCTGGGCACTGTTCTGCGGAAAGGAATGGGGTTCACCGTGCTTAACCTGGAGGATTATCTGTTTCAATTTACATTTTCCCTGATCTCCCACGCCGTCCTGGTGGCCTACCTGTTTGTGATTATGGACGCGCGGGGCCGGCGGGTGGTGAGAAAGCTGCCCGCCCTGCTGCTCTCCCCGCTGCTGGCCACCCTGCTGGATGCGGCTTTGTATGCGTACTTTCCCGACTACTATGTGGCCCGCTACTGTGTGTTCTCCTGTGCCATCCTGCTGATGTGCACCCTGTGGATTCGGTGGGCGTGGCGGATCGGGTTCTGGTATGCCTTTGCCGCCGCGTGCATGGCGGGCATGTTCCAGGTGGCCGCGTCCGGCCTGGCCCAGATACTGCTTCTGGACAGCGAGATCCCGTACACGGCGTTGATCGCCGTCTATGGCGCTGTGGCGCTGGTCTCCGCCGCGCTGCTGCACCGGCTCCACTTCGGGCGCTGGTTCCGCCTTCTGCTGGAGGACAGCTCCGTCCAGCGCCGCATGTCCCTGTTCTTCTTTGGCCTGGAGGCGGCTATGGAGGCATTCTCTCTTTTACAGGAGGGAATCCATCCGGAATATCTGGCTCCCTACTACGCGCTTGTGCTGGTGATGGCGGGACTGGCGGTGGGGCTGGTCATTTACCTGTCCCAGCGGCTGGACGCCGCCCGGAAAATGGAGGCCCAGCGGGATGTCATCGCCCAGCAGCAGCTCTACGAGCAGGATCTGGAGGCCATCCGCCGGGAGGTGCGCTGCTTCCGGCACGACTATAAGAACCTGCTGGCGGGGCTGTCCCAGCAGGCCGACGAGGGCGAGCTGGACGCCCTGCGGACCTCCCTGGCCCAGCTGGACGCGGATTTCGACCAGCGCATCGGGGAGAAGATCCAGGCGTCCACCCAGATCGGCAATGTGAGGATTCCCCAGGTGCGAAGCCTGCTGCTGTCTAAGCTGGCGGCAATGGGGGGACAGGGCATTGACTGCCGCCTGGAGGTGCTCTACCCCGTGGAGCGGGCGGGGATGGACGTGTGGGATTTGGTGCGCTGCCTTGGCATCCTGCTGGACAACGCCGCCCAGGGCGCGCTGGAGACAAAAACGCCCTGGGTGGAAATTGTGCTGCTGGCCCAGGGGGAGGGGCTGTTCCTGCGCCTGGCCAACCCCTACGCCGGCGCCATCGACCCCGGCAGCATATGGACGGAGGGCTACTCCACCAAGGGGGAGGGCCGGGGGTTGGGCCTGTCCAACTACCAACGGATTCTGGAGGGCTATCCCAACGCCTCCGCCTCCACCAGCTGGCCGGGGGGCGTGTTTGTCCAGGAGCTGACCATAGGAGGGCGGATATGATCCCGATTTATCTGTGCGATGACGAGGAGACCGTCCGCCACCAGGTTCAGACCGCCCTGGAGTGGAAGATTTTCATGGAGAACTACGACATGAAGGTGGTTTGCGCCGCCTCCACCGCCCAGGCGCTTTTGGACGCGGCGGGCGGCGGCTGCCGGGGCGTCTACTTTCTGGACGTGGATTTGAGGGACGGGGCGTGGGACGGCTTCACCCTGGGCCGGGAGCTGCGCCGCCGGGACCCCCACGCCACCCTGGTCTACATCACCAGCTATGGCGATCTGGCCTGGAAAACCTTCCAGTACCATTTGGAGGCGTTTGACTACATCGTGAAGGATTCCGACCAGACCGGGCCCGCCGCCGCCCGGTGCTTGGAGGCCATCCACACCCGGCTGCTCTGCGAGCGCCGGGACCCGGCGGAGGTGTTCTCCCTGCGCTCGGGGGATGAGATCCGCCACATCCCCCTGGCGGATATCCTGTTTTTTGAGACCGCGCCCAAGGCCCACCACGTATTCCTCCACACGGCGGAAAGCCGTCTGGACTTCGTGGGCAGCCTGAACGAGCTGGAGCGGGAGCTGGGCGGGCGCTTTGTCCGGGTTCACCGGGCCTATCTGGCGGCGGCGGACAAAATCGAGGCGGCGGACTGGAAGGGAAACAGGGTCCGGGTGGAGGGCCGGGAGTGCCTGCTGTCCCGGGCCGGAAAAGCCGTGCTGAGACAGAAATTGGGAGGGGGCCTGTGAGGCCCCCTCCCAATTTTCTGCTTTTTGCCGTCCAGGAACAATTCGTGCCGTTTAGGAAAATTCGCCCAACGGGGATCTGCGCCGTGCTATGCTTCCCCTCGCAGACAGGCGGGACGGAAAGGAGGAAACCGATATGGCAAAGGAACGCTTTGTGGAGGTCTATAATCAGGGCATTGTGAATGTGGCCAAGATCCTCGTGGATACGGAGACCGGCGTGAATTATGTTCTGGGCTCTCACAATAAGGCAAGCGGCACGGGGATGACCGTGCTGGTGAACGCGGACGGCAAGCCCATCGTCACCCCCATCAACTGAACAAATCCGAAACATACAGCAGAACATGAAGGGCTCCCGCCTGTCTGCACCAAACTTGAACGAGAACGACTTGGAGGTATATACCATGGCAAACGAAGTCACGAAATTTACCCAGGAGGCCGGATATAAGCCCCTGGAGGATCGCTGCATCATCGTCAAATACGCCCCGGAAAACCTGAGCAAACAAATTATGGAATTTTTTAGCGCAGAATTTTATGTTCTCCAAATGTGTGAGCACGAGATCGTCCTGCTCCCCTTCAACACCATATGGCACAACCTGCGCAAAGACGTGTCCTTGGTCCTTCCCTATGGGGACATCCAGTCGGTGGAGCTGGAGGATGATATGTTCAATACCGTTATCACCATTCGTACCGGGACGGACACCATCCGCTTAACTACCCAGCAAGCAGCGCTGAGCGGCCTGCGGTCTTCCGGCCATTTCGCAGTCCTGTATGCCGGCAGCTTCAAGAACTGGCACAAGGAAAACCTGGACGATACGCTGGCCGCGCTGAAGAAGCTGGGAAGCGCCGACCTGGGCTGACCCGCCGCGGGCGCCGCCAATCCTACGCGATATCCTTGCGCCGGTACTGCCACAGGCCGAAGCCCGCACCCAGCGCGCCCAGGCCGCACCCCGCCAGCACACAGCCCACCGGCACTTCCCCGGCAAACACCCGGGCGGCGTCGGCGTAGTAATAGGGCGTCACAAAGCGCAGCCAGTCCAGCCCGCTGTCCAGGTTGACCAGGATGCCCGCAAAGTAGAGCAGCGCGGCCAGCCCCATGGCCAGCCCCAGCCCGCCCCGGCGCAGCAGCGCCGACAGCCCGAAGCACAGCCCGCCGATCTCCAGCTGCATGAGCAGCAGCGCGGCGTGATAGCGCAGCAGGCTGCCCCAGTCCCCGTCCTCGCCGATGAACAGGATGGCCCCCGCGCCGCAGCCGAGGCAGAAAAGATTCAGCCCCAGCACCAGGGCGAACAGCGCCGCCAGCTTTTCCCCGGCCACCCGCAGGCGGCTGACGGGGTGAGTAAGCAGGAATTCCGCCGTATGGCCTCCCTCCTCCCCCGCCAGCATGCCCATGGCGGTGAGGGCGGCGTAAAACGCCCCGCCCAGGCCCAGGATATTGCCGCACTCTGTCCCATAGAACCCCATAATGGTGCCGAATTCCAGTTTATCCAGCCCGAAGGCGGCGGAAAAGTCCCCCATCCCGGAAAAGAGGGCGGATACGTCGTCCATGGAGCCGGCAAAGGAGGGGTACATCCCCACGCACACCGCCATCAGCCCGCCGACAGCCGCCGCCCACACCAGAAGGGCCGCCGCACCGGCCCGCAGCTCTTTGCGAAAAACGGTCATTGCGCCGTCCTCCCCTCGTAGTAGTCGAAAAATTTGTTCTCAATGTCCAGCTCCGCAGTGGTCCCCTCCGCCACCAGACGGCCCTCCCGGATGATGGCCGCCCGGTCGCAGTAGCGCTGCACCTCGTAAAGCACGTGGGAGGACAGGAACACCGTGGCCCCCTCCCTCCGGCGGTTTTCCAGCTCGGACCAGAACACCCGCTGAACCAGGGGGTCCAGGCCGCTGGTGGGCTCGTCCAGGACGTACAGCCGGGGCCGGTGCTGCATGGCGCACACGATGGACACCTTTTTTCGATTGCCCAGGCTCAGCTCCCGGATGCGCTTGCGGGGATCCAGCTCCAGCGCCCGGCACAAAGCGCCGGCCTGATCCCGGCAGTCCATCCGGCGCAGGTCCGCCGACAGGCGGATCACCTCCCCCACCCGCATATCCGGGTAGAACATGGCCTCGGAAGGCATATAGCCCACCTGGGCCAGAATCCGCTCCCGCTGTCCGGCGCAGTCCAGCCCCAGCACCCGGGCCGATCCCGAGGTGGGGGAGAGCAGCCCCAGCAGGGTGCGGATGGTGGTGGATTTACCCGCCCCGTTGGGGCCGATGAAGCCGAAGCAGCTTCCCTCCGGGACGCGGAGGGTCAGCTCCGTAATCCCCCGGGCCCTGCCGTAGCGCTTGGTCAGGCGGTCAATCTGAATCATAGGTACTCCTCCTTATATAAAAACCGGCGCAGCATATCCGCATTCCGCTTGTACTCCAAAAACAGCCGGTCGATCTCCTCCGCCGTGCAGGCATTGGTCTCCGCCAGCATCCCCTCGGCGGACAGGGTGAGCAGGCGCACCACCTGCCGGGGGTCCACCCCGTCCTTGAATTTATGCAGATCCATCCGGGCCAGAAAGGAGCCGGTGGACTGGGCCAGCACATCGTCCAGCTTTTTGCGCAGCTTGGGGGAGAGCACGCTGTCCCGCTCGTAGTAGGCCCGCATGACAAAGCGGAACAGCCCGGGCATACGGCGCACCATGTCCATCTTGATTTTATGCCCCCGCTCCAGGGCGGCAAAGAAATCGGTCTCCCCGAAATAGCTCATCCGCTCCATCTGCCGGTTAAATGCCTCCATGCACGCGTCGATGGCGTATTGGAACAGGTAGGCGTACAGCTCCCGCTTGTCCTTGAAGTAGTGGAACAGCAGGCCCTTGGACACCCCCGCCCGCTTGGCGATGGAGTCGGCGGAGGTCTTTTTAAAGGTATTGGCCCCGAACTCCAGCATGGCGCTGCTGCGGATCAGGTTCTGGCGCTCCGTGGGGAGGCTGAAAAACTTCTGGTTCATATCCGGCCCTCCTTTCCCCTCCACCATACCGCCGTTGACCAAATCGGTCAAGACCCCAATTCCCTGTTCCGGCAAAAAAAGGCCGCCCCGCTGAATGCTGTTCAGCGGGGCGGCCTTTTTCCCGGGCTTTCGCCCTGCTCAGGAAATGCCGGTCACCTGATAACCGGCCTCCTCCACGGCGGCGCGGATGGCCTCGTCGGCCACATCTCCCGTGACCACGGCGGTCTTGCTGTCCAGATCCACGGTGGCGGACGCGCCGGGGATGGCGTTGAGCGCCTTGTCCACATGGGCGCGGCAGTGCTGGCACATCATACCCTCAATGACAACTTTCTTTTCCATGGTTTTTTGTTCTCCTTTCACTTCAGCGGCGGATTCCCCGCCGGATTTCACAGGGGGGCTGGGCTGGATGCTGGGCCTGAAGAACCGCAGGCGCAGGGCGTTGGCCACCACGCACACCGAGCTGAAGCTCATGGCCGCCCCGGCGATCATGGGGCTGAGCTGGGGCCCGCCCCAGATGGCCAGCAGCCCCGCGGCCACCGGGATACATACGGCGTTATAGAAAAACGCCCAGAACAGGTTTTGCTTCACGTTGCGGATGGTGGCCCGAGACAGCTCCACCGCCGTCACCCCGTCCGCCAGGTCGGACTTCATCAGCACGATGTCGGCGCTCTCGATGGCCACGTCCGCCCCCGCGCCGATGGCCAGCCCCACGTCCGCCCGGGCCAGGGCGGGCGCGTCGTTGATGCCGTCCCCCACCATGGCCACCTTCTCCCCCTGGGCCTGCAAAGCGGCAATCTGCCGCTCCTTGTCTGCGGGAAGCACCTCGGATATCACCTGGGTCAGGCCCAGCTCCCTGCCGATGGCCTCGGCGGTGCGCCTGTTGTCGCCGGTGAGCATGACCACCTTCAGCCCCAGCTTTTGGAAGCCCTCAATGGCCGCCCGGCTGCTCCGTTTCACCGTGTCCGCCACGGCGATGATGCCAATGGGCCTGCCGTCCTCCACAAAGAACAGGGGGGTCTTGCCCTGCTTCGCCAATTCGTCGGCGATCATGCCGTCCCGGCCCAGGTCCACCCCGGCGTCCGCCAGCATGGCGGCGTTGCCCGCCAGAAAGTCCGCCCCCTGGATTCTCCCCCGCACGCCCTTGCCGTGGACGGCTTCAAACCGCTCCACCGGGGCCAGGGGAATGGAGCGGTTTCCCGCCTCCTCCACGATGGCCGCCCCCAGGGGGTGCTCCGACGGCTTCTCCAGCGACGCCGCCACACACAAAAGCTCCTCCGCCGTGGTCCGGCCCAGGGGGTAAAGGTCGGTCACCCTGGGCCTGCCCTGGGTGATGGTGCCCGTCTTGTCCAGCACCACGGTGGTGACGGAGCGCAGATGCTCCAGCCCCTCGGCGGACTTCACCAAAATGCCGTGCTCCGCCCCCTTGCCGGTGCCCACCATGATGGCCACCGGGGTGGCCAGCCCCAGGGCGCAGGGGCAGGAGATCACCAGCACCGCCACGCCGGAGGTGAGGGCCCGCTCCACCGACCCGGTGGCGGCCATCCACACCACGGCGGTGATCAGGGCGATGACCATCACCACCGGGACGAACAGCCCCGCCACCCTGTCCGCCAGCTTGGCGATGGGGGCCTTGGAGGAGGCCGCCTCGTCCACCAGCCGGATCATCTGGGCCAGGGTGGTGTCCTCCCCCACCCGGGTGGCCCGGAGGGTGAGCACGCCGGACTTGTTGATGGAGGCGGATATGACCGTATCGCCGGGGCCCTTGTCCACCGGGATGGATTCGCCGGTGAGGGCGGATTCGTCCACGCTGGACGCCCCCTCCACCACCACGCCGTCCACCGGCACCGAGGCCCCCGGGCGCACCAGCACCAGATCCCCCGCCTGGACCTGCTCCACGGGCACCTCCGCCTCCCCGCCGTCCCGGAGGACGGTGGCGGTCTTGGGGGTCAGGTCCATGAGCCGGGCGATGGCCTGTCCCGTCTTGCCCTTGGAGCGGGTCTCCAGATACTTGCCCAGGGTGATGAGGGTGAGGATCATGCCCGCGGACTCGAAGTACAGATCCATGGAGTAGTGCTCCACCAAGGCCATATCCCCGTGGCCCAGCCCCCAGCCGATGCAGTACAGCGCGGCCGCCCCGTACACCACGGCGGCGGCGGACCCCACGGCGATCAGGGAGTCCATGTTGGGCGAGAGATGCCAGAGGGTTTTAAAGCCCACCCGGTAATACTTTTGGTTGATGACCATAATGGGCACGGTGAGCAGGAACAGCGTCAGGGCATAGGTCATGGCGTTCTCCGCCCCGTGGAAAAAATGGGGGATGGGCCAGCCCATCATGTGGCCCATGGACAAATAAAACAGGGGGATAAGGAACACAAAGGACCAGATCAGCCGGGCCTTCATGTTCTTCAGCTCATCCTCCATGGCCCCGGCGGCGGGCTTCCCCTGGGCCTGGGCCGCGCCCTGTCCCGGGGCGGCGGGCAGGGCCGCGCCGTACCCCGCCTTCTCCACGGCGGACACGATCTGCTCCGGGGTGAGCCCCCCGTCCCAGTCCACCGTCATGGAGCCGCCCAGCAGGTTGACGTTCACCTCGCACACCCCGTCCAGTTTGCGCACCGCCTTATCCACATGGGCGGAACAGGCGGAGCAGGTCATGCCCGTGACGTTGAATTTTTGTTTCATATCCGATTCACCCCATTGAAAACACAGCTATAGTATTTTTCCCAATGCATTTACCAATTCGTCGATCTTTTCCGCCCGTTCCCTGCCGTCCTGCGCATTTTCCACGCAGTGCTTCAGGTGGGCGGTAAGGATTTCCCGGTTGGCCCGGCGCAGCATGGCGTCGGCGGCGGTGAGCTGCTGGGAGATATCCATACAGTAGCGGTCTTCCTCCACCATTTTGATGATGCCGTCAATCTGGCCCCTGGCTGTTTTCAGCAGCCGCAGCACCGTTTTCTGGTCCGCCATCATGGGCAGTCCCTCCTCGCCTTCTATACACCCCCCTGGGGGGTAGTGTTATCCTATCACGCCGCTGGGCTTTTGTCAACAAAAAATTCCCGGGTCCCCCCGGGAATTTTTCCGCTCACCCTTCCAGCTTCCCCTGGGCCTTGGCCAGGAACCGCTCCGACTGGATGATGAAGCGCTGGTGAACCCCGCCGCCGATCCTCTCCCGCCCGTCGAAGGCGGACACGGCAAAGGTAATCCTGCGCCCCTCCACGGCGGTGACCTCCGCCTGCGCCCACACCTTCATCCCCACGGGGGTGGCGGCGTCGTGGGTCACATCCAGCCGGGTGCCCACCGTGCCCTCCCCCGGGGCCAGGGCGGACTGCACCGCGTTCACCGCGGCCCCCTCCATCAGGGCCACCATCCGCGGGGTGGCCAGCACCGGGGCCAGGCCGGAGCCCATGGCCTGGGCGGTGTCCTGGGCGGTCACCACGGTCTCGGCCTCGCCCCTCATTCCAATTTCAACAGGCATAGCAATCCCTCCATCCTTCAGACTGCCCCAAGTATACGCCATTTTAAGAATTTCTTCAACCCTTTTCCCTTGCGTCCCTCCCCCGCTGTCCGTATAATAGAAAAAAACACAGGAAACGGAGTGCAGGGTATGAGCCACATCCTGGTCGTCGATGACGACATCCACATCGGGAACCTGCTCCAGGAGGCGCTGGAGGCCGAGGGCTTCCGGGTGAGCCGGGCCTACTCGGGCACCGAGGCGGTGCTGGCCCTGGACCGGGAGCGGCCCGACCTCATCCTGCTGGACCTGATGCTTCCCGGCCTGTCCGGGGAGCAGGTGCTGCCGCGCCTGGCGGGCGTCCCCGTCATCGTGGTCAGCGCCCGGGCGGACGTGGACAGCAAGACCGCCCTGCTGCTGGGGGGCGCGGCGGACTATGTGACCAAGCCCTTCGCCCTGCGGGAGCTGCTGGCCAGGGTGGCGGTGCGGCTGCGGGAGGCCCCCGCCCGGGCGGGGGGCCCCCTCGCCTTCGGCCCCTTGCGGCTGGATTCCCAGGCCCGGTCGGTCTCCATAGACGGCGGGGACGTGCGCCTCACCCGGACGGAGTACGCCATTTTAAGGCTGCTCATGGCAAACCCTGCCCAGGTGGTCACCAAGTCCCGGCTGCTGGACGAGATCGGCCAGGATACCCCCGACTGCACCGAGAGCTCGCTGAAAACCCACGTCAGCAACCTGCGCAAAAAGCTCCGGGACGCCGGGGCGGGCGACCCCATCGAATCCGTATGGGGGATCGGGTTCAAAATGCGCACAGAACAGGAGGAATCACCATGTCAGAATTGACCGCTATGGTGAATATTGGGGCCGAGATGGCCCGGAAACTGGCCACCGTAGGCATACACACCCCCCAGCAGCTGGCGGCGGAGGGGGCCGAGGGGGCGTTTTTCCGGCTGAAAGCCGTATTCCCCCAGGTCTGCCTGGTCCACCTCTACGCCCTGGAGGGGGCCATTCGGGGCGTGGAGTTCAACAGCCTCCCCCCGGACAGGAAGCGGGAGCTGAAGGCGTTCAGCGACCAGCTGAAGTGAAGCCCAGCCAGCCCCCTCCCGCGCGGGGCGAAGCCTGCGGCCGCAAAATCTCAACCATTTCTGAACGGATTCCTTGACCGCTTTCTTGACCGTTCCATGCTACCATGGGCGCATCCAAGGAAACGGAGGCTTTTTTATGGAATATGTACTGGTCACCCAGGGCCTGTCCAAGCACTACAAGGACTTCAAGGCGCTGGACAATCTCACCATGCACGTGCCCAAGGGCTCGATTTACGGCTTCGTGGGCCGCAACGGCGCGGGCAAAACCACCCTCATCCGGCTCATCTGCGGCCTGCAGGCCCCCACCGGCGGTTCCTATGCCCTCTACGGCGTGGACGGCGCGCAGCGGGATATCGCCAAGGTCCGCCGGAGGATGGGCGCGGTGGTGGAAACCCCCTCCATCTACCTGGACCTCACCGCCCAGGACAACCTGCGCGAGCAGCTCCGGGTGCTGGGGGTGCCCTCCGACGACGGCATCCCGGAGCTTTTAAAGCTGGTGGGGCTGGAGGGCACCGGGAAGAAAAAAGCCGGCCACTTCTCCCTGGGCATGAAGCAGCGCCTGGGCATCGCCGTGGCCCTGGCCGGGGACCCGGATTTTCTGGTGCTGGACGAGCCGGTGAACGGCCTGGACCCCCAGGGCATCATCGACATACGGGAGCTGATCCTCAAGCTGAACCGGGAGCGGAACATCACCGTGCTCATCTCCTCCCACATCCTGGACGAGCTGTCCAGGCTGGCCACCCACTACGGGTTCATCGACTCGGGCCGCATCGTCAAGGAGCTGTCCGCCCGGGAGCTGGACGCCGCCTGCCGCAAGTGCCTGCGGGTGGAGGTCACCGACACCCGTGCCCTGGCCCGGGTGCTGGACGGCATGGGGGTGGACTACAAGATTCTAAGCGACGGGCAGGCGGACGTGTTCGCCCAGCTGAACATCTCCCAGCTCAGCCGCGCCCTGGACGGGGAGGGCTGCGAGCTGCTGTCCGCCCAGGAGCGGGACGAGAGCCTGGAGAGCTACTTTGTCAATCTGGTGGGGGGTGCTTCCCATGACTAAGCTGCTGAGCGCGAATTTCCTGCGGCTGCGGAAAACCACCCTTCTCTGGGCCGCGCTGGGCGTGTGCGTGGGCCTGGGGGCGTTGGCGGTCTTCGGCGAGTTCCGGATTCAGCTGTCCATGACTTCCGACATGAGCACGCCCGGGGCCGCCCAGTACAAGTCCCTGCTGGAGGGGCGGTTCTTCGAGTACGCCGCTTTTATCGGCATTCTGGCGGCGGCGTTCATCTCCCTGTTCCTGGGCACCGAGTACAGCGACGGGGCCATCCGGAACAAGGTCGCCGTGGGGCACTCCCGCCTGTCCATCTATTTCGCCGGCCTGATCACCGGATTTGCCGCCTCCCTGCTGTGCATGGCGGGCTATATGCTGTCCTGCCTGGCGGTGGGCGCGCCCCTGCTGGGCTGGTTCACCAAGCCCGCCTCCCTGCTCCTCTGGGCCATTGCCGGATCGGTGGTGATGCTGGCGGCCTTCTGCGCCATCTTCACCTTTGTGGCCATGAACTGCTCCAGAAAGGCCACCTCGGTGGTGATCTGCCTGCTGGGGGTGTTTGTCCTGCTCATCGTGACTGTGGTCATCGACGGGCGGCTGAATGCCCCGGAGTTTATCCAGGGCTATGAGATGTCCTTCAACGGGCAGGTTGTGGACACCGTGCCGGAGCCTAACCCCAGGTACCTCCGGGGCACAGAGCGGGCGGTGTACCAGTTCCTCTATGACCTTCTGCCCACGGGGCAGTCCCTCCAGTACACCATGCTGAACTTCACCGAGCCGGGGAAGCTGATAGGGCTGTCCGGGCTGGTGTGCGCGGTGTTCACCGGGGCGGGCGCGGCCCTGTTCCGGCGGAAGGATTTGAAGTAGGTGGGCGGCATGAGGAATCTGCTGGCGGCGAACTTTCTGCGGCTGAAAAAAAGCGTGCTCTTCTGGGGCACTCTGGCTTTTATGGCTGGTTACGCCCTGTGGCGGATGCGCTTTTGGATCGTTTTTAACGAGGTTACCATCGACCCTATGATCTTTGATTATGCGGGCGCGGTTGGTGTAGTTGCGGCAGTCTGGTCCAGTCTGTTCCTCGGCACCGACTACAGCGACGGCACTCTTCGGAACAAGCTGACGGCTGGACATTCCCGAAACGCCGTCTATCTTGCCGGGTTGATCACAAATACCTCTGCCGCCCTGTTGCAATGCGCGGCCTATCTGGCTGTCACCCTCGGATCTGGGAGCTTTCTGATCGGCCCTCCCCGCATGGAGGCGGGCCGTCTCCTGCTCCTCCTCGCGGGCACGCTGGTCACAGTGATTGCCTTCTGTGCCGTTTTTACCGCTGTTGGGATGCTGTGCGCCCGGAAAACGGTGACGGCGGTGGTCTGTATTGCCGGGTCCTTTGCCCTTCTGGGCTATCTGTCCAGCGTTGACAGCTATTTGAACATCCCACAGTATTCGGCGTATATCGACGTCCCGGAAAATGGAGCAGTTTCCGTCACCTATGAACTCAACAGTGGATACGTCAGCGGTACGCGGCGGGCAGTCTTTGTGTTCCTGGACGACGCTACCCCCTTTGGCCAGGCGGTCCAGTATATGCGAAGCAGGCAGAGGGACGAAATCTCCCTCCCGGAGGACGGATTCTCTGAGGCGCAGATCGAAGAATACCGGCAGCATATGCGGCCGCCTGTGGCCCCATTGCCGCTCATGGCCTATTCATTGGCCGTAATCGCCCTATCCACCGGGGCGGGCATTGCCCTGTTCCGCAGAAAAGACTTGAAATGAGGTGGTGGGTATGAGAAATCTGCTGGCGGCAAACTTTCTGCGGCTGAGGAAAAACAAGCTCTTTTGGGGCCTGCTGGCGTTCAGTGCCGGCTTTGGGGCTTTGGTTGCGTTCAACTACTACGAGATGAGCCAAATCGAGCCTATCACGCTGGACGGGGCCTTTTTCATCTATCCGATGACGGCCTGTATCCTCACGGCGGTTTTTATCCCCCTGTTTTTGGGCCGGGAATACAGCGACAGCACCATCCGGAACAAAGTGTCGGCGGGGTGCTCCCGTTTCCTGGTGTATGCGGCCAACCTGCTGACCGCCGCCGCGGCTTCCCTGCTGTTCTGCGCCGCCCACATGATTGCGATGACCGTGGTTGGCACGCCGCTCATCGGGTTTATTGCCATGGAGGCAAACCTGGCTGTGCCGCTCGCATTGGGTTCGCTGATCACTATGGCGGCATTCTGCGCCCTCTTTACCTTGGTCGTGATGAATTGCAGCCGGAAAAGCCTGTCTGCGGCGGTGTGTATCCTGGGTGTGTTCCTCCTGCTGTTCGCCGCCATCTATCTCAGAAGCCGTCTGCTGTCCCCAGAATATGTAAACGGCGTCTGGATCGCAGGGGAATTTATCCCCGGCGATCCGACGCCTAATCCCCAATATCTGAGCGGTGGACGGGCCTTTTTTGAATTTCTCTACGCGCTTCTGCCCAGCAGTCAGGCCATTGAATACGCCAGCCGGGAGGTACAGAACCTGAACTGGTTCCCGCTGTACTCACTGGCAGTCATTGCCCTATCCACCGGAGCGGGCATTGCCCTGTTCCGCAGAAAAGACCTGAAATGAGGTGAACCCCATGCTCCCCTGGCTGATCTGCGCCGCGCTGGCCGCCCTCGCGCTGGTGCTGCTCCTCCGCCTGTACCTGCTCCAAAAGAGCCTGGACGACATCACGGGCCAGCTGGGGGAGCGGCTCCTTTCCGACACCAACAGCCCCATCTTCCTGCCCACCCGGGACCCCCACGCCCGCAGGCTGGCGGGGGAGCTGAACGTCCAGCTCCGGGAGCTGCGCCGCCTGCGCCAGCGGTACGAGAACGGCGACCGGGAGCTGAAGGAGGCCGTCACCAACGTGTCCCACGACCTGCGCACCCCCCTCACCGCCATCTGCGGCTATCTGGAGCTGCTGGACAAGGGGGACAAGACCCCGGATCAGGCCCGGTATCTGGCCCTGATCTCGGGCCGGGCGGAGGCCATGCGCCAGCTCACCGGGGAGCTGCTGCGCTACTCGGTGGCGGCCAGCCTGGAGGACGGGCCGGCCCTGGAGCGGGTGGATCTGAACGGCGCGGTGGAGGAGGCGGTGGCGTCCCTCTACGGGGCCTTGGCGGCGGGGGGGATCACGCCCACGGTGTCCCTCCCGGAGGGGCGGGTGGCGCGGAACCTGAACCGGGCCGCCCTGTCCCGGATACTGGGGAATCTGCTGACCAACGCGCTGAAATACAGCGGCGGCGATCTGGACGTAACGCTGGACGGAGACGGGACCATCACCCTGTCCAACG
Source organism: uncultured Oscillospiraceae bacterium (assembly GCA_948670295.1). Classification (GTDB taxonomy): domain Bacteria; phylum Bacillota; class Clostridia; order Oscillospirales; family Oscillospiraceae; genus Enterenecus. The sequence goes on along the minus strand of CAPOAR010000034.1, from coordinate 3,910 downwards.
CCGCCCCCGGGCTGGACGAAGTGCAGGTGGGGCGGCTGTTCGACCGGTTTTACACCGTGGAGACGGGCCGGCACTCCACCGGGCTGGGCCTGTCCATCGCCCGGGCCCTCACGGAGCGGATGGACGGAACCATCGCCGCCCGGTATGAGGACGGACGGCTGCGGGTGGAGCTACGCTTCCCGGAGGACGCTTAAAGGACCGCCCGGATTGGGGCGTCCCTTTAAACGAGCATCGCGAGGCCCGGATCTCCAAGGGAGAGTCCGGGCCTTGTTTTGTGCGCAGGCTCACGCGAGCTGGAGCTGGAACGTCTCAGGGGCCGAGCCGTCCTGCGGCGCGGTGACGCGGAGCGACCCCTCGGCGGCGGTAAAGCTGTCAAAGCAGACAGTGATGCCGTAGTCGTACCCAGGCGGCAGGGACAGCCAGATAGGCTCTCCCTGGTAGGCGCAGGAAAACACATCCCGGCCGAACTCCTCGCAGAATATACGGATCTCCAGTCCACGGGAGGAAAACTGCCTGCCGTCCACCAGCGTCAGGCGCAGGTTCGCGTTGGGCACGGCCCGGTATCCCCAGCTGCACAGCAGGCAGTCCTCGTCCACCTCGCCGATATCGTATTCCCCCCAGCTCAGGGTGCGGCGGAAGCCGATCGCGTATCCCACCACGGAGCTGTCCACATAAAAGGAGGCCAGGGCCAGATCCTGGCACGTGCTGTCCCGGTGAATTTTCACGTAGTAGTAGCCGGGAACCAGGGGCAGATCCATGGGAAAACGCTCCAAAATAAACTCCCCGTCATTGGGGCCGCAGTATTCAAAGTGGTAATTATCCGGGGTATAGGGCTTATCGTCAAACGCCTCCAGCAGGAAGGTGTCCCGGGGCGCGGCTGTGGGCGGCGGAGCGGGGGCGGCCGTTTCCGGCGGCGGGGCGGGCGTGGGCCGCTCCGTCGGGGCCGGAGGGGGAACGCTCTGGGTGGGCGCGGCCGTCTGAACGTCCGGGGTGGGACTGGGTTCCGGGGTCGGCTCCGGGGTGGGGCTGGGTTCCGGGGTGGGGCTGGGCGTGGGATCGGGCAGGGAAACTGTCGGCTCAGCGGTGGCGGGGCCATTCACCAGTCCCCCGCCTCCAGACCCGCCACCCTGTATGGTCATGTAAAGGCTGAACAGGAACAGGACCACCAGGATCACGCGCATGGTTTTGATGGTCACATAACGTTTTTCGCTTGGATGGACATTGAAAAACTGAAAAAGGACGCTGGCCAGGATACCGAACGCGGATATCGCGGTCATAACAGTGGACCAGTTCAGCATGGTACATCCCCCCGCGGCGGCAGAACCGCCTCTGTTTCTCTCCCTTATTGTAATAGATGGAGGGAGAAATTGCAAGCGGGCAATGGGGACATCCCTGCCCCAAAACCTCCATCTTGCGCCCGCCCCGCTTTTCGGGTATAATTGACGCAGTGAAAAAGAAGTGTACACTTCTTTTTCACTTGTGCGGCACGTCAGTGCCGCACAGGCCGCAAAGCGGCCTTGCGTCAGATTTCATAGTCAGCACAAAGGCTTTGCCTACAGCGGCACAGCCGCTGTTTTGAAAATCGGTATGCTACCGATTTTCAAGTGTGCTGACTATATAATCGACGTGACCCATACGAATCTCACAGGCGCGCCCGCGCCGGAAGGGGTGTCCCATGAACCACACCGATCCCCGATACGCCGCCTATACCCGCATCCTCCACCACGAGCTGAAAACCGCCCTGGGCTGCACCGAGCCCATCGCCGTGGCCTACGCCTGCGCCCTGGCCCGGAAGGCCCTGGGGAGCCTGCCGGAGCGGGTGGATCTGTCCGTCAGCGGCAATATCATCAAGAACGTGAAAAGCGTGGTGGTGCCCAACACCGGAGGCCGCCGGGGGCTGGAGGCCGCCGCCGCCGCGGGCGTGACCGCCGCCGACCCGGACGCCCAGCTGGAGTGCCTGTCCAGGCTGACCCAGGAGGACGGGGACGCCATCGGGGCCTATCTGGACCGCCGCTGCGTCCAGGTGCGGCCCCTGGACACCGGCCGGGCCTTTGAGATCCTGGCGGAGGTCCATTCCGGCGGGGACACCGCCCAGGTGCGGATCGTGGACCAGCACACCAACGTGGTCCACATCAGCCGGAACGGCCAGGTGCTGGCGGAGCACGCCGTCCCCGCCGCCGCCCAGGAGAACCCGGATCAGCGTCTGCTGGCGGTGGAGGGAATTCTGGACTACGCCGACAGCGTAAATCTGGACGACATCTGCCAGCCAATCCGGCGTCAGATCGCCCTGAATACCGCCATCGCGGAGGAGGGCCTCCGGGGCCGGTACGGGGCCATGATCGGCAGGGAGAGCCTGCCCCTGCTGGGGGACGGGCTGCGGGCCAGGCTCCGCGCCCTGGCCGCCGCCGGGTCGGACGCCCGGATGAGCGGCTGCGAGCTTCCGGTGGTCATCGTGTCGGGCAGCGGCAACCAGGGGATCACCGCCTGCGTCCCCGTGGTGGAGTACGCCCGGGCCAAGGGCATCGGGGAGGACAGGCTGTACCGGGCCCTGGCGGTGTCCAACCTGCTCACCGTCCACCAGAAAACCCGGATCGGGCGGCTGTCCGCCTTCTGCGGCGCGGTGAACGCCGCCACCTCCGCCATCGCCGCCATCGCTTACCTGGACGGGGCGGGGATGGACGGGGTGGCCCACACTCTGGTGAACTCCCTGGCCATCGTGTCCGGCATGGTGTGCGACGGGGCCAAGGCCTCCTGCGCCGCCAAGATCTCCCTGGCCCTGGAGGCGGGGCTGATGGGCTACGAGATGTATCAGGCGGGCCATGAGTTCGTGGGGGGCGACGGCATTGTGCGCAAGGGCGTGGAATACACCCTGGCCAACGTGGGCCGCCTGGGCAGCGACGGAATGCGCCAGACTGACCGGGAGATCCTGTCCATGATGGTGGGGGATTGACCCCGGGCACGGCAAAAGCCCCATCCCCGCTGGGGATGGGGCCAAGACTGTCGAGAAAGCCGCTTCTGTTTCGATGACGGGAAGGAAGATAGTGTGAAAGAAACCCAGGAGGGGTGTCTTTCACGTTCAATCCACGACTTTTTGGAACGTTCTTTGTTCAAAAAAGTCGCGCTCAGCGGGGCGAAAAGACTTTTTCGACACGCTGAGCCCCATCCCCGCTGGGGATGGGGCCTGTATGCTCTCAGCCGATCAGCAGCGGGGTTCCTCCGCCGGCTTTGCCTCCCTTTTGCGGAAGGGCACCAGCCCGGTGCGGTCCATGGCCACCATTACGGCGGGTATGACCAGCAGCTGAAGGACAATGCCGGGGATGGCGGAGAGCACCGCCCCGGACAGGAACGCCTGCCAGGAAAACTCCAGCTTCCCCAGGCCCAGCAGCACCACGCACGCCGCCCCCCACACCAGCCGTCCGGCGATCATGGCGGCGATCAGGCAGCGGTACAGTGCCCGGAGGCACTGCCAGCGGGACCGGGCGTACAGGAAGCCCGCAACCATGCCGTAGGCCGCCAGCTCGAAGGCCATGGCGGTGGCGGTGATCAGCGGGGGCGTCCCAAACAGCGTATGCCGCAGCAGGGGCAGGACGAAGCCCACCAGCCCGCCGTACTGCCAGCCGCACACCAGCCCGCACAGCAGCACCGGCAGGTGCATGGGCAGCATCATGGCTCCCACCTGGGGGATCTGCCCGGTGAGGAAGGGCAGCACCAGCCCCAGGGCCATAAACATGGCCGCCAGCACCAAATTTTTCACGTATTGTCTCAGCCTGTTCCGATCCATACCCACAGCTCCTTTTGTCCATTAGAAGCTGTACCAATAGCCGAAGTATTCAGATTCGCGAGTCAGAATTGCCGGTGGCAAGGCGAAAAATCGCGGGAATACTTTGTGTATTTCAAGATTTTTCAACGC
>CAPOAR010000033.1:0-30698 GCA_948670295.1 uncultured Oscillospiraceae bacterium | reverse complement strand
CGTGAAGCCCTTTAAGCCGGACCGGGTGCTCAAGACCGTCACCTCCATTCTGGGCGCACCCTGATGGCAAATTCCCCGCGCAGGCCCGTTCTGGCCCTGGAGGTCACAGCGCTGGACAGTATGCTCTCTTTGATATGGATGCTGCTGTGTGTGGTGGTCATCATTGTGCTGGCCTACCTGTTCACCAGATACGTGGCGGGCAGAAGGGGGCTGGGCGGATTCGGTGCGCCCGGCGGGACAGGCCGTTTCAAGGCGCTGGCCCGGCTGTCCCTGGGGCGTGAGCAGAGCGCGGTGCTCGTCCAGGCGGGGGAGCGGTACCTCCTGCTGGGGGTGGCCCCCTCCGGCGTGACGCTGCTGGCGGAGCTGAGCCAGGAGGAAGCGCAGGAGCTGTACGCCCCGTCTCCCGGGCAGCCCGCCCCCCCCACCTTTGGGGAGGCCCTGCGCACCGTACTCAAGCAAAAGAAACCGAGGTGAGGATGGGATGCCGACCGACAGCCTGATCAATATCAACGGTGAGAGCGTCCAGACGTTGGAGATTCTTTTCCTCACCACCATGATGGCCCTGCTGCCATCCATGCTGGTGATGATGACCTCCTTTACGAGGTATGTCATCTCCCTGTCCTTCCTGCGCAACGCCATGGGCACCCAGCAGACGCCGCCGAATACGGTGCTGGTGGGGATTGCCCTGTTTCTCACCCTCATCACCATGAACCCGGCGCTCACCCGCATCCAGACGGAGGCATGGGAGCCATATACTGAGCAGGAGATCGGGGCGGAGGAGTTTGTGGACCGGGCCAGCGTGCCGCTGAAGGAGTTCATGATGGCCAATACCCAGTGGCGCACGGTGGAGATGTACTGTAACCTGGCCCACATCGACGTTCCGGCGGAGGGGGAGCAGGCTGTACAGGAGCTGCCCCTGCGGGTGATTGTGCCCGCTTTTATGACCCAGGAGCTGCAAGAGGCATTTTACATCGGATTCCTGCTGTATATCCCCTTCCTGCTCATCGACGTGGTGGTGTCGTCTACGCTGATGTCCATGGGCATGATTATGCTGCCGCCGGCCATGATTTCCACGCCCTTCAAGCTGCTGCTGTTTGTGTCCGTCAACGGCTGGCAGGTGCTGTTTTCCACGCTGGTGCAGAGTGTAAATTGATTTCCGGGAAGGAGGGTGAGCCGTGGACACCACCATGGCAATGGATCTGATGCGGGACGCGATGGGAGTGGCCATCAAGCTGGCCAGCCCCATGCTGGTGCTGAGTATGCTGGTGGGCGTGGTGGTGGCTATTTTCCAGGCGGTCACCCAGATCCACGAGCAGACCATTTCCTTCGTTCTCAAGCTGATTGTGGTGATCAGCGTGCTGCTGCTGGGAGGCGGCTGGATGCTGGACACGCTCAAGGACTATACGCTGGAGATCTTCTCGCTGATCGGCAGCTAAGCGGGGGGAGGCAGCCATGATCGACTGGGCGGAACTGACGCGGTTCCTCTATATTACCGCACGCATCAGCGGGTTTGTCCTGTTCAACCCCCTGCTGGGCCGCCGCAACATCCCCGCTCCGTTCCGCGTGGGCATGACGCTGGTGCTGTCCGTTTTTACGGCGGCCCTGACCACCCAGGGGACGCCTATCCCTGTGGGGATGGCGGAGCTGGCGGTGCGGATGCTGCTGGAGCTGGCGGTGGGCTTCCTGCTGGGCATGGCGGCAAGCTTCTTTTTCTACATCCCCCAGCTGTCCGGGTCCATTATTGATACCCAGATGGGTATGACCATGAACCAGATGTATGACCCGGGGACCTCGGCCAACATGTCCGTGACCGGACAGATCCTCAACGCGCTGATGACCTTGTTGTTTTTTGCGGCGGGAGGGCACTTGACCCTTCTGCGCATATTCCTCACCTCGGGGGAGCTGGTCCCCTATGGGCAGGTGTCCATCGGCCTGCCGGCCTATCACCTGCTGCTGGAGCTGTTCGTGGAGTGCACTGTGCTGGGGATCAAGCTGAGCATGCCCATCTTGGCGGCGGCCCTCATTGCCCAGGTGGGGATGGGAGTGCTGATGAAGGTGATTCCCCAGATCAACGTGTTCGCCATCAATATTGAGCTGAAGGTCATCGTGGGCCTGGCGCTGTTGCTGGTGCTGATCGTCCCCTTCAGCGAGTTCCTCCTTCAGACGGAGGCGGCAATGCTGAATGCGCTCCATGATATCCTGACCCTGAGCGGGTAATTTCTGAAACCACAGAACGTTTTCAACAGCATCCCCTCCTCCACCCTTCTGAGGAGCGGGCGTCGCGGGACAAAAGGGGGGACAGACGTTGCCCGAGGGAAATAAAACAGAAAAAGCGACACCAAAAAAGCGACGGGACGAACGAAAAAAAGGTAACGTCTTTAAAAGCCAGGATGCGGTGGCGGTGGCCGGGCTGCTGGGTACCTTCGGTACGCTGTGGCTGCTCACCGGCGCTTTCGTCCAGCAGCTGGGCGGGTTTATGACGCTGTGCCTGACCACCGCGGGAGAGGATGCCCGGGAGGTGGGCGGGGTATGCAGCGAGCTGGCGGTTCAAGGAATTGTGCTGGTGCTGAAAACGGTGGGGATTGTGGCGGCGGTGGCCATTCTGTGCGCCGTGGCGGCCACCTTTGCCCAGACTAATTTTTTGGTGAGCACCGAATCCATGAAGCCGAAGTTCAGCCGGCTCAACCCCCTGGAGGGTTTTAAGCGGCTGTTCTCCCTGAAAAGCCTTGTGGAAACCCTGAAAAACCTGATCAAGATTATTATCCTGATGGCCATTATCTTCCTGAGCATCCGGGATATGTTCCTGGAGAGCTCCAACTACCTTTACACCGAGCTGGGCGCCGCAGCGGCGCATCTGGTGGAGATGGCGGGGGGTATGGTGGTTCGCATCTGCATCGCCTTTGTGGCGGTGGCCGCCATGGACTTCTTCTACCAGTGGTGGGACTATGAGAAGAACATGATGATGACCAAGCAGGAGGTCAAAGAGGAATACAAACAAATGGAAGGCGATCCCCAGGTGAAGGGGAAGATCAAGGAGATCCAGCGCCGCCGGGCCCAGCAGCGCATGATGCAGCAGGTACCCGGGGCGGACGTGGTTGTCCGTAACCCCACCCACTTCGCCGTGGCCCTGCGCTATAAGCCGGACCAGGACGACGCCCCCATTGTGCTGGCCAAGGGCCAGGATAACATCGCCCTTCGCATCGTCCAGATCGCCGAGGAGAACAAGGTGGCCGTCATTGAAAACGTGCCCCTGGCCCGGGCCCTCTACGCCCAGGCGGAGCTGAACCAGATGATCCCGCCGGAGCTGTACGGCGCGGTGGCGGAGGTGCTGGTGTATATCTTCAAGCTGAACGGCAAGAAGCAGATTGTGAAGTAGAAACCATGGCCCTTGCGGCCTTGCATAAGCCCACCAGGGAGGTGAATGGCCCGCCATGCTCAAACGGATTTTAGACAATGTTATAGCGCTGTTTGTGGTGGTCGTGGTCATGTTCCTGTTTATCTCGCTGCCCCCGCAGATTTTGGACATTCTGCTCATCATCAACATTGGGCTGTCCATCATGATCCTGATGATCACCATGAACATCTCGGAGGCGCTGGAGTTCTCCATCTTCCCCTCCCTGCTGCTCATAACCACCCTGTTCCGGCTGGGTATGAACGTGTCCAGTACCCGGATGATCCTCACCACCGGCGACCCCGGCGTGGTTATCAAGAATTTCGGCCAGCTGGTCACCGGCGGAAACGTGGTGGTGGGCTTCGTCATCTTCTTCATTATCGTGCTGGTCCAGCTCATCGTCATCACCAAGGGCGCCGAGCGCGTGTCCGAGGTGGCCGCCCGCTTCACCCTGGACGCCATGCCCGGCAAGCAGATGGCCATCGACGCGGACCTGTCCTCCGGCCTCATCGACGAGCAGCAGGCCCGGGTGCGCCGGGAGAAGATCCAGAAGGAAGCGGACTTCTACGGCGCTATGGACGGCGCCACCAAGATCGTCAAGGGCGACTCCACCATGTCCATCGTCATCACCATCATCAATCTGGTGGGCGGCATCATCATCGGCGTGGTGGTCAACGGCGGCGATATCATGGACGTGATGCAGAATTACTGCATCCTCACCATCGGCGACGGCCTGGTGTCCCAGATTCCGTCCCTGATGATTTCCACCGCCACGGGCATGATCGTCACCCGCTCCGTGTCCGACGGCAGCCTGAACACGGACGTGATGGGGCAGTTCACCGCCCAGCCCCGGGCCTTTACCACGACCGGCATTATCCTGGTGATCCTTGGCGTTATCCCCGGCACGCCCACCCTCCCCCTGCTGGTGGGCGGTGCGGCCACGGTGGGCGGGGGCATCTACCTCACCCGCAGGGCCACATCCCAGCAGCAGGCGGCCGCCGCCGCGGCACAGGAGCCTGTCGAACCCGCCGAGCTGGCCGCGCCCAGCGAAAGCGATTACTACAAGGACATCAACAACGTTTACTCCCTGCTGTCGGTGGAGCCGGTGGAGATGGAGTTCGGATACAGCCTCATCCCCCTGGTGGACGAGAGCCACGGCGGCAAGCTCATCAGCCGCATCGTCATCTTCCGGCGGCAGTACGCCCAGGATATGGGCTTTGTCATCCCATCCATCCGCCTGCACGACGGCTCCACCCTTGGCACCAACCAATACTCCATCCGCATCAAGGGCGAGGTGGTGGCCGAAGGCGAGATCCTGGTGGACTACTATCTGGCCCTAGAACCCCCCAACCCCCTGGGGGAGATCGACGGCATCGAGACCATCGAGCCCGCCTACGGCATCCCCTCCCGGTGGATTCTGCCGGAGAACAAGGAGATGGCGGAGATCTACGGCTACAATGTCATCGACCCGCTTTCCGTCATGCTCACCCACTTGGCCGAGACGGTGAAAAAGCACGCCTACGAGCTGCTCAACCGGGCCGAGACCATCCGGCTGGTGGACAATTTGAAGCAGTCCGCGCCCGAGCTGGTGGAGGAGATTGTACCCAACATCCTGTCCTATGCCAAGCTGGAGAAGCTGCTGCGCAACCTTCTCCAGGAGGGGGTGCCCATCAAGGATCTGGGCACGATCCTGGAGACAGCCGCCGAGGCGGTGAGCCAGGGCCGGGACATGGACATGGTCACCGAGCAGGTGCGCGGCGCCCTGGCCCGTACCATCACCCGCCGCTTCTGCGAGGACGGGCAGCTGCGGGTCATCACCCTGGACGCCGAGGTGGAGAAGAAGATCATCTCCTCCCTCACCCGCAACGAGCAGGGCGTATACCTGGCCATGGGCCCCGATTTGATGCAGACCATCATTTCCCAGCTGGCCGAGCACCTGAAAAAGTTCGGCGACCTGGCCCAAACGCCGGTCATCCTGGTCAGCCAGGTTATCCGGGGCTATTTCAGCAAGATGATTACCCAGTTCTATCCCAACGTATACGTGCTCTCCTTCAATGAGATCACCAACAGCGTGCAGATCCAGGCCCTGGGCAATATTACCGCCGACGCGCCCATGCGGGCGGAGCGAAGGGCGGTGGGCACATGAGCGCCTCCATCCTTCAGCGGCGGTATACCGAAGCGGAGATTGAGGCCATGGATACCCCCGGCCTGCTCAATCTCTATAAACAGACCGGGGACGAGGAGCTGAAATGGCCCCTGGTGCTGCGGTATGAGGGGCTCATCAAAAGCGCGGCGTTGCAAATTCGCGGGGTGTACAGCAGCTTTGCCCAGGTGGATGATATTGTGAGCGAGGGCATCCTCACCCTGCTCACCTCCATTGACAAGTTCGACCCGGACAAGGGCATCAAGTTTGAGACCTACGTGGCCAAGCGCATCCGGGGGATGGTCATCGACCTGGCCCGGAAGCAGGACTGGCTGCCCCGGAACATCCGGCAGCGGGCTAAGGAGATCGACTGCGCGGTCTCCCACTTGGCCAACGAGCTGGGACGGTTCCCCACCGACCAGGAGGTGGCGGGCCATCTGGGCATCCCCACCGATAAGTACCAGAAGGAGGCGGCCCGGGTGGCGCTGTCCAACACCCTGTCCCTGGACGCGCTGATGGACGCCCGGGATCTGGAGGGGCACCGCTTTGAGGTGTCCACCGAGGACCCCACCGTTCAGCCCGAGACCGTGCTGGAGGAGCAGGAGCTCCAGCAGACGCTGGCCCAGGGCATCTCCTCCCTCCAGCAGAACGAGCAGATTGTGCTCTCCCTCTACTACGAAAAAAACCTCCACATGAAGGAGATTGCCCAGGTGATGGGGGTGAGCGAGCCCCGCATCTCCCAGATCCATTCCCGGGCCATCCAAAAGCTGCGGGATCATATGGGCGCTTATATGAACAACGGGACATCCCCAAAATCCTCTAAAAAGCGGAAGAAGGCATGATGCAAGATGTTTAAAGGCTTCTACAACCTGACCTCCGGCATGGTCACCCAGCAGCAGCACCTCAACGTGGTGGGTAACAATTTGGTGAATATCTCCACCTCGGGCTTCAAAGAGAGCCGCTATGCCGCCACCACCTTCGACGACGTGATGTACGCCCGGGTGGGCAGCAAGGAGAAGATTTATACCGACATCGGCAGGCAGAGCTACATCAGGGCCAACAGTGAGATCAAGGTCCTCTTTGACCAGGGCATCCCCGAGCCCACCGGCATCCCCCTTGATTTCGCCATTATGGGGGAGGGATTCTTTGCCGTCCAGACTGAGGATGGCGTGTCCTACACCCGGGCGGGAAATTTTTCCCTGGATGACGAGGGCTATCTGTGCTTCCCCGGCGTGGGCCGGGTGCTGGACCCCCGGGGACAGACCATCCAGCTGAACACCGACAAGCTGGCGGTGGATGAGCAGGGGGTTATCTCCACCGAGGACGGGGCGTACCTGGGGCAGCTGGGGGTTTACACCTTCCCCGACATGGAGCAGGTGGAATACGACGCCCGGGGCATGTTCACCGGGGAGGGAGCCCAGGCGGCGGCTGCGCCCACCGTGTATTGGAAGCATCTGGAGCGGTCTAACGTGAACATGATCCGCCAGATGACCGAGATGCTCACCTGCCAGCGCTCCCTCCAGAGCGCCGCCCAGGTGACCAAAATGTACGATGAGCTGATGAGCCATACCTCCAGCGACATCGGCCGTATGTGAGAGAGGTGACGAAGGCAGATGAATCAATCCTTTTACATCGGCGCGGTGGGCGCCCAGCAGCAGCTCCAGCGCCTGAATATCCACGGCGATAACATTTCCAACGTGAACACCAACGGCTTCAAGGCCAACCGGGCCCATTTCGCGGCCCTGCTCTACCAGGACCACCGGGGGGTGGAGGAGGAGCTGCCCATGGGCGTGGGCACCAGCCTGCTGATGACCTCCACCGACTTCTCCCAGGGCGGGCCGGCGGATACCGGGCGCACGCTGGATTACTACATTGACGGGGCCGGGTTCTTCGGCGTGGTGGATCTGATCACCGGCGAGGTCACCTTTACCCGCAACGGGGCCTTCTACCTGTCCGAGCTGGTGCGGGAGACCGGCGAGATGGACGAAGATGGCGAGCCCATTATGGAATCGGTCTACTGCCTGGGCGACGGCACGGGACGCTTCGTGCTCAGCAAGCAGGGCGGCCTCATCGAGGTGGACGACCCGACGCAGGAGCTGCCCATCGGCATTTTTGACTACAGCAACTACAACGGTATGGAGCAGGTGCTGGATACCGGCTATCTGCCTGTAGATAAAAACGGGGATTTGTGGCTGGGCACCGGCAAAGCCGTCCAGGGCTATCTGGAGCGGTCTAACGCCGATCTGGCCGAGGAGCTTACAAAGGTGATTGAATCCCAGCGGGCCTACGGCATGGCGCTGAAAATGGTGCAGACCTCGGATGAGATCGAGACCACCATCAATAACCTGCGGGCTTGATAGGAGGGACGGCAATGGCAATTAAGAATTATGACGAACTGAGTTCCCTGGAGCTGGATACCCTGCGGGAAATCGGCAGCATGGGGACCGGCAATGCGGCCACCGCCCTGTCCCAGATGTTGGGACGGGAGGTGCGCATCACGCTGCCCGAGGTGCGCATCATGGGCTACAACGAGGCCATCGAGTGGATCGGCGGCCCGGAGGAGATCACCGCCGGGGTGCTGGTAAAGATGGGCGGGCAGATCAACGGCATCATGCTCTCCTGCCAGCAGCTGGACTTTGTGAATCTGGTGCTGGAGAGCGTTCTTCACCAGCGCATCGACGATTACGGCCAGCTGGCGGATATGGAGAACTCCTGCCTCATTGAGGTGGGCAATATCATGATCTCCACCTTCATCAACGCGCTGAGCGGCTTGGCCGGGATGGACGTGACCCTTACGGTCCCCGCCTTCACCGTGGATATGCAGGGGGCGATTCTGGCCGTGCCCATGGCGGAATACGGCGGACAGTCCGACTACATTATGACCATTGGCGGAAATTTCGTGTTTGACAATCAGGAGGTTCCCTGCCGCCTGCTGATGTCTCCGGACCTTCGGTCCCTGAATGCTCTATTGAGGAAGCTGGGCGTAAGCGATGAGTGACAAGCTGGTGATCGGAATCGCGGACATGAAGGTGGCCAAAGGGGAGGGCATGTTGGTTACCTACGCGCTGGGGTCCTGCATCGGCATCTGCCTGCACGACCCGGCCATCAAGCTGGGAGCCCTGGTGCACATTATGCTGCCGGTAAACATGGAAGCAGGGCGGACAAACCCAATGAAGTACGCGGATACGGGAATCAGAGAGACATTAAAGCAGATGGAGGCCATGGGGGCCCGCCGGACCAGGATCACCGCCAAAATTGCCGGCGGAGCCAAGATGTTTGAGGTGGGCAGCTCGTCCCTGGGCAATATCGGACAGAGGAATATTGAGAGCGTCCACCTGAACCTGAAAAAAGAGGGCATCCGCCTGCTGAAAGAGGACGTGGGCGGTTCGGTGGCCCGGACCCTGCTCTTTGACGTGAACAGCGGGCTGGGCTGTGTGCGCAGCTATGGCCGTGCGGAGCTGATTATTTGATACGCACATGATGAAAGGGAGTGCATTGGAATGAGGGAAGAAAGCAAGCATGAGATTCTGCTGGAGTCCGGCACCAACGAGATCGAGATCATGAAGTTCACCATCGGCGGCAATCTGTACGGCATTAACGTGGCCAAGGTGCGGGAGATCATGATTTCCGCTCCGGTGAAGCCCATGCCCCATGCCCATGCCGCGGTGGAAGGCATCTTCAAGCCCCGGGACGCGGTGCTCACGGTGGTGGACCTGCCCAAATACCTGGGAGACAGCCGGGAGAAGAATCCGAAGGACATCTTTATTGTCACAAACTTCAATAAGATGTTCATCGCCTTCCGGGTGCATACTGTGGACCGCATCAGCCGCATCTCCTGGACCGATATTCAGAAGCCGGATAAGACGGTCTCCGGCGGCGCGGAGAGCGTGGCCACCGGCATCGCCCAGTGCGACGGCGAGCTGGTCACCATTCTGGACTTCGAGCGTATCGTGGCGGAAATTGCCCCGGAGACCTCCATCCAGGTGTCGGAGGTGGAGCAGCTGGGTCCCCGTGAACGCAATGATAAGCCCATCTGGGTGGCGGAGGACTCCATCCTGCTGAGCAAAATGATTGCCGACTCCCTGCGTAAGGCAAATTACGTCAACCTCCATATGTTCTCCAACGGCCTGGAGCTGTGGGAGTCGCTGAGCGCGCTGCCCCAGGACGGTATACTGGAGCGGGACGTGGCGCTGATCATCACCGACATTGAGATGCCCCAGATGGACGGCCACCGGCTGACCAAGCTGGTGAAGGACAGCAGCCGGTTCAAGGAGATCCCCCTCATCATCTTCTCCTCCCTCATCAGTGAGGAAATGCGGCGCAAGGGCAGGGATCTGGGAGCGGACGAACAGCTCACCAAGCCGGAGATCGGACATCTGGTGGACGTGATGGATCATCTCCTCGCGCGCCAGAGCAAGACCAGAGGATAAGGACAGGAGGCAGCTATGAGCGGCAAATATATTGTGCGGCAGCCCATTAAGGACGCTGAGGGGAATACAATCGGACATGAGATCCTGTATCACGGCGCAAATCAGGCTTTCAGCAGCGACAACTCTACCTCCAGCGCAGAATTTGCCGCGGCCAATACCATTTACAGTTTTCTAACCCAGAACAGCCCCAAGGTGCTGAAGGGAACGCTGAACTTTATGACCTTCACCACCATGCTGCTGATGAAGAAGACCCCCCGGCTGTTTGACAAGAGCGACCTGGTGATTCAGATCGACGACGCGGTGATTATCCACCCGCTGTCCATGCATCTGGTGCAGCAGTACGTCCGGGAGGGATACCGCGTGGCGGTGAACGACTTCCAGTTCACCCCCCGGTATCTGGCCCTGCTGGATGACATCCACTTCATCAAAATCAGCGCCAGGACCGCCACGGAGGTCACCATCCGCAACACGGTGGAGGTGGCCCACAGCATGAATATCAAGTGCATCGTCACCCACATTGAGGATGCGCAGACCTATGAGCGGGCGGTGGCCTTGGGGGCGGACGGGGTGGAAGGGCCCTATGTGGCGGGCAAGCTCACCACCAAGGCCCACAGCAGCGCGTATATCCAGAGCAATTTCTTCCAGCTCATGGTGGCCGTCACCCGGGATGAGCCCAACGTGGAGGAAATTGAGCAGATGATCGCCGCCGACGCCAGCTTGTCGTATGGCCTGCTGAAAATGGTCAACTCCGCCTATTTTGCCCTGCGCCACCGGGCCACCACCATCCGGCAGGCCATCATGACCCTGGGCCTGGGGCAGCTGAAGCAGTGGATCTACCTGCTCAGCGCCAGCAATGCGGAAAACGAGGTGGACGCGGGCTCGGAGGAGTTCCTGAAGCGCTCCTTCATGCGGGCCAATTTCTGTAGCGAGCTGATGAACTACGCCAAAAATATGCCTATCTCCAAGTCCGAGGGCTATTTGATGGGGATGTTCTCCACCCTGAATTACCTCATTGACGCGCCGCTGGAGGATATCCTGTCGGAGGTTCCGGTGGCGGACGAGATCAAGGCTGCCCTGCTCAATCATGAGGGGCGCTGCGGTATGCTGTATGATTTGGTGCTCAGCTATGAGTCCGCCGACTGGGAGAAGATCAACGTGCTGGCGGAGGAGCTGGGTATCCCCGACAATATGATGACCAGCGTGTACTTTATCTGCATGGAAAATGTGAACACCCTCTGGGAGCAGCTCACCAACCCCTATCCCCAGCAGCTGCCTCCCTTGGAGGAGGGGGAAGAGAATCCCGAAGGCTGAGACAGGCTGGGCAGGAAAAAAAGCCCTGGCGGATGGATATCCATCCGCCAGGGCTTTTCTGACCTTGTCAGCCCCGGCTGTGGTGGGGGGTCTCATGGACCGCCTTGCACGCCTGGAGAAGCTGGGCCGTGATGTCGCTGCTGAACTTGCCCTCGTACACCGTCAGCCTGGGCACGCGGTCATTGGGCTCCAGCACCACATACTTGGGGGGCAGGTGATTGAGGGTGAACGCTTTCACGTCCTCCATGCACCGCTTGCAGCTGCACAGCCCGAACATCTCCACGTATTTGGGGGCCTTTTCCTCCACCAGCACCTGCATCACATTGATGTAGCCGGGATTCTCCGGCTCCAGGAACTGGTGGGCGGGCTCCTCCGCGGGAGGCTCCTGCACAGGGGCGGCCTGGACGGGAGCGGGCTCCGGCTCGGGCTGGGGTTCGGGCTCCGGCTCAGGCTGGGGGGCGGGGACGGGCTGCTGCTCGGGAGCGGCGGGCTGCTGGGCGCCCAGCTCGCCCTCCAGGGCGTTCTCCAAGGCGCTTTTGATCTGCCCCGACACCGCGGCGTCAGGCGCCATGGAGGTGACGATGGGGGGGACGGCAGGGGCGGGAGCCGGCTCCTGGGCGGGCTCGGCAACAGGGTCCGTCTTTTTGCTGAGCAGGTTCATCACCCGCGCGGTCTTACTGGTCTTGTCGTTCTTGGCCATAATGACAATACTCCTTACTTAGACTTAGTTGAAAAATTTAGAAATATACTTCTGGCGAAAGGTGGGCTTGGGCCGGGGGAAACGGTCCCCCGCCACCGCGTCCACAATGTCCAGGAAGTCCTGGGCGGGTCGGGAATCGGGCTGGTAGGTGAGCACCGTCTGCCCATGGGCAGGGGCCATGGCCACCCCCACCCCCCGGTGGATGCGGGTCTGGAACACCTTGCTGCCCAGCTGGCCGGCCACCTCCTCGGCCAGCTCCAATATGTCCTTGGACAGGGTGAGGCGGCCGTTAAACTTGTTGAGAAGGATGCCCAGCACCTTCAGCTGGGGATTGTAGGTGGATCGGACGGTCTCGATGGTCTCCTGAAGCTGGGTGATGCCCACCAGGCTGAGTACCTCGGCCTCCATGGGGACAATGAGCCCGTGGGAAGCCACATAGGCGTTGACGGTGAGGATATTCAGGGCGGGCGGGGTGTCGATGATCACGAAGTCGTACTGGGAACGGACGGTGGAGAGCTGGTCGCTGAGCATGAACTCCCGGCGGGGGACGGTGAACTCCACTTCGGCGGCGGACAGCATAATGTCCGAGGGCAGCACGTCCCCATACTCTGTGGATACGATGGCCTGCTCCAAGGAACAGGCGCCCTTCAACACATCATAGACGGTGCTTCCCGTGCCAATGTCCAGGCCCAGGTTAAAGCCCAGATTGCCCTGGGGGTCCAGATCCACCCCCAGAACCCTGGCCCCGCGCTGGTGGAGGCCACAGACCAGAGCGGCGGAGGTGGTGGTCTTTCCCACGCCTCCCTTTTGGTTGGTGACGGCAATGATTTGAGTCAAGGAATATTCCCTCCCTTTCACAAAAACTTGGGGAAAAGTCTTAAGTTTAATATACTACAGGTCGATAAAAAAGAACAGAGGTACAGCGAAAAAACTGCAAAAAATTTTTCAAAATTTTCTCCTGTAAACGTGCTATGGACAGGGCAATCTGCCCATAGGTTTTTTGGAAAGGAGCGGTTCAAATGGCATCTATTACCAGTTTAAGCAACAGCAGCTACAACACCAGCAGCATTTATGGGAACCGAAATGTGCTCAGCGGCCTGGCCAGCGGCATGGATACCGAGTCCATGATCGAAAACGCGGTCTCCGGCATCAAGCTGAAGATTGAAAACCTGACGAAGAAGCGCACCAGGATTGAGTGGCAGCAGGAGGCCTACCGCAGCATCATCGACAAGGCGGTGAACTTCAACAACAAGTACACCTCCTACTCCTCCAAAACCAACCTGCTCAGCCAGAGCTTCTTCAGCAGCGCGGTGAATACCGCCGTCATGGGCACCTATAAGGACAAAATCACCGCCAGCGGCAAGAGCTCCAGCGATATCAAGATCAACGGTGTGAAGCAGATGGCCAAGGCCGCCACCTATACCGTGTCCGGCCTGGCCGGAGGCATGGGGGACGTGTCCTCCGTCACCGGCAAGGAGTTTGACATCACCAAGGATCTGGACGTGAGCACCGTGTCCGGCTCCCTGACCTTCCAGTACGGCGGCAAAAACGGCACCTCCTTCACCATCAACTTTGACGAGCTGGAGAACCTCAACGAGATGGAGGGCAGCAACAGCGCGGAAAAGCTGGCCAACGCCATCAATAAGAAGCTGAGCGAGGTCAAGTACACCTACACCAAGAACGGCTTCCAGGAGAGCACCACCGCCGACAAGGCCATCAAGGTGACGGCCAACGAGGACGGCAGGATCACCTTCTCGGACGGGCTGGGCAACGGCAATACGGTGAAGATCAGCGGCTCCTCCGGCGAGATGAAGAAGTACGCCTCGGAGAACGTGCTGAGCAATCCCGGTGATCTGACCAAGAAGGTGCCCGCCTATGAGTACCTGGGCGGCACCAAGGGCGAGGACGGCACGTGGAGCGGCGGCAAGGAGCTGGGCATCACCTTCAACGGCACCACCAAGAAGATCAGCATGTCCGATGTGATGAATCGGATCGACTTCAGTTATGATGCTGCGGAGGACAAGGGTACGCAGTTCAAGAAGGCCCTTCAGGCCGAGCTGGACGACGCCTTCGGCAAGGACAAGATCAGGGTGAACAACACGGACGGCAAGCTGTCCTTCGAGACTGATGAGGGCTCCACCCTGAGCCTGGGCGGCAGCGCTGTGGAGGCGCTGGGATTCCAGAGCGGGGACTCCAACTTCATCAATCCGGGCAAGAAGCTGTCTGATATCCTGGGCGACAAGGGGGAGAGCGTTTTCACCCAGGACAACCGCCTGAAGGGCGCGGGCGGGGCCACGGAGCACAAGCGCGCCGACGGCACCTCCTATTACCTGGACAAGGCCGGCAACCGGGTGGACAAGGACGGCTACCGGGTGGATAACGACGGCAAGGCGATTTACGATTTCCAGGTTAACGGGGCCCACATCAACGTCACCGAGGACACCACCCTGGAGAGCCTGATGAATTCCATCAACTCCAACGCCAGCGCCGGAATGAAGGTGAGCTACTCCAAGCTCACCAACGAGTTCAAGTTCACCGCCACCGAGACCGGGGCCAACAGCAAGATTGAGTTTGGCGGGCTGGGCAAGGCTCTGTTTGTCTCCGGCGAGCACAGTGCCAACGACAGCTTTGCCGAGACCTACGGCCTTGGCTTGGGCGAAGGCGAGAGCAAGCGTTTTGCCTTTTCCTTCGAGGGCCGTGACAACAGCATTAGTATCTCCAGCGAGGACTCAATGCAGGATGTTGCCAACCGGCTGAATGTGTTCCTGGGCATGTACGGCCAGACCGCTTCCTATAATGAGCTTACGGGCCAGCTCATGGTTACAGACAACACCGGGAAAGCTGTGGATTTTGAGATATACGAAGGCGAAAGCAGCGCTACCGGCACAAAAATTGATGTTCCGGAGTTTGCGTCCTCTTATACCGCCGGCCAGGACGCCGTCATGGATGTGACCATCAACGGTAAAAACTTTTCGGACTTCACCCGCGCCAGCAACAGCTTCGAGATCGACGGGCTGACCATCAATGTGAAGGGCGAGTTCAACGCGGACGGCGCCAACGCCCCCGACAAGGACGGCAACGCCTACGAGGGCATCACCTTTGAGACCACCACCGACGTGGACAAGATCGTGGACGTGATCCGGGAGTTTGTGGACGACTACAACGAGATGGCCACCGAGATCAAAAGCGCCTACTCCACCATGCCCGCGCAGAAGTCCAACGGCGCGAAGTACGACCCCCTTACCGCCGAGCAGGAGGACCAGTACTCCGAGAGCGAGCTGAAGGCATATAACGAGAAGGCCAAGCAGGGCATTTTGTTCGGCGACACTACCCTGTCCAGCATGTATGGCAAGCTGCTCTCCGCCATCACCCCCGGCGGCAGCGACGGCCAGACCCTGCGCGAGATCGGCATCGGCACCAGCTACAACGACGGCATGACCACCATCAGCCTGGACGAGGATAAGCTGCGCGCCGCCCTGGAAAGCGACCCGGACAAGGTGCGCACCGCCTTCACCAAGACCAAGGAGGGCGGCTCCTCCAGCGACGGGCTGATGCAGACCATGCAGAATACCCTGAACAGCTACGTCAGGACCACCGGCGAGCCCAAGGGCGTGCTGATTGCCCGGGCGGGCTCCGTTAAGGCGCCCACCTCGCTGAACAGCAACAGCCTGAAGAGCCAGATGGACAGCATCGACAACCAGATTGACCGCTGGACGAATAAGATGGCCGACCAGATTGACCGCTATACCACCAAGTTCACCCGTCTGGAGCAGCTGATTGCGGAGATGAACTCCCAGTCCTCCGCGATGATGGGCCTGATGGGCGGACAGAGCGGCTACTAAACCCAAAACACCGACCAAGAAGGAGTCAAGCATGGATTTCAAAGGCTACCAGGGATACCAGGGCTATAAGGAGCAGGGTATCAACGAAATGTCCCAGGGCGAGCTGCTGCTGCTGCTGTACGACGAGCTGGTTAAGCGGCTGCTCCGGGCGGGCCTGGCCCTGGACAAGAAGGACTACGCCCTGTTTGAGGCAAGCGTGGACCGAAGCCTGGACATTATCCGCTACCTGGACGATACCCTGGATATGCAATATCCCATCAGCCGGAACCTGAACCGCCTGTACGACTACTTCAGCTTTGAACTCAACCGGGTGAAGGCGGGGCGGAACAGGACCGAGCTGGACCGGGTTAAAGTTATGGTGAATGAGCTGCGGGATACCTTCCGGGAGGCCAACAGGACCGCCGAGGAAGAGCCTGTTGAGATGCAGGCTCCCCCGGCGGACGCCGGTGCGGAGGGCTGAGCCATGAAAGAAAAAACGGTGATGGACGCCTTGGTCCAGATGAAGCGGACGGGGAACCTGCTCAATGAGCTGACCGACCTGACCCGGCAGCTGGGGGAATCCATCGACCGAAACGACCAGGTGAGCATCCAGATGCTGATCGCCATGCGGGAGGAGCCGCTGGGCAAGCTGCAGGCGGCGGACAAGGCGCTGCGGGAGCAGCTGGAGGCGCTGGACGACCGGGAAGAGGCCGAGCAGCTGGCCGCCATCCTCAACGGCGGAAGCGCCGGGGATAGGGGACAGACCGTGAAGATGCTGTGCGACCAGGTGGCGCTGAACCGGCGCAGGCTCAAGCAGGTGATGGATCTGGACCGGGTGCTCAACCAGCGAATAGGACGGGGAAAGTCTGCGTATCAATAGCACAACACAATAAAATATCGGCCCGGTGATTCACCGGGCCGATATTCCGCGAGAACGAGGGGTTTAACCGCTGGGAGCGGACAGAAGCCAGAGGGGCGCCCCGTGGTCCCGGGCGGAGGACAGCTCATCCAGTATGAGCTGGGGGTCCCAGGTCTGGAGGCTCCGCTCCAGGCTGTTGGGGTCAGCGACCAGCACGTCTCCGCTGAGAGTCATGCCCCGGATGAGAATGAAGTGGCCGCCGGTGGTGAAGTGGCCTTTGCCCATCAGGGCCACCAGCATGTCCTTGGAATGCAGGGCCCGGCGCAGCTCGTCGGGAGTGCGCCCGGTGAAGGCCGTTGCCTCCAGGCCGAAGTCCTCGGCGATGCCCTGGACGATGGAGTGGTAGGAACCGCTTCTCCTGGCCCAGTAGCCGTGATCCACCGCCCAGGCGGCCATTTGAGCCGGGTCGGTTTCGGTGTCCGTCATGCTGGCCACCGCCATAGCCATAGCGGTGGGGCCGCAGCCGTAAGGGCCAATGGTGTCGGTACCGTAGGGCTGTTCGGCCCAGGTCTCGTCCGACTGGCAGAAGTAAGTAACGGTGACGGCGCCCCCGGTGAGCAGCTGCTTGCCGTCTTCCTCCAGTACCTCGGTGAGGGGCGGCTCGGTGGCCGGCGGCAGGGATTCCTCCGGGGGCAGGGTGAGCTCCGGCTCCGGCGGCGAAGGGGGCGGGGCGGTGAGCTCCTCCCAGAAGTCGGCCGCCTGCTGGGTGGCGCTTTGGATGGCCTGGCCGGCCAAGTCGGCGGTATTGAGGCAGAAGCGGCCAACCGCGTCCAGTCCGGCGCGTCCGGCGTCCGCCACCGCGGCGGCTGCCTGCCGGACCGGGGCGACGATACGCTCATAGGTTTCGGGGGCAAAGTGGCGGCAGGCCGCCAGTTCCGCCGCGCCGATGCACAGCACGGCCAGCAGCACGGCTAAGACCAGCTTGCGTCCCATGTGCCCGGAGCCGTTCGCCCTGTTCATCTGTCCACCTCCTCCCGGAATTTTACGCATGCCCCTATTATAACAGAAACCAGACCGTTTTCAATGGAAAGATTCATATTGTAAGTCAGTGCTAGGAGAAGCCTATGCCCACCATTGAGTTAGAAAGCGTTTCAAAGTTTTATAAGCCCAACCGCTGGAGGCGCAGCGCCGTCCACCAGGACAAGGGCGTGGAGGACGTGGAGCTGACCATCCGGCAGGGGGAGTTCGTGTTCGTGGTTGGGGGCAGCGGAGCGGGGAAGAGCACCCTGCTGCGGCTGATTACCGGCCAGACCAGGCCCAGCCGGGGAAAGGTCTACGTGGACCATAAGGACTTGAACGGGATGATGAGGCTCAGCCGGAACCGGGCCTCCATTCTCTTCGGAAAGATCTGGCAGGACCCTACCCTCATCCGCAAGAAGACGGTGGGGGAGAATCTTGCCCTGGCCTCCCAGATTGCCCTGGGCAAGGAAAATCCCAAGCTGGTGGATATCCGGGTCAAAAAGGTGCTGGGCCTTGTGGGAATGCGGGGCGCGGAACCCAAGTACCCCGTAGAACTATCCATCGGCCAGTGCCGCCGGGTGGAACTGGCGCGGGCCATGATCGGCAGCCCGCCCATCCTGGTGTTGGATGAGATTACTGCCAATTTGGACGACGACTGCATCTGGGACACCCTCCATCTGCTTAACGACATCAATCAAAAGGGAACTACGGTCATCATGGCCACCCACGACAGCCAGTATGTCAATATTCTGCGCCGCAGGGTGATTACCATGAGCGACGGACGTGTGCTGGACGACGTTCAAAAAGGAAAATACGGCGATGTGCTGGAGCGGGAGCGCAAGGCGGCGCTTCTGCCCAAGTTCAGAACCGATTTGATATAGAAATCCACAGTCAAGAAATTTAGGAGGAAAGAGTCCATGATTAAAAACATGAAGATCAAGAAGAGTCTGATCCTGGGATTCGGAGTCACGATTGTTGTCTCCGTGGCCATCATCATCACATCTATCATCCTGATGTCCATGCAGAAGAACCAGTACATGGATATTATTGATGAGTATGTTGGCGCCAACAGCATCGTGTACGAGTGCCGCGTTGACTACAACATCGCCGGACGCAGCCTGCGCGACGCGGTCCTGGGCGGCGACCTGTCCAATCTGGATACCGCCACGCAGAAGGTGGCCGAGCTGAAGGAGTGCCTGAGTGAGCTGGAGAAAATCTATCCGCTGGACAGCAAGACTGAACTGAACGCTTTTGTGGACACAGTGGAGGCGTGGGAGGTTGAGGCTGAGAAGATTGTCAGCGTGGCCCGTAACAATACCGCCGAGAGCCGCACCGAGGCGGCCGGCTTGATTGCCAGCGCCTGCTCCCCCAGGCTGAAGGATGCCGCAGAGAAGGGCGACGCCCTGGCCGCTACCCTCCAAGCGGCCCAGAACAACATTATTGCCCGGCAGGAGATGACCTCCAATATTGCCATTGGCATTATTTTGGCCGCCATGGTCATTGCCACCGCCGCAGTGCTGCGTATTGCTCTGATCATCATCAAGAGCATTGTAGTGCCCGCAGAGCAGGTTCATGTGGCGCTCAGCGGCTTCAGCGAGGGCAAGCTGGACATTCCTGTGGATTACCACAGCACCAGTGAACTGGGCGAGATGTGCGACGCCCTGCGCACCAGCCAGCACGTGCTGGGCGAGTGTATCAGCGATACCTGCCGCCTGCTGGAGGAGATGGGCAATGGCAACTTCGATGTGCGCACCAAGGACGATAAGGTGTACGTGGGCGCGCTGAGCAGCATCCTGACCTCCGTGCGGGCCATTAACCGCAATCTTACCGATGCCCTGTCCCAGATCAACCAGAGCGCCGAGCAGGTGTCCGCGGGCGCCGAGCAGGTGTCCACCGGCGCCCAGTCCCTGGCCCAGGGCGCTACCGAGCAGGCCAGCGCCGTGGAGGAGTTGTCCGCCACTATCGCTGAGATTGCCAACAACTCCCGCAAGAACGCTGAAAACAGTGAGAAGGCCGCATCCCACTCCCAGGACGCCGGCCAGAGCCTCAGCGAGAGCTCCGAGTACATGCAGCAGATGGTGTCCGCCATGGAGAGAATTTCCGAATCCTCTGCTGAGATCGGCAAGATCATCGCCACCATCGAGAACATCGCTTTCCAGACCAACATCCTGGCTCTGAACGCCGCCGTGGAAGCTGCCCGTGCGGGCAGCGCCGGTAAGGGCTTTGCCGTGGTGGCCGACGAGGTGCGCAACCTGTCCGCCAAGTCCGACGAGGCCGCCAAGGCTACCAAGGAGCTCATCGACCGCTCCATCGTGTCCGTCAAGGAGGGCAACGAGATCGTGCAGAAGGTATCCGCCGCCCTCCAGGCCACCAACGAGCGCGCCGGTCTGGTGGTGGCTTCCGTGCAGGAGATCACCAAGGCCGCCGAGGAGGAGTCTGAGGCCATCGCCCAGGTGACCGAGGGCATCGACCAGATCAGCTCCGTGGTGCAGACCAACTCCGCCACCAGCGAGGAGTCCGCTGCCGCCAGCGAGGAGCTGTCCAGCCAGGCCGCCCTGATGAAGGAGCTGCTGGCCCGCTTCAAGCTGCGCCAGGACGGCTTCATGCCCAAGGCACAGCCCGCCTACAGCGCCGCCCCCGCTGCTTCCTCCTACGAGGAGAGCTATGAGCCCGCCTCCAGCGGATCCGCCGCCAGCGTGTTCAGCAAGTACTAAAGAGAAATCGAACAGGCTGCCAGGGGGCGGCAGTCATGCCGTCCCCTGGCAGTTTTTATGACCGGCAAAGCCGCAGCAAGAGAGGAGCGGACCTATGGCAGAATGGAAGGTTCAGGATAAGGATCTGATTTTCGCCCTGGATATTGGAACGCGCAGTGTGGTGGGCGTAGTGGGCCGGCCGGTGGGCGACCGATTGAAGGTGCTGGATGTGGAGATGGCCGAGCATGGCAAGCGGGCCATGATGGACGGCCAGATTGATGACATCAAGCAGGTGGGAACCCTGGCCAGAACGGTGACTGAGCGGCTGGAAAGCCGCCTGGGCGTCCGCCTGGAGCGGGTGAGCGTGGCCGCCGCAGGGCGTGCCCTGCGCACCCAGAAGGGGTCCTTTGTGCTGGAGCTGCCGGAGGAACAGTCCATCGACGCCGAGCAGATCGGCGAGCTGGAGGCCGGAGCGGTGTCCGTAGCCGAGGAGGCGCTTCAGAACGACGGCGGAGACCGCCGGCAGATGTTCCTGGTGGGCTACACCGTGGCCCAATACAGGCTGGATAACTACCCCATGAATAACCTGCAATTCCACACAGGCCGCCGGATGGAGGCTGATGTGGTGGCCACCTTCCTCCCAGGGGAGGTGGTGGAGAGCCTGTACGCCGCCATGCGTGCTGCAGGGCTCCAGGTGTCCAGTATGACGCTGGAGCCCATTGCCGCCATGAACGCGGCGATCCCCGCCGAGCTGAGGCTGCTGAATCTGGCTATGGTGGACATCGGGGCGGGCACCACCGACATTGCCCTGTGCCGGGACGGAAGCGTGGTGGGCTACACCATGGCCACGGTGGCGGGGGACGAGGTGACTGAGGCCATCATGCGGACATTCCTGGTGGACTTCAAGACCGCCGAGCAGGTGAAGCGGGCCATCGGGGAGAGCGATGATCTCATCCGCTGCCGGAACATCCTGGGGCAGGAGGAACGCATCGCCGCGGCCGAGGTGGTTCAGGCCATCCAGGAGCCCATGAACAGGCTGGCCGACGCCATTGCCAAGCAGATTTTGAGCGTCAATGACACCGCGCCCTCCGCCGTATTCCTGGCGGGCGGCGGCAGCAGGCTCACCGGCCTGCGGGAGAAGGTGGCGGAAAAGCTGGAGATGGACGACAGGCGGGTGGCCATCGCGGGGAACAACTTCGCGCTGTCTGTGTTCTCCGACAGTGTGGAGCTGGAGAGGCCGGAGTACGCCACCCCGCTGGGTATCGCCATCTCAGCGGGGCTGGGGCTGCTCAACGACAGCTATGTGGTCACACTCAATGGGCACAGCGCCAAGCTGTTCCGCAACGGGGTGCTCACCCTGCGGGATATCCTGTTGATGAACGGCTATAGCTATGGGGACATGGTGGGCAAGACGGGTAAGAGCCTTACCGTCACCCTGGACGGCAAGCGGCTGGTGTTCCGAGGGGAACCCGCCGTCCCCGCTGTGCTGCGCGTAAACGAGGAGGAGGCCACGCTGTCCACCATGATTCATGCCGGAGATCACATCCATTTTGTGCCCGCGCGGCACGGGGAGGGGGCAGGACGCACCGTAGCGGAGCTGCTCGGCCCGGAGTTCTATGGCAAGGTCATGGTGAATAACGCCCCGGCCTCCATGGAAACCCAGCTGAATCAGGGGGATGTGGTGCTCACCCTGCGCCAGACGCCCCCCGCTCCCCGGAGGGAGGCCGCGCCTACGGCGGTCCGGCCTGACGCGGCAGTCCAGGCGGCGGCCCCGGTACGGCCTGTCCCGCCCAGCGGTGAGCTGCGCATCAGCCTGAATGGGGAGCCGCTGGTCCTCCCGGCCAGGGAGGATGGGGGCGCTTACCATCTGATGGACCTGCTGGAGTATTCCGGCATTGATTTTGAGCACTTAGACAGGGCGGTGCGCCTGGAGGTCAATGGCATAGAGCGGGGCTTCCAGTATGCGGTAAAGGCACAGGACCGCGTAATCATCTCCCTGATTTGACAGCATAGACGCAAGAGGTGTTGTTTCCATGCCGATAGGAAAAGCAAAGGCGCCCAAGGCGCCCAAGGAGAAAAAACCCAAAAAAGAAAAGCCGCCCAAGGAGAAAAAGCTGAAAAAGGGCAAGGGCGAGCCGGAGCAGGTGGACGGGACCGGCCAGGAACAGCAGGAGCAGGAGAAGAAGAAAAAGCTCCCGATCCTGATGCTCATCCCGGTTGTGGTCATCATCGCCGCGGCGGTCATCATTTTTGTCTTTGTACTGCCCGGGCGGAATGCGGATAAGGACCCGGACGCCACCGTTTCGGTGGAGCCGGAGCCGCCGGTGCTGCCCACGGAGCTGCCGGTGGGCGATATAATGGTTCCCGGCATGGTGTTGGAGGCGGACGAGTTCGCCGCCCAGGCGGTGCTGGCCAAAACCATCACCTATACCTATACCGACCTGGTGGACGCGGGGAAGGCGGCGGAGACCTATGTGAAGCAGCTCAAGACTGCGGACCCCAGGTATTATGTGGTAGATGAGGAGCTGGTCCGCCAGCGGGATCAGCCGGATTTTGCCACCGCCGAAGGGATGGTGCTGATGGCCCGGAACCTGCCCAAGCCGGAGCCGGAGGTTACAGAGAGCGCTGCGCCAGAGAGCGCCGCGCCGGAGGGCGAGGAGAGCGGGCAGCCGGAGAGCTCGGAGGCGCCCCAGTCCCCGCCGCCGGAGGAATCTGCGGAGCCGGTGGATGAGACGCCGGATATGGTTATCACGGTGCGCATCTCCTGGTCCCCCGGACAGTGTGTGGTTACGGCGGACGAGATGCTGGGCAAGGTGACTGCGCCGCCGCCCGACAGCACGGGCGGAGTGGGCCAGCGCCCCGTGAGCCAGCAGGGGGCCCAGGACAGGATCTCCAGCATGACCCCTGCGGAGCTGGGACTGCCGGGAGAATCCATGGATCAATACGTGGTGTTCCCCATTGACGGGGTGGAGATGGTGGATGACGTGGCCTGCATCCGGGTCAATGTCTTCGACGGCTCCGACGGGAGCAACCGCTTTATGGGCGGCTATCTGGTGAGTACGGATGGGCAGCACCTGTACCGCCAGGACCCCAGCACTGACGAGATCATAATTTTGAAATAACGGCGAAAACCGCTGAGAGGGTATACCCTCTCAGCGGTTTTTTTATGTCTGGGCGGGGGCGAGATACATGTGCTCCACGCTGCCGGACAGGCAGAGGGCCTGTTCCCGGGCGGAGGGGGGGCAGGCGAGAAAGACGGGGGAGAGCACGCCCTCCAGCATGGGGACGGAGGAGCGGGGGGAGACAGCCTGGCGCGGGGTGAGGGCCCGGGCCAGATGAGGGGCGGTTTGCACCACGTTCAGGCCGTATTCCCGGGCCAGGGCGGTGATCTGTTTGGCGGTGATGGCCACGCGGGCGGGCTCGTCCAGGGGCTGAAAGCCCACCAGGCCGCTGAACCGGCCGGTGATCTCCCGGAGGACGCCGGAGCGGGCCAGTGCCTGCCGGGCGGTTTCATCGGATTGGAACAGCTGCCGGGCCAGGTCAGCGGGGCCGCCGGTGAGGGAGGCCGCTGGGCCCGAACCGGCAGGGGGAGGCTGGGTCGGGGCAAAACCCAGCCTCCGCGCCCCGGACAGGTCGGTGTTAGTGGTGAACAGAAAGATACAGCGGCGGAAGTCCAGCTCCCGGCTGCCCTGGCTGTCCTCCTGCCGGGCGGTGCAGCGTCCCTCGTCCAGAATGGACATAAATACCTTGAGGACTTCAGGGTGGGCTTTGTCCAGCTCGTCAAACATGAATACGGTATGGGGGCAGCGGCGCACCGCCTCCAGCACCGGCGGATCATCGTAACCCACATAGCCGGGAGGCGCGCCGGTGAGGCGGTAAGTGGAGTGGGCCTGGGTGAAGGTGTTCAGCTCCGTCCATACAAGACGGTAGCGCCCCTCCTCTGTACAGTGGTTGAGGGCCGGGGCGATGGCCTTGCCCAGCTCCGACTTGCCCACCCCGGTGGGGCCGTAAAGGATGAGGGAGAGAGGGCGCAGAGGCTCCCGCTTGCAGGCGTGGGCCCACAGCTTGAAGGCGGCGGCCATCACCGCCCGCTCCTGGCCCAGCACCCGGCGCTGGAGGTATTGGTTCAGCGTCTGAAAGGAGGCGGGCATGGCGGCGGTGCCCAGCGCCTGGAGACAGTCCGCCATGGGCTGGAAGCCGGGGAAGCGCTGCAAGCTGCCCTGGGAAAAAAAGCGGCGCAGGCGTAGGTCATCGCCGGAATATGCCACGGCGGGGCGGAAATAGAGCAGGTAGTCCGTCCCATCCCGCCAGAAGCCCAGCCCCGTCTGCCCAGGGCGGCAGCCAGGCGGCATGCGGCAGGGAGAGAATTCATAGCTCCGCCCCAGGCCGGCGCAGGCATCCACCCGCTTTTGCAGCAGGGCGGGCTGATGGGAGAGGTGGGCACAAAATTGGGAAAAGTCCATGGAACAGCCTCCGCAGCACAGCGTTTTCTGCCATTATAACCATGCGGCAGGGCGCTTAACCACATCATGAACATAAAAAAGCCGGCCCGCAGGCCGGCTTTTCGGGTTCAGGCGTACACGTCAATGTACTGTCCTTTGGCGGGGGCAGGGACGGCCTCAAGCATTTTCATCAGCTCCTGGCCAGCCAGCTCCTGGGTATCCATCATCTTTTTGGTGACGGCCATGGAGTAGTTGGTGGCGAAGGAAGCCGCGCTCATGCCCATGGCCATGCTGGCGATGGACTCCATCATAGGTCAGTCCTCCTTTCCCTCCGGTGGAACCGGGGTTTGTGCGGGTTTTTTGACGGGGGGAACACCGGGGGCCTCCCGCCTATGGTCCAGCACGCCGCCCAGCAGGTCCAGGAGATCGGCGGGGGTTCCCTCCTCCATGGCGGAATCCCGGTTGGCGGCGGTGGCAATAACCAGCTCGCTGCGCAGGATGGGGACATCCTCGGGAGCGGCGATGGCCAGACGCACCCGCGTCCCGTCCACCGAGACCACCCGGATGGTGATATCCTCGCCGATGACCAGGGACTCGCCGGCTTTGCGTTGCAGGATCAGCATGGCGCGCCCTCCTCTGTGCTGAATTGGGCCAGGGAATGGCGCATCTCATAAACGTCCGACTCCAAAATGACCTGCCGGGCGGCCCGGGTGTCCGGATTGATGGCCACGGGGCATTTCAGGTTAACGGTGCTGTCGGACACGGGCTTCTTCACCACGCACAACACATAGAAGCCCAGCTCCTGGCTGTCGGACACGCCCAGCTCCTCCAGCTCCTGGGGCTGGAGGACGGGGGCATATTCCGGCAGAAGGGCAAAGGGATCCATGGCCACAAAGGCCAGGGCGGGGGTGCGGGTGCTCTGGAAGCACAGCAGGGTACCGGCGCTGCCCTCGAAGGGGAGGAGGAGAAACTCCCGCTCCTCCTCAAAGCCGAAGGGGCCGGCGGTGAAATGGAGGAGATCCTCCTCCAGGTATTCAATCTCGCCAAAATATTTGGTATGCAGCTTCACAAAAACCTCCATGCGCGGCAGGCGCGGGGCGGACGGGGAAGGGGCTTATGCCTCCACGTCCACGGGCGTATAATTGGGGTCGGAGGACGGGGGCACGTAGATGGGGCCGCCCACGTACTTGATGACCACATCGGGCCGCTGTTTGACGGTCAGTTCAATGTCGCCGGGGGTGAACTCAAACTGGGGCTCGTTCATCCGCCAGTCAAAATTCAGCTTATCCATCTCGTAGCGGATGTGCATCTCACCGGGGTCCCAGGTGATCTCAGGCGGGACGGAAGGAAGAAACTCCAGGCCCACATTAGGCTTGTAGTTCTTCATGGTGGCGTCGGCCGCAAACTGTGTGATCATGTCCTGTCCGATTTTCGCCTCCAAAAGCATCTGGCCCTGCTGGGCGTAGGTAGCAGTGGCGGTGTAGGATGCCTGTTGGCCCTGCTGGGCGTACTGCTCCATAGAGCGCATGGCGGTGGGGACTACAGAGTTGCGGGCCTCGAACGTGTCGATGTTCAGCTTGATGGGCCGGCTCTTAATGCTCAGGCCGCCCTCCCCGCGGGAGATCTCCAGATCGGCGGTCCCGCGGGTATACTCCAGCTTGGCGTGGGACACCTTCATCTCGATCTCAATGGGGACAGTTTTGATTTCAATCAGGGGATACATAATCTCATTTTCCGCTCCTCTCTATGAACAACTAAAACGCAGATGCGTTATTTCAGATAGTCCATCAGACTCTCGGACAGTACGCTGTTGCCAACCTTCAGCGCGGCGTTATAGCAGTACTGAGCCCAGACGAAGGAGGTGAGGGCGTCGGCCATGTCCACGTCCTCAATGTCGGCATACTGCTCCTGGAGGTTATAGAAGTTGTCCTCCAGCAGCTCCACATTGTTTTCCAGCTTTTGCGTGCCCGCGGACATATTGGTGAACTCCGTCTTGAACTCAGAGGAGGCCCGTTCCAGCTTCTTCACCAGGCCGTCAAATTCGTCATAATCCTCATCGGTCCACTTCTCGCCGTCCTTCACCCGCGAGCTGATCTCCTTCATCTTCTGTACCAGGGAGTAGATGTTCTTGGGGTCGCCGTCGGCGTCCAGACCGTAGCCAATGAAGGTCAAGCCGTTGAGGGCGGCGTTATAGGCGCTGGACTCAATCAGCTGGCCGTTTTCGTTTTCCTGGAAGCCCAGGCCGATATCCACGAACTGCTTTTCGTTCATCAGGTACTTGAGCTTTTCGGCGTCGCTGACGGCGGTTTCATATTCCTCCTTCGTCATGGTCTCGGCCTGATCCAGGTTGAGGTAATATTCGCCGTTGGGGTCGGGCACACCGTTCTCATTGAAGCGCTGGGGATCTCCGGGATTGGCGTTCTGCTTCAAAATCTTGGGCTGGTCCGCAGGGTCCATGGCGTCAAAGGTGCTCCTCTTAACGAGGGAGGAGGCGGGGTCCTTCACATAGGTGGTGCCGTTGGCGTCCACCAGCCCTGTGGCGGGATCAATCCCCATGGGCGCACCCCCGTCCATTACCACATTGGGTACTGCGGCGTCCACGGGCACACCCCGGTAGTACAGCTTGTCATCCTTGATCTCAAAGGGGACGTTATGGCCGTCCGCGCCGGAGAAGATGAAGTTCTCTCCGTACTTTTGGTTCAGGTTCTGGACGATGGTTTGGGAGATCTGGTCCAGAACCTTGGTGAGCTGCTCCCGGGCGTCGCCGGTGGGGTCATTGAGCATAGACAGGGTGGTGCCCGTAAGGGTCTTCATGGGCTCGGCGGTTTCGGTGTCGATGAGCTTGCTGATGCCCTCCAGGCTGCTCCAGCCGGTCTGGAATTTCTTGTGGGTGTCGGTGCACACGGAATACTGGCTCTGCACGGTCATGCGGGCCTTGCGCAGCTTGAACGCCCGGGCGGCGGAGGTAGGATCCTCGGCATAGGAGTTGAAATTGCGCTGGGTGAGTACGGTGTCCTGAGCTTTATTCCTGGCAATAAAGGAATTCATCAGGTTGCGGCGGTAGCTTTTCAAAACGCCGCCGGTGGTGGCTCGAATCATATTATGAATACCTCCTTGCGTCAGCGTCCGGCAATGCCGGTGTTATTGATCAGGCGGTCAATCGCCTCGTCGATGGCGGTCATCAGACGGCAGGCGGCGGAGTACGCCTTCTGGTACTGCATCATATTCATGGTCTCGTCGTTGAGGTCCACGCCGGACACGCCCTCCCGGCTGGTATCCAGGTCGATCAGGGAGGTATAGGTGGTATTCAGCTTAGAGGTCTGTATCCGCTGGTCATTGCCCAGGGTGGTGACCGAGTCGCTGAGCATGTCGTTAAAGGAGCCCTGAAACAGCTTGGTGCCCACTGCGGTGGGGACTAGGTCCTGGGGATTATACACCAGGGACTTTTCAATCAGGGCCAGCATGTGGCCGACGTTCACGTTCTGGGTGGAGTCCGTCACCTCGCCGTTAAAGAGCACCTCGAACTTGGGCACAATGCGCACGTCGCCGGTGGACCAGCTGTGGGAGACGGAAATGTTGGAGGCAGTGATGCCGGTGGTGTCGTCTCCGTCGTTGCGGTTGCTGAACAGCGGCCCGCCCATTTTGATGGGCTTGGTCAGGGTGACCGTTTCCTTCTCCGCATTGTCGGAATTGACGCCATGGGCCTTCATAAAGTCCTTCAAAAGGCCGGCCAGCTGGGCTTCATTGGCCGGGTCGTCAATGTCGATGCCATTGGCAAACGTGGGATCGGCCCCACGGATTTTTTTGACCGCCTCCTGGACCGTGTCGTTCACGCTCAGCTGCGCTTGGTCAAGCACGCAGACAGGATGCTCGGTTGTGCCCACAAAAATCCCATCCGCGTTGACATAATAGCCGTCGCCAAACCCGCCCTTGGAGTTGCCCGCCTCGTGGAAGGTCACGCCCAGGGACTTCAAAAACTCGATGGTGCCGGTGATGGACTCCACCTCATTGCCGTCCTGATCCAGCATGACGCCCTCGTTGAGCTTGTTATACTCGGTGGCGAGCTTCTGCGCCAACAGATCCAGGGACTTCTGGTAAAAGGGGATACCCCGCTTGATTCCGGCGTTCTCGTCCACATTGGCCACGGTGTCCTGGGTGGCGAAGGAACCGGCCTCGGTGAGCAGCTCCCGGGTGGCCTGAAGGGAGCCGTGGAGGTCGTTGTCGTCCAGGGTGACTTCGTCGGTGTGCTCCACCTGGGTGGTGACCTCGTAGTATTTGCCGACGCTCTGGATGTAGCTGACGATGGTTTCCGTGCCGTCGGGGTTGGGGGTGGTAGTTGGAGCGGGGAACGTGGGGGCCTTGCCGGTTACGCCTTGATTTATGGTGTTCATGGCGCCGAAATTGAGCTTGCCATCGGGATCGTTTTTAACGTTTATCGTGGGTGCGTCAGCGGGATCTACCTTGCCGGTTTTGTTTGCAGTAAACAGCAGGTTGGTAGGGTCATTAGGATCAATGGAGACTTTATAATTTGGGTTGACGGCGCCCAGGTTCTGGGCAAGGAATGCAGCCATTGCCTTGGGATCATTGGCATCGGTGAGGGGTATATCCTTGCCGATGGTGAAGATCTTGCCGCCGATCTCAAAGGTTTCGCCATCTGCCCATTGAGCGCCCGCCGCCGGAGTAAATTTATAGCTGAAAGCGGCCTTCTCGCCCAAAACCATGTTATAGGGAGGCTTGAGAAGCTCTGCCTGCGTGAGCTCCTTATAGGCGGAGGTTCTGCCCTCCCACTCCTTGCCGCGCCGGTCAACCAGCTTGCCCAGCTGGAGGATGTAGTTCTCATCGTACACCTGCTCGGCCTCATCGGGGTCGTTGGTGCCGGTATTGTCCGGCTTCAGGTACTGGAAGCTGTTGGGATCTTTGGCATCGTAGTCGGGGTTGGCCTTGGGCACCATCTTCACGGAAACCTGGGTGCCGAACAGGCCGTCGATGAGCACCGAGCTGTCGGTGGTGACGGTGGGGTCCGGGTTGGAATTGCCCAGGCGGATGGTGAGCTTTTCCACCTGCTTGCCCGCGCCTGCGTCCTCCATGCTGTACTCCACGCGGATGTGCATATACTCGGACAGCGCGTCAATCTGGCGGTTGCGCTCGTCCCGCAGCTCCAATGCGTTGTCGCCTTGAAGCTCATTGTCCCGGATGGACTCGTTCAGATTGCGAATGTTGGTGAGGATTTCATTAACGGAGCTGATGTCCTTTTCAAAACCCTCCAGGGTGTTTTTTTTCAGGGTATCCAGCTTGTCGGCGTAGGTCCGAAACAGGCTGGCCAGCGCCTCGGCAGAGGCCCGGGTCAGATTGTCGTTATCCTTGTTGGGGTTGCTCTCCAGCTCACGCAGGGCTGTGGACAGCTTCATCAGCTCGGCATACAGCAGGCCGTCGCCGCCGTTTTCGCCCTTGCCCACCTCATCCAGGATGGAGGCGATCTGCTGAAGGCCGCCCAGCATGGTGTCGTAAAAGCCTACGTCGGAGGAGGTGTTGCGGTAGCGGATATCCAGATAGGGGTCCCGGATCTGGTTGATGCCGGTGACCAGCGCGCCGTTACCCACGTGGTTGTCATAGGTGGAGCGGTACATGTCGCTGGCGCCGGTTTTCAGGCTCACCTGGTCGATGCGCTGGCGGGTGTAGCCCGCGGTGTTGATGTTGGAAATGTTGTTGCCGGTCACCCGCAGTCCGTGCTGGGCGGCATAGATACCCAGGCGGGCGGTGGTGAAGGCGTCAAAGGTGCCGATCATACCCATAGCAATACTCCTTTAGCACAAAGCGCGGTCAAGCGCGGAAATCTGTCTTCATATTTTGGGGCGGCTCCACACCGGGGGGCTGGTAGCCCGCGCCGG